>NZ_AP019782.1:3530000-3830000 GCF_019669985.1 Methylogaea oryzae
TATGGCTGGCTGCTGTTGCTGGGCTGTTTATCCGCGGCCGGCGCCGCCGAAGCGGAGGGCTATCTCGACGCCGTCACCGACAAAGCCCTGCGGGGAGCCGGCAATATCGCCTACGGCTGGATGGAAATCCCCAAGAACATGGTCAACGAGGTCGACCGCAACGGCGTCCTTTACGTCCCCGTCGGACTGGGCAAAGGCTTGCTCTACATGGCCGGGCGGGCGCTGATCGGCGTGGCCGATCTGGCGACGTTGCCGCTGCCCAGCGCTCCCCTGGCGCAACCGCCGCTGGCTTGGAACCTAACCGATCGGGAAACCCGCTTTTTCGGCCAGGACGACGCCCGCTGACCCGCTAGCCAGGCTGCGACATTGCCGCAGCCCCAGCCTTCCCGCACATTCCCATGCATTCCAAGCCCGACAAGCCTAGGGAGCGCCGATCAACCCGCTGGATCGGGCCGTTGTGCGTGCTGGGATCAGCCGTGGGGTTTTCCGCCAAGGCGATTTTCGTCAAGCTGGTTTATCCCTACGGGGTGGACGCCATCACCGTGCTGGCATTGCGCATGCTGCTAGCCCTGCCGTTTTTCCTGGTACTGGCCTGTTGGCCGCGCCCAGGCGAGGAACACCCCAGCCGGCTGCGAAACCGCGATTGGCTGGCGGTGGCCGGCCTGGGCCTGATCGGCTACTACCTCTCCAGCTTGCTGGATTTCTACGGCCTGTTTTACATCAGCGCCGGGCTGGAGCGGTTGATCCTGTTCCTTTACCCTACCCTGGTGCTGGTGATTTCCGCCGCCGTGCTGCGGCAGTCGGTCAGCCGGCGCCAATGGACGGCCCTGGCGTTCAGCTATGCCGGCATCGGCTTGGCCTTCGTCCACGACCTGAGCCTGGGCCGGCAAGAGCAAGTCTTGCTGGGCGGTGCCTTGGTATTCGGCGCGGCGCTGACTTATGCCGTGTACATCCTAGGCAGCAGCCGCTACATCCGTCGCCTGGGGGTGAGCCGTTTCACCGGCGTCGCCATGATCTCCGCCACGGCGGGCGTGCTGACCCATTTCGCCCAGGCGAAACCATGGTCCGATCTGCAGCAACCGCAGGCGGTCATGCTGCCCATTGTGCTGATGGCCCTGCTGGGCACGGTGATGCCGTCGATTTTCCTCAGCGAGGGCTTGCGCCGCATCGGCCCCGCCCGCACAGCCCTGCTCAGCAGCATCGGTCCTGTGGTCACCATCGGCCTGGGCCACGCCGTGTTGGGCGAGCCGGTGTCCTTGCAGCAGCTGGCCGGCGCGGCGCTGGTCATGGCCGGGGTGGGCCTGGTCACGGTGGCGAAGCGCTGAAGGCTTCTGGCCAGGCCCGACCGATGGCGCCCCAAGCCGCCCCTAGCGCAATCCGGCCCGGATTTTTTCCAGGATTTCCCGCGCATGGCCGTCAGGGGTCACGCCGTAAATCACCTCTTGCAGCACGCCGTCCTTGTCGATGATAAAGGTGGAACGAACGATGGCCATCCTCTTGACGCCGTCTTTTTCCCGCTCCTGCCATACGCCGTAGCTTTCGCACAACTCGCCGGAGGTATCGGCCAACAATTGCACAGCCAACCCGTACTTGCCGATAAAGGCCCGATGGCTTTCGCAGTCGTCCTTGCTGACGCCGAACACCACCGTGTCCAGCTCGGCGAACTCCTTGGCCAGGGCGGTGAATTGGTTGGCTTCGATGGTGCATCCCGGCGTATCGTCCTTGGGATAGAAATAGAGCACCACGTGTTTTTTGCCGCGATAGTCGGCCAAACTGACCGCCTGGCCGTCCTGGTTCAACACGTTGAACGCCGGCGCGATTTGTTTTTTCTGCAACATAACGTACTCCTTCGATTTCAAGGAATGAAAAACGGTTTAACGAACCGCCGCCCAGCGCTCTTCCACCAAGCCGTCGGCCGCAACCAACACCGCGCTCGCCAACCCTCGGAAAATGCCGTGCTCCACCACGCCCGGCGTACGGCACAGGAGGTTGTCGAGCGTTTCGGCATCCAACGCCGGAGCGAACGCCATATCGAGAACCAGGCTGCCGTGGGAAGTGACCGCCAGCCCGTCCTTGGCGGCGTTCGGGCGCAGATCGCCGCTCCCGCCCAGCGATTCCAGCCGGCGCTTGACCATTTGCCAAGCGAAAGGCATCACTTCCACCGGGACGGCGAAGCGTTCGCCGATACGCGACACCAGCTTACTCCCATCGACCAACACCAGAAACCTATCGGCCGCCGTCGCCAACAGCTTCTCGCGCACCAAGTCGGCGCCACGGCCTTTCAACAGGGTCAGCTCCGGCGTCACTTCGTCGGCGCCGTCCACGTACAAGTCCAGGCGGGCCACCTGTTCCAGCGCCACCAAGGGCAAACCCAGCGCACGCGCCTTAATGGCGCTGATCACCGAACTCGCCACGGCGGTAACCTGCAAACCCTCTTCCTTCCGGCGTCTCGCCAGTTCCCCGATGAAACAGTCGGCGGTCGAACCGGTGCCGAGTCCCACCAGCATCCCATCCTCGACCCAGCTGGCGGCGTGGCGCGCGACAAGTTCTTTATCGTTCATGGCTTGCTCCGTGATGATTCAGCGCATTCGACGCTAGGCGGCAGCTTACCGGATTTCGCCCCGCGCGCTATGCTCAAACGCGACTAGGATTAGACGCCGGCAGCGGGAGAATATCCATGAACAGCGGTAAATTTTTCGTCCTCGCCGGACTGGCGATGGTGGCCGTGGGATTGGCGTTAAGCTACGCGCCGGGCCTGTTTTCCTGGTTCGGCCGTTTGCCGGGGGATATCCGCATCGAGGAAGAAAACCGCTACGTCTTCATCCCCATCACCTCCATGATCGTCATCAGCCTGGCCCTGACGTTGATCCTCAATCTATTTTTCCGCCGCTGAGGCGCGCCGCGGCGGCCGCGGAGTTTGTGACGCCTCTCACATCCCCTCGCCGCTCCCGCTCCCTATCATAAAGCCGTGTCCCACGAGCTCATCCGCCATGCGCAAATCCTTGCGCCATCCATGAACCACCGCTCCTGTCCTTAACCCCATCCGTCCCACCGTTGAATGCCGCGGCCTATCGGCGGCGGCCGTTCATGAGGGGGGCGTTTCTCTGGAAATATACCGCCATGAAAACCAAACTCCCCGTCGTTGTCGCCGCCGTTTTCTTAAGCGGCTGCGCCGACACCCCTTACTACGGTTACAACGGATATAACGGCTACGGTGGCGGGCCTCGCCCGGGCCTCAGCAATGCGGTCAAAGGCGCGGGCATCGGCGCCTTGGGCGGCGCGGCTATCGGCGCGATGTCTTCCGAAAACCGCACGGAAGGCGCGCTGGTCGGCGCCGGCGTGGGTGCCGTGGTGGGAGGCGGCGCCGGCTATTACATGGATCGGCAGGAGGAACAACGCCGGCAAGCACAGTCCCCGTGGGCGCCGCCCCCGGGCTATTGAAAGCCGGCGTCCCCATGTCGGCGCCGCTCCGGTTCGAGCGGCGCCTGGCCTGCCGTTAATCCCTCACCCAGTCCTCCACCAGGCGGCTGGGGATATGAGGCGTTTCGCTGAGGGGAGGATGTTCCTTGCCGTTCGCCGCGCAGTAGCATACCCGCAGCATGTCCAGCACCAGCACCCAGGTGACGACCAAGAAAAACGCCGTCAAGGCGGCATCCAAATAGCTGTTGAAAATCAATTGGGTCAACTTGGCCGCGTCGCCTTTTCCCGCCGCCAGCTTATCCGCCAGGTCGGCCGCCTGGGCCAGGAAGCCCACATTCAACTGCGGGCTGAACAGCTTTTCCCACGCGGCGCAACTGGTGATGGTCACGAGCCAGGCCAAGGGCGCGCCCGTCACCCAGGAATATCGGGTTTTACCCGACTTCACCAAAATCGTCGTCGCCACGCACAAGGCGATGGCCGCCAGCATTTGATTGGCGATGCCGAACAAGGGCCACAGGCTGTTGATACCGCCGAGGGGATCGATAGTGCCCATGTAGAGGAAATACCCCCACCCCGCCACAACCAGGCCCGAGGTGAATAATACGCCGGGATACCAGGACGTGCGGCCCAAAGCGGGAACCCAATTGCCCAGCATGTCCTGCAACATGAAACGCGCGACGCGAGTGCCGGCGTCCAGGGTCGTCAGGATGAACAGCGCCTCGAACATGATGGCGAAGTGATACCACAGCGACAGCATCTTATCCCCGAACGCCGCGGCGAACAGGGAAGCCATGCCCACCGCCAGGGACGGCGCGCCGCCGGTGCGGGCGAACAGGGTGGCCTCTCCCATTTCCTTGGCGAGAAATTGCATCTGCTCCACCGTCACCGGAAAGCCCCAACCGGAAATCTTGGCGACGGCCGCGGCAGCGTCCGCCCCCACCACGCCGGCCGGCGAGTTGATAGCGAAATACACGCCCGGCTCTAAAACCGTCGCGGCGATCATCGCCATGACGGCGACGAAAGACTCCATCATCATGGCGCCGTAGCCGATGAAGCGGGCGTCCCCTTCGTTGGCCAACAGCTTGGGCGTGGTGCCCGAGGAAATCAGCGCGTGAAAGCCGGAAATGGCGCCGCAAGCGATGGTGATGAAAACGAAGGGAAACAGCTTGCCGCCGAAAATGGGGCCGCTGCCGTCGATAAACTGGGTCACCGCCGGCATTTTCACTTCCGGGTGCAGGATGACGATAGCGACCGCCAAAGCCGCGATGGTGCCCAGCTTCATAAAGGTGGACAGGTAGTCGCGCGGCGCCAGCAGCAGCCACACCGGCAGCACCGCGGCGGCGAAACCGTAGCCGATGATCATCAAAGCCAGCTGCGGGCCGTCGAAATCGAACCAGCCGCGCAAGGTTTGGTCTGCGTCGATCCAACCGCCGCTCACCACCGACAAAATCAGCAAGGCCACGCCGATGGCGGTAGCTTCCAACACCCTGCCGGGGCGGATATTGCGCATGTACAGGCCGATCAGCACGGCGATCGGAATGGTGGCCGCCACGGTGGAAGTGGCCCACGGACTATGTTTCATGGCGTTCACCACCACCAGGCCCAACACGGCGATGAGGATCACCATGATCATCATCACGCCGAACAGGGCCGCCGTGCCGCCGATGATCCCCAACTCGTCCCGGGCCATCTGTCCCAGGGAGCGGCCGTCGCGGCGTAGCGAAAAGAACAGCGTGACAAAGTCTTGCACGCAGCCGCCCAGTACCGCGCCGATGAGTATCCAGAGGGTGCCCGGCAAATAGCCGAACTGCGCCGCCAGGGTCGGCCCGATCAAAGGGCCGGGGCCGGCGATGGCGGCGAAGTGGTGGCCGAACACAACCCATTTGTTCGTCGGCATGAAATCCCGGCCGTCGTTGAAGCGTTCCGCCGGCGTGGCGCGGCTTGCGTCCAACACCAGCACTTTGGCGGCGACGAAAGCGCTGTAGAAGCGATAACCCAGCGCGTAGACACACACCGCCGCCGTGACGAACCACAGGCTGTTGATGCTCTCGCCCCGGTTGAGGGCGATCCCGCCCACGGCGGAAGCGCCGAGCAAGGCGACGGCCGCCCAGGTAATCCAACCCCTGATATTCATTATTTTTCTCCCGCTGTGTGTGCCGGCTGCGACGCCGATGCGGGCGCGGAGCGAAATCGCCCGCGCCGACATTGTTCCTTACCGTGGGTATGCAAGAGGGCAGGCAAAGGCCGAAACGACGGCCCTCGCCGACAATGCGGTTCGCGTTAACGCAGCGCCGCCGTGGCCGCCTGCATTTTTTTCCAATCGAAGCGCTTGGCCAGGGCCATGGCGTCCTGGGCGCTGATACCGTCATATTCCAGGGTGAAGAGCGCCGAGCTGGCCTGGTTGGCGCCGCCCAGGAACACCATGACGGCGCCGCTGTTTTGGGCTTTTTCGTGATTGTGGTGCACCGTGAAGCCGTCCACCGTCGCGGTTTTCACGATGCTTTCGTCGGTTTCCATGTTGAGATTCATGGCTTGAACCGGCGCGGCCATGGCGGCGGGCATCAAGCCCACCTGCGCGGTGAGGCTTTGCGTTTCGCCCTTCTGGTAGCGGCGGGAAGCGGTCACCATCTTCATGCCGTTCATGTCCATATTGGCGCCTTCGGCGGCCTCGGCGGTCCAGCCCGGCGCGTCCACCAACAAAGGTTTCAGGGTTTCATACCCGCCGGCGGCAGCCGCCGCGCACCAGCCGGCCAAGGCCAGCGCACAAAGTCCCAAGCGAATCATACGCATCGTTCTCTTCCTCCATTGCTTGTTGTTGCATCCGTTGTCGTATCCGCTCCGCGTCGAGCGACAGTGCTAAAACGGACACCAATCCGGCGCATTCAAATCAAATGCGCCCACATATCGTGTTCGTCGGTTTCTTCGATTTCCACGTCCACGAATTCGCCCACCTTGAGGTGGGTAGCGCCGTCGATGAACACCAGGCCGTCGATGTCCGGCGCGTCGGCCGGGCTACGGGCCACGGCGCCTTCCTCCACCACCTCGTCCACCAACACCGTTTCCACTCCGCCGACGCGCTGCTCCAGCTTGGCGGTGCTGATGCGCGACTGCACTTCCATGAAGCGGGCCAGGCGCTCTTCCTTCAGTGATTCCGGCAATTGGTCCGGCAGGTCGTTTGCCACCGCACCTTGCACCGGCGAATAGGTGAAACAGCCCACCCGATCCAATTGGGCCTCTTCGAGGAAGTCCAGCAGCATCTGGAAGTCTTCCTCCGTCTCGCCGGGGAAACCGACAATGAAAGTGCTGCGCAGCACGATGTCCGGGCAGATGTCGCGCCAGCGGTGGATGCGCTCCAGCACCTTTTCCGCCGCCGCCGGCCGCTTCATGGCTTGCAGGATGCGCGGGCTGGCGTGCTGGAAGGGAATGTCCAGGTAGGGCAGCACCTTCCCCTCGGCCATCAGCGGAATCACCTCGTCCACGTGGGGATAGGGATAGACGTAGTGCAGCCGTATCCATGGCCCGAGATCGCCCAGGGCTTTCGCCAGTTCGTAGAAGCGCGTCTTGATGGGCCGTCCGTCCCAGAAGCCGGTGCGGTAGCCCAGGTCCACGCCGTAGGCGCTGGTATCTTGCGACACCACCAACAGCTCCTTCACGCCGGCGTCGGTGAGACGCTGCGCCTCCTCCATCACCTCGCCGATGGGTCGGCTGACCAAGTCGCCGCGCAGGGAAGGGATGATGCAGAAAGTGCAACGGTGGTTGCAGCCTTCGGAAATCTTCAGATAGGCGTAGTGGCGCGGCGTCAGCTTGATGCCTTGCGGCGGCACCAGGCTGGTGAAAGGATCGTGGGGCGCCGGCACGTGCTCGTGCACCGCCGAAACCACCTCCTCGTAGGCGTGGGCGCCGGTGATTTTCAGCAGCTGCGGATGGCGGGCGCGGATTTCGTCCTCGCGGGCGGCGCCGAGGCAGCCGGTGACGATCACCTTGCCGTTCTCGCGCATGGCCTCGCCGATGGCGTCCAGGGACTCCTCCACCGCGGCGTCGATGAAACCGCAGGTGTTCACCACCACCAGGTCGGCGTCCTTGTAGGTGTTCACCAAGTCGTAGCCTTCGGCGCGCAGTTTGGTGAGGATGCGTTCGCTGTCCACCAAGGCCTTGGGGCAGCCGAGGCTGATGAAACCGATGCGGGGTGTGGTCATGGAATAAGCCGGGGCGGGTTTTGCAATTGGCCTATTCTACAACAGGCGGCGCATGGCTAACCGGGCCGGCCGGCGCCTTTGCCGTTGACGGCCTTGCCCTACTCAACCGGATACCTTCACCTCGCTGATTTGAACCAGCATTTCGATGTCGGTGTAGTTGTGCATGTCCAGCATCAGCTCTTCCGCATGGGGCTCGAAGGCGGCATGGAAGGCCTCCAGCGAATCGAAAAGCAAATGGCTGGCGAACAAATAGGGCGGACGAGAGCCCGACAGCCCGGCGTTAATGCCTTGCTCCACCGAATAGCCCTTCAGCGCCGCTCCGAACCGGCTGACCGACAGCGGCACGTGATGGCCCAGGTAATAATCCACATCGAACCGGCCGCCTTCCTTGTTGGGATAAAGCATGCTGACTTTTATCACGGCGAGCGCCCCTACTTGATCAAGCTGCCGTCCTTATTCACGAGCGGAATTCCGAACCTTTTCAAAATCGCCTTGATCTCCTTGGACTTCCCTTCGATCAGCTGATCCAACTGCTTTTTCCTCTCGTCGTCGCCGTGCCGTACCCCCATGGACATAGCGAAATCGAAGCGTATGCCTTCTTCCGACCGGAGCGGCAGCATGGCGAACTGGCCTTTGGGCGTGTGCGATACGACGTAGGCGGCGATCGGCCCCCACAACACGGCCAAATCCACTTTGCCGGCGGCCATGTCGTCCTTGATGATTTCGGCGGTGTTCTTTTCGGCGTCGCCGCTCATGGACGGATACGGAATGGCGTTGTCCGCCAAGCCGTGCTTGATGAGCCACGGGGTACCGGCGCTCTGGTCGAACATGGCGATTTTCAAGTTGGCGCGGCTGTCGGCGTCCAATGCGTCCAAATCGGCCGCCGATTTCAGCTTAGCCAACCCCGGCGCGCGCTTGGCATAGACCAGCGCATAGGTGGAACGGTAATAGGGCTTGGTGGTGACGACTTGGTCGAATTCTTCCGGATACCCCATGACCACGTCGCACAAATACGCCTTGTCGTTATCCGGCTGTTTGGCTTTGAGAGTGTTGCGGATAAAGCCGATGCGCTGGGGAAACCACATGTATTCCAGCGGCTGATGCAAGGCCTTGGCGAAAAGTCCGGCGATCTGGTTTTCGAACCCGTCGCCCTGCTTGTCGGAAAACGGCAGGTTGGAGGGATCGGCGCAAACGCGGAAAGCGTCGGCGGCCTGGGCGGAACAAACGGACAAAAGGAGCAGTGCGGCGGCTGAATATTTTGCGATAGGGAACATGGGACTCGGGCGATAACGGGTTGCGACGAAAGCCGAACTATACCCGAACAATCGACCCGGCGTCACGGCTTGCCCCATGCATTGCCGCGAGGAAAACCACCCTCGCGCGCGGAGGATGCGCACAGCCCGCCTCGCCAAAGAATAGGCGCGCAAAAAAAAAGCCCCGGCCGAAGCCGGGGCTTTCCTTCGCTTAAAGCAAGGCTTTTTAAGACTTACTTGTTCGGCAGGGAGAACACGGTAAAGGTGCCGCCCAGCTTGGTGAAGTTGCCCAGGCTGCGATACGCGCCTACAGCACCCAAACCTTCGCTGCCGCCTTCCAGACCGGCTGCCATACCGATACCTGCCCAGCCACCCAGACCGGACAGTACGCCGACGTACTGCTTGCCTTTGTAGCTCCAGGTGTTGACGTTGCCGATGATGCCGGACGGGGTTTTGAACTTGTACAGTTCTTCGCCGGTCTTGGCGTCGACAGCCTTCACGTAGCCTTCCAGGGTGCCGTAGAACACCAGGTCGCCGGCGGTGGCAACAGCGCCCGCCCATACGGAGAACGGTTCGTCCTTGGACCAAACGATCTTACCGGTGGTGGCGTCCCAAGCGGTGAACACGCCCAGGTTGTGGGAGCCGTTCTTTTCGCCGGTCTTGGCGTCAACGCCTGCCGGGTACATGCTCAGGGTAGCGCCTACGTACGGCTGGCCAGCGGTGTATTCGACTTCGAACGGTTCGTAGTCCATGCACACGTGGTTACCGGGGATGTAGAACAGGCCGGTCTTCGGCGAGAACGCCACCGGCTGCTGGTCCTTGGAGCCCAGAGCCGCCGGGCACACGCCCTTGGTGTTCACGTCGGCGCCGTTCTTGTCGGTGGAGTACTTGTCTGCCACCTGCGGACGGCCGCTCTTCATGTCGACGTGGGTAGCCCAGTTAACGGCCTTGTCGTACTTTTCGGCAACCAGCAGTTCGCCGTTGGTACGGTCCAGGGTGTAGCCGAAGCCGTTACGGTCGAAGTGAACCAGCAACTTGCGATCCTGGCCTTTCACTTTCTGGTCGACCAGCACCACTTCGTTGATGCCGTCGTAGTCCCATTCGTCGTGCGGGGTCATCTGGTAAACCCACTTCGCTTCACCCGTGTCGGCGTCGCGGCCCCACAGGGACATGGACCACTTGTTGTCGCCCGGACGCTGGGTCGGGTTCCAGGTGCCGGGGTTGCCGGAACCGTAATAGACCATGTTCAGCTGCGGATCGTAAGCGAACCAGCCCCAGGTGGTGCCGCCGCCCAGTTTCCACTGGTCGCCCTTCCAGGTCTTGGTGGAGGAGTCCTTGCCGACCGGAGCCAATTTGCCGTCGGTCCAGGTCATGGTCTTTTCCGGGTTCAAGCCGACATCGGCGTCCGGACCCATGCTGTACTTCTTCCACGCCAGGCTGCCGTCCTTCAGGTTGTAGGCGGCCAGGAAGCCGCGCACACCGAATTCGCCGCCGGCGATACCGGTGATGACCTTGTCCTTCACTACCAGCGGAGCGTTGGTGCTGGTCATGCCGACTTTCGGCTCACCGTTCTTTACTTTCCAAACGACCTTACCGGTCTTGGCGTCCAGGGCCACCAGGGTGGCGTCGCCTTGAGCCAGGAGGATTTTGCCGTCGCCGTAAGCCAGACCGCGGTTAACCACGTCGCAGCACATTACGCTGATGACCTGGGCCTGGTCGGTGTCTTTCTCACCGCTGTAGGTGTATTCCCAGATCACGGACTGGGTGCCCTGATCCAGAGCGTAAACGCGGTGCGGATACGGCGTGTGAATGAAGACCACGTCACCCACGACCAGCGGGCCGCCTTCGTGGCCGCGCAGCATACCGGTGGAGAAGGTCCAGGCGACCTGCATGTTCTTTACGTTGCTGGTATTGATTTGATCCAGCGTGCTGTAACGGGTGCCGGCATAGTCGAGGCCCCACGTAGCGAAATTCTTGGGATCTTTCGTCAGCGCCTCAACTTCTTTGTTGGCGTGGGAGAGACCGGGGACGGCCAGCACCGATGCAACGGTCGTTGCAATCAGCCAACTTTTCACGGGTTTTTTCATGTTTTCCTCCTCGTATTCTGTTGGACAGATTACGGTAGCGGTTGATGATGACAAATGGACCTGGGTGCAAGGATGGTTCGTTGTTCTTCTCAGGAACTTTTCCTGAAGTGGCTCCGATGGATTTCCCGGATAAACCCTCCTAGTGTCATTAAATTGAAGGATTTCGGTTTAAAAGTCAAGCCGCCAAAAAACGCTGCAAGCCGCATGGCTAGGGCACTTTGGCGATCTGAGCAAAGGCCGGCAGCGCCTGTCGCCGCAGCACCCACGCCCTTGCTCGCCGCCGCCTGTTGACAGCCGAACGACGCGGGCACGAAGGGGTGGGACCGGAACCGTCCAGCCGGCCCTATCCGAGGCGGTTCATCTTTTAGCAGGCAAAACCGGCGCTTACGCAACGCGGGACGCGCTGGGCGGAACGACCGCCGCGAACCTGGGCCGCAAGCATCGCCGCCGCACGGCGGCAACTCAAGCCGAGCGCCGTCTTCTCCAATGAATGCCGAGCAAAAGCAGCAACGCCAACAACGCCGGCAGCCAGCGAACATCGGCCAAGCCGACGCGGTATTCGGCGAAATCGGCGCTTTGCAGCTGCTTGCTCAACAACTTGGGACTAACCAAGCGATGGTAGCGCAAACCGGTGGCCGCGCTGAGCTCCAACAAACGGGTTTCGTCCAGCTTAGTCTGGTAATGGCCTTCCCACGGCAGGGCCGGCGCGTCTCCCTTGCCCTCTTCTCCGTCGCCGCCGGAAACCGCCGCGGCGTCCACGTCGGCGTTTTCCCAATAGCCGATCATGTGATTTTCCCGGTCGTATTTCGGCAGCAGGGTGGGCTGGGTGCCGCCGACGCCGACGATCAGCCCGGCCACCTCGCCGGGACGCCCGTCGAAGCCGCGCTTGAACGTTTGCGCCGGGGCGTCCTGGCCGTCGGTGAGAAACACCAGGCGCAGGCTGGAATCCCGTTCAGTCAGATTGCGCAGGGCCGAGAACAGCCCCTGGGCGATGAGGCTGTTGGCCGCCCAGGCCATGCGCCAATCCACGTGGGAGAGGGTTTCGTCGATGGCCGCCAGGTGCTCGCACACCTCCATGGGCTCGAACAGCAACTGGGTGCTTTGCGTGGTGAACAGCCCAAGACCCACCTCCGAACCGCAGGGCAAATCCCGGATCGCCTGCTTGATCGATTCCTTGGCGAAGCCCAGCCGATCCGTCGGCATGTTCTCCACGTGGTAATCCTGCGCGTTCATGCTCTGCGTGATGTCGATGACGAACACGTAGCGGTACGCCTCGCGCGGCAACGGAAAGCGCGGCACGACCAAGGTCGACAACGCCGCCAAGCAGGCGACGGCAAGCCCCCACAGCCGCCAGTTCACGGCGCGCCTCCCGGTATGGCGGGCAAGGTGGCGAACACGCTGGACTTGGTGCCGTGCCACTCGGCCTTGTCCCGCTCCTTGGGAGGCGGCGTGATGCGGTGGGCATACTCCAGGTTGAAGCGCGCGTCCGGGTTATCCGGATCCAACCGTAGGGATTCCCGCAGGTTTTCCTTGGCCAACGCCACCAAAGTGCTTACGCGGACGTATTCCGCAACGCCGACGGCGTTCCAGACGGCCGCCGCCTCGCGCAGATAGACGCTGCCCAGGTTGTATCGCACCGCGGCGCGGAAGGCGTCGTCGCCTTCGCGCAGAATATCGCTGTAAAGGCGCTGCGCCTCGCTGTGGTTGCCGGCCCGTTCCGCCTCGTGGGCCTTGGCGAACGCCAGCAGCGGTGCGCTGTCGTCGTCCAATTGGATTTGTTCCGGCTGGGCCAGCAGCCGGTTATAGCCGGCGTCGCGGTGGAGCGCATAGCCTTGGTAGCCGCCGGCCGCCAGCAATACCGCCAGCACGCTCCAAGGCAAGGCCGGCGACCGCGCCGCTTGCAACAAGTCCGCCCTGAAACGCCTCAGCCGTTCCATGCTCTTACCTCCACCGCTTTGCCGGCCAGCGCGATCAGCAGCAATGCCAAAGCCGCCGCATAACAGGGGGCCGATATGTCCTGACGCGGCTGCTTTTCCAAATAGCGCAGCGGCAGGTTCCCCTGCTTCTCCACCTCGGCGATGGCGCGCTGCACCGCTTCGGGGTTTTCCGCCTCGAAGGCCTGATAGGGAACGCCCATGCCCTGGAAGTAGCGGTGGAGAAAATATTCCGGCGTAGTGCTTTCGTCCGGGTTGGCGGGCTTATCGGCCAATCGGTTGCTCTTCGGATTGCGCAGGTAAATCCAGTACAGGCTGGCCTGGGTATCGTGGAAGCGCTGGCGGATTTCCTCGCGGGTGGTGTCCTCGATGCGCGCCGCGCCGTCGGACACCAGCAGGATGATGCGCGAACCGCTGACCGGCTGGCCGTCGAAAAAGTCCAAGGCCATCGCCAGACCCGGCGCGATATTGGTGATGCCGTTGCCCCGATCGCCGATGGCCCGGATGGCGGCCAGCACAGCCTCGCGGTCCTGGGTCAAGGGCAGAACGAAAATCGGCGCGGCGGCAAAGTTGACCATGGCGAAAGAATCGTGCTCCCGCCGCTGCACGAACTCGGCCAACAGCTTGCGCGCCACCGCGCTTTTGGATTCGCTGGCGTTGCCGCCCAAATAGCGGCCGGAAAAGTTCTCGCTCATGCTGCTGCTGCGATCCAGCAGCAAAACGATGTGGGCGCCGGTGCCGACCCGCTCCACCCACCGCTCGGACAAATAAGGCCCGGCCATCCCCAGGCTGAGGCAGACAGCCGCCGCCGCCCCGCTGAAACGCAGCAAGCGATCGACCAGCGTCGACAAGGCATCGCGAGGGATCACCGCCAGGCTCGAATAAGCGACGGGCTGCTGGCTGCCCATGAACCACGGAATCAGCGCGGTCAGGCCGAGCAACAAAAACCAGGGTTGCAAAAAGCCGCCGCGTAGCGGAAAAAGTAAGGCTTCTTGAAAGCCGATATTCATTGCTTCGCCCTCGTCCGCCCCCCTCTCCCTGCGGGAGAGGGTTGGGGTGAGGGGGAGACAAAAGCCATGGCCTTTAAACTCCCCTCACCCTGTCCCTGGTGGGAGAGGGGACCATAAACGCCGGTTCGTGGCTGACGTTCAGCGCCGTTGCGACGCAAGGCTTTCTCCAGCAACTCGCACTGGAGACACAGCGCCTCCAGCCGCTCGAACGGATAATCCGCCGGCGGCGGCGCTGCGGGAACCGCGAAAAACAGCCGCTGCGAGCGGGCAAAAAACAGTTCCAGTTCGCCGCGCAACTCGACGAAGGACGGCTGGCTGCGGAAAAACCGTTCCAGATGGCCGGTCAATAAGGTTTGCCCGGCCGTTTCGTCCAAAGCGCGGTGCAGGACGCGGAAAGCCTGCCGGTAAACGACCGGATCGGAAGAACGCCGCGCCAGCTTCAGCAATTGGCGATGGGCGCGCTCGAACGGCCCTCTCTTTCTGAACAGCAACGCCAGCACCTGGTAGCGTCGCGCCAAATGCGCCAGCACGGCGACGACCCCGGCCAGCAACGCCGCCAGCCGCATGCGGTGCGGCCCCAGCTCGATGGCGGGAGCGGCCAAGCCGTCGCGCACCTTGACTTGGTTATCCGGGGTATTGGGGGGGATGATGGGATTCAGCACGAAATTCCATTCCGGAGCCTGGGCCTCCACCAGGTTGGCGCCACGGAAACGCAGCGGCAGCGGCGGGATCGCCAACTTCTCGGCGCTGCGCACGCCTTTGAATACCCGATAGCCGACGCGCACCCGGTAGCGGACTTCGCTACCCCGATTCTCCTTGTCCCAATCGACCCGCCGCAAGTCCAGCCAATCGCTGATGGCGCCGGGCTTGGGCAGGAACTCGCTCTCCAGCACATAGCCCCTGGGCAGCGTGACGGCGACCGTGTGTTCGATGGAATCGCCCATGACATAGCGGCCATCGCGGGGGGCGAAGAATTCGACGACCGGTTCGACGGCAGCGGCCGATGGGGGAGCCCAGACGAGCAGCCAGGCCGCGGCGATCAAAAAACCGCCATGCAGGATCGGGCGGAGATGGCGGGTCAAAGGGAAATGGGCCATTAAAAGCATCTAGCCGGCGTTGCCAGTTGGAGGCCGAATTATAATCCACAGCCTGTGTCGATGCCCCATGGGCGCGCACGAAAGCAGGGAATACGGAAATAGCTTTTGGAGAACCGTTATGACAACGAGAGGAATGGCCTGTCTGGCTTTGGCCGGATGGTTTGCGATGATGATTTCCATGCCCGCCGCGCCGGCGGAGGGCGACGACAAAACCAGCCCCGCCAGCAAGCTGTTGGCTTCCGGAGCGTTATTCGGCGCGGAAAAGCTGGGAAAATGGGTGGCCGGCCAGTATTACAAAGACTTCCGTTGCGCGGAGGAGGACCGGGACGGCTGGACCTTCATCTGTAGCGCCCTGCACGACTTTTCCGGCGGCAAGGAAAGCGCCTGGAAGGAAAATATCACTAACCAATTGAGCGCCATTCGCGACGACCTGGCCGACATCAAGCAAGGCCAGCAAGCCATGCAAGGGCAATTGAACGACTTGGTGTCCCAGAACCGCGAACTGCTGGCCAAGCTGGACGAAGTGGTGGACGAATCGTCCATTCAGCCCGACCTGCGCAAAATCCAGGCCTTATGGAGCGATCAGTTCGTCCCCCTATACTCCGACAACGCCTCCTTCACCCGCGAACGCCTGCTGGTATTTGCCCGGGAAGTGGTTCGCGAGCACAAGATGCACATGCTGCTGGGCGGCATCGGCAAAACCCTCACCGCGCGGGGAGTCAGCGGCAAACCGCCGCTGCTGGGCCTGTACGCCAACCGGTTGAAACAAAAAACCACCTCCGGCAACGACCCGCTGCTGATGCAAAGCTATCGGTACCTGGAAGGCGTCATGGCCAACCTGCTGCTCGAACAGCGCAAAGGCTATTTGATGTACCAGTTCGCGGCGGAAGTGCTGGAATCCGAATGCCAGGCGCGCGGCTGCCAAACCGCCGAGCAGCCGCCCGTCCCGGCGCCCGACTACGAAAAAACCTTCGCCAACCAGCTCGCCGAGGAACTGGACGCCTTCAACGACGCGGTGGAATCGCTGGTACTGGCGTCCAGCGATCCCCTGGCGTGCGAAGCCGACTTTCTCTCCAAATCAGCGACCGAAATCTTCCGGCGCGCCGACTGGCTGGCCGCCGTCAACCTGGGCCGCTACGGCATGACCGGGCGGGTCATCAGCATGGGCAACCGCTTCGACGGACAATTGCGCTTCTCGCCCTATCAAACCAGCGGCGCCGCCCCCCTGCCGCTGGCGGCCTTCAAGCAAGCGGCCATCCCAACGGAAGGCGCGCCCCTCGACTGGTGGACCAGCAGCCAAAACACCCTGGTGTTCGACGAAGTGCATTTCGCCGGGGAATGGCGGGTATTCCGTTACCGGCAGGCCGACTGGAAGCCAGGCTTATACAGCCTGGACAACCCACTCCCGGACAAGCCCTTTACGATACCGGTGGCGGCCATGGACCTGGCCAGCGGCATGGCCACCGATGCACCACCCTCGGACAGCGTGGCCGTGTTCGGCAGCTTCACCGCCGTGGAACGGGCCGGCGGCTGCTACGCCCTCACCAGCGGCCCCTGGATGAAATACGACAACAGCGACCCGCGCCAGCCCCCGTCCTTTACCGCCTGGACCACCGTCCAGCCCCTGCCGGAGACGGACATCGTCGATGCCGCCCTAAAATTCTTGTCCCGAGGCCAAATCCAAATCGACTACAACGTCGGCGGGGCCAGCGAAAATCCCCTGGCCATCGGCGTGGAATCCCGCGGCGAAGTGCGCTGGGTGGCGGGCAAAGTCACCGGCCGGCAATCGGCCGAATGGGTACAGGAAATCCGCCTGGTGACGGACAAGAAAATACGTTATCCGGAAGCTCAGCCCGTCCGCCAAGGCGGCAACCTGATGTTGAATGTGGTGATGAACCACAGCGACCGCATTCCGGGGGTACAGCCCCCAGCCGGCGGCAACACGGCCGATTACTCTCCGTCCTATGTGGTGCTGGGCATGAAAAGCGATTTCGGCATGGGCGGGATAGCGCCGGAACCGGCGGAATACCAGGGACGGGTGGCGCTGGTGTTTGGCGACGCCAAGTCGGATAACGGCCTGGTATGGGAGCACACCGAAAAATTCCGCAAACCCGACACCTATACCCTGGTCAAACGCAGCGACAGCCGCGGCGTTTTGCTCAAGGCAGAGCAAGCCTATCCCCTATCGCTATCCGCAAGGGCCTACGTCAAGCAGGAACCGAAAGGCTTCGACGCCACCCACTGGATGATCAAAGCCCGCGCGGGCTTCGACAAGGTGTATTTATCGCCGTTGCGGTAAGGCCGGGGGACGCCTTGCCGGCTATATGGGCAAGGCGTCAACCCGCCCCCTTCCGCCTCGCCTGGAGCCAACCATGAATACAGAACCCTTTTTGCTCTCCGCCAGCCACGTCAGGATGCCACGCCTTATTTACGGCACGGCCTGGAAAAAAGAGCGGACGGCGGCCTTGGTGGAAACGGCCCTACGCAGCGGCTTTCGCGGCATCGACACCGCCTGCCAACCGAAGCATTACAACGAAGCCGGCGTCGGTGCCGGCATTGCCGCCTCCATCGCCGCCGGCGTCATAAGCCGCGACGAACTGTATTTGCAGACCAAGTTCACCCCGCTGGACGGCCACGATCCCCAACAGATTCCCTACGATCCCGCCGCCAGCCTGACTGAACAAGTGGCGCAGTCCTTCCGGCGTTCCTTGCAAAACCTCCAGACCGACTATCTCGACGGCCTGGTACTGCATTCTCCGCTAGGCAAAAGGGAGCAACTCATGGAAGTGTGGAAGGCCATGGAGCAGCCGGTTTCCCGAGGCCAATGCAAGCAACTGGGCATCAGCAATTGCTACGCGCTGGATACGCTGCGTTATTTGTACGATTCGGCGAGCGTCAAGCCGGCCGTACTGCAAAACCGTTTCTACGCCGACACCGACTACGACAAGGCACTGCGCGACTTCTGCCGGCAGCACCACATCGTCTATCAAAGCTTTTGGACCTTGACCGCCAATCCCGGCCTTTTAGCCCACCCCACGGTAAGCGCCTCGGCCGACAAATACCGCCACAGCCCCGCTCAGGTGTTTTTCCG
Organism: Methylogaea oryzae; assembly: GCF_019669985.1. Lineage (NCBI taxonomy): Bacteria > Pseudomonadati > Pseudomonadota > Gammaproteobacteria > Methylococcales > Methylococcaceae > Methylogaea > Methylogaea oryzae. The sequence continues at coordinate 3,548,089 of NZ_AP019782.1, forward strand.
CTACCTGACACAGGCCGGCATCGTCCCGCTGACCGGCACGACCTCCGAACAGCATATGCGCGAAGACTTGGCGATTTTCGAGTTCGAACTGGCGGAAGCCGAATGCGCGGCGCTGGGGGAGTTGCTTTAAGGGCGCCGGCGCGGCCGGGCGATTGATGCGGTTCGCTGCGGCTCACCACGTACGACACAAACTCTAGCCCCGCAAAAAATACTCCGTCAAATCGTCCGCCACGTAGCGGTCGACCAGGAAAAACGGTTCCCGGCCGTAGCGGGAGCACAGGCGGATGAGGTCTTCGCGGCGCTGGGTGAAGGCGGACAGGAATTTCTTCCGCAGGCCGGGGCGCATCAGCAGGCGGCGCTTTTCGCCGGTTTCCGGGTCTTCCACGTCGACCAGCCCCCAGTGGGGCAGGCGCTGGTATTCGGCGCTGTCCCACAGCACCACCGGCACCACGTCGTGGCGGATCAGGCTGCCCAGGAGGTCGGCGGCGCGCTCCAGGGGGAAGTGGAAGTCGGACACCAGGAACACCAGGGCGCGCTGTTTGCCCAGGTGCAGGGCGGCGCGGTGCAGGCCGTCGGCGGATTTGCCGCGCGGCACGAAGGCGCCCAATCGTTGCGACAGATCGGGGGCGGCGGCTTTGTGCCAGCGCAGCGGCAGGGTCAGGTCGCTGCGCACGGTTTCGTCGCAAGCGATGAAGCCGAAGGGGTCGCCGGTGCGGTAGGCCGAATAAGCAGCGGAGGCGCTGAAGGCGGACAGCAGCGCCATTTTGTCGGCGACGCCGCGAAAGCCCAAGGAGGCGGACAGGTCGGCCACCACGTAGACCGGCACCGTGCTGCGCTGGCGGTAAATGCGCACCATCAGCTGGCCGAAAGGGTCGTGCAGGGTGGCGCGCACGTCCAGGTTGCGCGGATCGGGGTTGTTCACCAGCGGCGCGTGGCCACAGAACTCGTGGCCGCCGCCGAACTGGTTGCTGCGGTGGTGGCCGGGACGGGCGCTGGGCGAGCGCCAGTCCAGCCGGTAGTGAAATTCGGGGATCAAGGCGTGGCGACTTGCTTGAGAATGCCGTTCATCAAATCGCCGATCAGCGTCTCCCGGCGCAGTTCGTAAACCGGACTGAAGAACACGCGGTGGGCGGTGGTTTCCTGGAACACCTGCTGGATGTCTTCCGGCACCAGATAGTCGCGGCCGTCCAGCCAGGCGGAAACGCGGGCGGCGCGCATCATCATGCTCATGCCTCGCGGGCTGGCGCCGGCCAGGATGAGCTGGTCCATGTCTACGCCGTCCAGGCTGACGCCGTAATCGCGCGGCTTGCGGGTGGCCTGCCACAGCTCCCAGGCGTATTGCTGGAGCGTGTCGCTGGCCTGGACTTGTCGCTGGATGACCGGGGCGAAGTCGGCGATGGCGCGGTAGTCGATCACCCCCGGCTGCACCGTTTCGATCAGGCTGTCCACGTCGTGGAAGCGGGCGTCGAACATCAGGGCTTTTTGCAGGGCGGTGTCTTCCGGCGGCTCGATGCGCAGCTCCATCAGGAAGCGGTCGCGCGCCGCCGAGGGGATTTCGAAAGTTTCTTCCTTCTCCACCCGGTTGCGGTCGGCGAATACCTGCAGGTAAGGGAAGCTGTGCTCCTTGTTGAACGCCGTGACGCTGCGTTCGGCCATGACGCGCAACAGCAGCGAATGCACCTGCGGCCGGGCGCGGTTGACCTCGTTGAAGAAGAAGGTGGACAGCTCCTCGCCGTGCTTGAGGATGGGGCCGGGATCGACCTGCGGCTTGCCGTGCTCGTTGATGTAGGTGTGGTAGACCAGGTCGTTGGGCATCAGGTCGATGGTGCCCTCGATGCGCTCGTAAGCTCCGCCCAGTCCCCGCGCCACCGCCCGCAGCAAGGTGGTCTTGCCCACCCCCACGTCGCCTTCCAGCATCACGTGGCCGCGGGCGAAAATCGCCAGGGTGATCTGGCGGACGGAGTGGCTCATGCCGATGATGGCTTTGCCGATTTCCTGTTCGAAGTTCATGGCCCGCTGGCGCCAGTCGGCGAGCAGGGCGTCTTGATCGTGGGCGGGGGTGGTGCGTGAGTTGGACGTAGACATGGGTTGGCGTTGCGAGTCTGGGTTCGAAAGCGCCGAGCATCGTTACATAAAATTTTCGCCGCCGCCAGCGTCGATGCGCCCCAACGGACCCGGTTGCTCAGTCTTTCGCGAACGTCGCCTTGACCAACTCCCAGCGCTGCTCCGCGCCGTCGCTGACGGTGCAGCCCAGCGGCAGATCGGCGGTTCCCGGCGCCAGCCGGTGATGGCCGCGGTCGGCGGTTTTCACCCCCATATACCAGCGGTCCAGCCAAACCTCGATGGCGCGATGGGCGTCCTTGTTGTGGACGGCGAGCAACTGGCCGCCCTTGGCCACGCACTGGGACTCGTTCAAGCGCAGCCACTCCAGGGCGTCCGCGGCGCCGGTGCCGTCCTGGTCGGAACAAGCGGCCAGCAGCAGCGCCAAAGCCAGCGGAACGTAACGCGGGATGGCCGGCATAACGACATTGGGAGGAAGCATAGCGCTGGCTCTCCCGCTAGCGGCCGGCGGTTTCCAGCAGCTGCTTCAGGCGGTCCAGGCCGGTGCGGACCAAATGACGCATGGCGTTGACCGCGGCCTCGTCGTTCAACTCATCCGGCGGGAAGTTGCCGGTGTCGCCGCGGTACAAGCGGCTTTTCCAACTCACGCTGGTTTTACCGTCCACCGGCGTCAGCTTCAGGGTGGCGGAATAGGAGCTGGCCGGCAGGGCTTTGACGTTGGGCGCGCGCAGCCGGTAGCGGTACTCGTGGCCGGCTTCGTCGTAGAAGTCCAAATCTTCCGCCAATGGCTCGCCGTTGGCGAAAACCAGGGTGCGGTGGGCGCCCTGGCTGTTGCCGCCTTCGCCGGTGCTGCGGCTGACGGCGGGGTTCCACTGGGCGATGCCGGCGAAATCCTTCACCACCGCCCAGACCTTTTCCGGCGGCGCGGCGATTTCCACCGTCTCGTCCACTTTCTGCGGCGTGGGACCGTGGGCGTCAGCGGGAATGGCAAAAACGAGGCAGGCGGCCAGCATTGGCAAGACGGTGGTTTTTCTCATGGTCGATGCGCCGAAGGTTTGATCGGAAAAGGCCATTGTCGCCTCCCGGCCGCGACAGCCGCCGCCGGGATTTTCCGTAAACGGGGGCGGAAAAATTCCTGCGAATTTCAGTTTTGCCGCGTGCCTATGAAAGCGGAGTCGCCTCAATCGGTTTTCGTTTTTTAACCACAAACTCCTGTTGCGATATAGGCATACGTTGCCGCATCATGCGATGACTATATTGATGCCGTAACCGGCGGAGGAGTTATCATGCGAACCACGGTCACCCTGGACGATGCGCTGCTGGCCCAAGCCCAAGCCCTGAGCGGCGTGCAGGAGCGCAGCGCCTTGTTGCGGGAAGCCCTGACGGCGCTGATTCAGCGGGAAAGCGCGCGCCGCTTGGCGCAATTGGGCGGGACGGAACCGGCGTTGGCGGATATTCCCCGCCGGCGCGAGAACGGCTTGTGATCCTGGTTGACACGTCGATCTGGATCGACCATTTTCGCGGTTCCGGCAGCGTGCTATCGGCGCTGCTGCATACCGATCATGTTTGCACCCACGCCTGGGTCATCGGCGAATTGGCTTGCGGCAACCTGGGCAACCGCGCGGAAATCCTCGGCTTGTTGCAAGCATTGCCGCAACTGGCCCCGGCCACGGCGGAGGAAGTGCTGTTTTTCATCGAACGGCAGCGGCTCATGGGGCGGGGAATCGGCTACGTCGACGTGCATTTGCTCGCCGCCGCTGCGCTCCATTCCAGCCGGCTTTACACGCGGGACAAACGCTTGCACGGCATCGCCGAAGAACTCGGCTTGGCTTATCCCGCCGTCCATTGACGGAAATCAGGGACGCTGTGCTTCGACGATCGGCAACACGCCGTAAAGCAGCACCAGCGCCAGCAATGCCAAGCCGGCCGGCAAGGGCCGCAGGTCGGTGGCGGCGCTTTGCCGGCCGGCCAGTTGCGGCTGCATCAGGGCCTGTTGCAACGATTCGGCGTCGGTGAGGCGCCGGTAACCCAGCCCGCCGGCCTCGGCCAGTTGTTGCAAATAGCTTTCCCGTAAAGCGGACAGGTGCTCGCTGCCGCCGGCCGGCGCGTTGCCGAAGGGCGCGTTGCGGGCGTGGTAGCCTTCGATCTGCTCCGGGGGCAGCTCCGACAGGCCGAAAGTGGAGCGCTGCGGCACGTCGTCCTCGCTGTAATAGCCGATGCGCCGGCCCTCCTCGTCGAACTTGGGTATGGGCGCCGGCTGCAAGCCGCCCGCGCCGACGATCAGGCCGCGCAGCTTGCCTTTCACGTCGTCGAAGGTTTTGCGATAGCGCGGGTTGACCGGCGGCGCTTCCTGGCCGTCGCTGACGAACACCAGGCTGGCATCCAGGCGCTGGAACTGCTCCATGGCGTCGTGCAGGCTGTCGGCGATACGGCTGTCGGCGGCCCAGGCCATGCGCCAATCCAATTGCGCCAGGGCGCCGTCGATGGCGGCGTAGCCGGAACACACTTCGATGGGCTCGAACAACAGGGCGGCGCGGCGGTCGGTGAACACGCCCAGCCCCATACGCGAACCGCACGGCAAGGCCGACAGGCTGCGGCGCAAGGCCGCCTTGACGAACTCCAGCCGGCTCACCGGCCGGCCGCCCAGTCGGTAGTCCTCCACGTTCATGCTGCGGGTGATGTCGATCACCACCAGATGGGAATAGACCTGCCGTTGCAGTTGTAAAGACAGCGGCAGGCAGGCGGCCATGGCCAGCGCCAGGGCGGCGGCCAGTAGCAGGTAAGCAGGGTCCTTTATCGTTCCCACGCTCCGCGTGGGAACGCCGCCCGGGACGCTCCGCGTCCCGTGGTGTCGCCCTAGGCTGGGCATACGCAGCGCTCCGAGACGCGAACGGGCGCCGACGATACGTTAAGCTTGCTGCTTGGTCCCCTCTCCCCTAGGGAGAGGGACAGGGTGAGGGGATTAAAAGGCCGCGGCTTTTTTATCCCCCTCACCCCAACCCTCTCCCGCTGGAGAGGGAGCCGGAAGCACCGCCGTCGCTTAGAGGCCATGATGCTTTGCGCAGAAACGATGACGGAAACGCTCATCACGGCAGTCCCCGCGGAAATCCGGGAATGCCGCTCCACAATCCCTTGGGCTCTTCTTCCTGCGATTCCTCGCCGGGGCTGTCGACGCGGTCGAATTCCGGCAGCAAACGCATGGCCACTTCCAGGTTGTACTTGGCGTCCCAAAACGCCGGGTCCAGGCGCAGGCTGCGGCGGTAGGCGTCCTTGGCCAGTTCGGCCAGGGGCACAGCCTGCTGCAACTGGCTGGCTTCCGCCTTGGACAAAGCCCGGCGCAGGTGCAGGTTGCCCAGGTTGTAGAAAACCTGGGCGCGGAACGCCTCGCCGCCGCGCTCGCCCAGATAGTTGAACAAGTCCAAGGCCTCTTCGTAACGGTCCTGGCGCGCCAGCAGCAGCGCCCGCGCCAGGGACACCGGCAACGGGGCCTGCACCGACACGTGGTTGGGCAAATCGCGGCCGGCCATGAGGCCGGCGATGTCGCGGTTGGCGGCAGCGCGGTCTTGCCATTGCCAGGCCGAAACGGCGGAGGCCAAGGCGGACAACAGGCACAAGGCCAGGGCGAGTTGTTGTTGGGTGGTGGCGTTCATAGCAAAAATCTCAGCGGCGATATTCCCAACGCTTGGCGCCCAGCAAAGCGGCCAGGGCGACGGCGGCGGCCAGGTAGCAGGCGCCGGCGAAGTCCTGGCGCGGCACTTTTTCCCGGTAGCGCACCGGCAGGTTTTCCAACTGGCCGATGTCGGCCATGGCGCGCTCCATGGCGCCGGGGTTTTCCGCCTCGTAGGCCCGGTAGGGCGTGCCCAGGCTGGCGAAGAATTGATTCAGGAAATACTCCGGCCTGACCTGGGGATTGTCGTCGGCCGGCGTCTCCGGCGGCTCGAACAGGCCCGGCGTGCCGGCGGTGCGCAGGAATACCCAGTAGAGCCGCACCTGGTTTTCCAAAAACCAGCGCCGCAGCTTGGCCTGGCCGTCGGCGTCCAGGGCGGCGGCGCCGTCGGACACCAGCACCACCACGCGGGAGCCGGTCAGGTCTTTGCCTTGGAAGTAAGAGAGCGCCATGGCCAGCCCCTTGCCCACGTGGGTCTGCGCCAGGGCCGGCAGCTTCAGGGCGCGCACGGCGGCCAGCACGGCGTCGCGGTTGTCGGTGAGGGGCAGGACGAACAAGGGCGAAGTGCTGAAGGCGGCCACGCCGATGAGGTCGTTCTTGCGCTGGGACACGAACTGGCTGAGCAGGCGCTCGGCGGCGGCGGATTTGGATTCGTCTTTTCCACTGGGGGTTCGCCCGGCGAAGCTGTCGTCCATGCTGCGGCTGCGGTCCAGCAATAGCACCACGTGGGCGCCACGGCCCAGGCGCTCGACGCTGTACTCGCGCCGGTGCAGTCCGGCCATGCCCAGCAGCAGCGCCGCCATGGCGAGCACGCCGGCCAGCCGCACCGCCCAGTCGATCCAGCGCGAAGCGGCGTCCGCCGGCAGCAGCACGTTCCAGGAGTAATCCGTTACGGCAAAGGGCGAGCGCCACAACGGCAGCAGCGCCAGGGGCAGGCCCCACAGCACAGCAGCGTGATCCACCGCCAGGTTCATGGCCTTGCCCGCTCGATTTGCAGGCAGTGCCGGCACAGGGCCGCCAGCCGTTCCAGGGGGTAATCAGCGGATGGCGCGCCGCTGCCGAAGAACAAGCGGTAGGAGGCGGCGAAAAAGGCTTCCATGTCCGCCTGCACCGGCCGGTAACGCTCATTGGCGTCGAAAAACTCCGCCAGCTTTTCGGCGAACAGGGGCTGCCCCAGGGTCTGGTTAAAAGCCCGATGCGCGGCGGTGTAGCCGGCACGCAGCGCCGCATCGTCCTGGGGCAACCGCGCCAAACGCCGCAAGCTGCGCAGGGCGGCGGCATAGTGGCGGCCCTTATGCCAATAAGGCAGCAAGCCGCGCAGCCAGGCCAGCGACAACAGCGCCGCCAGGGCGACGACGGCGGACGCCAAGGTGGCGCTGCGCCAGCCGGCCACCGGCAAGGGGCTGGGAGGCGCATCCGGCCGCAGCGGCGGTTGGCCTGCACCGGACGACACAGCCAAGTCCTTGATGGGCGTGGCGGTGAAGGACCAGGACGGCACATCGGCCGTTGCACCGCCGGCAAAGCTCAGGCGCAGGCCGGGGATGGTGAGGGTTTTCACCGTCAGCGGCGCGTGGAAAGTCTGGTATTCCAGCGCGATCCGGTAGCCGCCGCCGGCTTGCGGCCGGGTTTCGACGCGGCGCAGCTCCAGCCAGCGGTTGATGGCGCCGGGACGGGGCAAAGCCGCCTCGTCCAGCTTCAGGCCGATCGGCGCATCGACCGCGACGGTCAGGGCGAGGGTGTCGCCGATGAGGTAGCCGTAGGGGCGCGGCGTTTCCAGGTGGACAGTGAGCGGCGGCGCGGCGGCGGCCGGCAAAGACAGGGCCAGCAGGAGCAATGCGGATAATCGTTCCCACGCTCTGCGTGGGAACGCAGCCTGGGACGCTCTGCGTCCCGTGGCCGGGGCGGGTAAAGCGATGGCTGATTTCGCGGAAGTGTTGGTAGCGCCGACATATTTAGAACAGGCGCCAGCGCGTGGCAAATACGGGACGCGAAGCGTCCCGGGCTGCGTTCCCACCGAGACGGTGGGAACGATAGGAGTGACGTATCTCATGGTCCGGCGTGGAAATAGCGGGTGACAGCGTCGGCGTCGAAGCCGCCGCCCAGCCACAGGGGTTCACGGCCGCGCCGGCGCAGCAGGGCGATGAGATGGCGGCGGCGCTGGCCGAAGGCCTCCGCCAGACGTTGGCGCAGGGCCGGGCGCAGCCACAGCAGGCGCTCGCCGCCGCCTTCCAGGTCGCGCAAGCGCGACAGGCCGGACGCCTGCGGCAGGGACTCGTCCCGCTCCCACAGCGCCACCGGCACCACGTCGTGGCGGGCGAGGCCGGCCAGGATGCGCCGGGCCTGGTCTTCCGGCCAATGGAAGTCCGACAGCAGGAACACCAGGGCGCGGCGGCCCGGCAGCCAGTGCTCCAACCGCGCCAGGCCTTGGGCGTCGGCATCCTGCGGGCGGTAGCGGCGCAGGGATTGCGCCAGTCGCTGGGCGGCGGCCGGGTGGCGGCTGGGCGGCAGGAAGAACAGCGGCCGGGGGCCGCTCCCCGCGGCGGCCACGCCCAGGCGGTCGCCGCTGCGGTGGGCGGACAGGGCCAGGGCGGCGACGAAGTCGGCCACCGTGTCCATTTTGCCGGCCGCGCCGCGGTAGGCCATGGAGGCCGACAAATCGACCACGGCGAACACGTCGATGGCGGCGCGCTGGCGGTGCAAGCGCACCCGGTAGTTTTCGAAAGGGTCGACCAAGCTGGCGCGCAAGTCCAGCCGGCGCGGGTCGGGATAATCGGAAAAATTCGCCAGGCGCTGGAACAGCTGGCCGCCGCCGGCGTGGCGGCTGGGGTGGACGCCGGGGTGGGGGCTGCCGGAGCGCCAGGGGATGCGGTAGTGGAATTCGCTCATGCTCAGGGCGCTGCGACGCTATGGAGGATGCGCTCCACCAGTTGCGGCACCAGTTCGCCGCGGCGGTATTCGTACACCGGCTTGAGGAAAATGCGGTGGGCGATGGCCGGGGCGAACACCGCTTGCACGTCTTCCGGGATGACGCTGTCGCGGCCTTGCAGCCAGGCGTGCACGCGGGCGGCGCGGATCAGATAGGCCATGCCGCGCGGGCTGGCGCCGGCGTCGATGAGGCCTGCGGGCTCCACCTCGTCCAAGACGACGCCGAAGTCCTGCGGCCGGTGGGTGGCGCGCCACAGGTTGAGCACGTAGGCGCGCAGGGTGTCGCTGGCGTGGATGCCGCGCTGGATCAGGTCGGCGATGCGGTTCAGCTCCTGGCAGGGCAGCAGGGCTGGCGGCACCGAGAGGATCAAACTGTCGGGATCGTAAAAGCGCGGCTCGAAGGCCAGTTGCTCCAGCACCGCCGGGTCTTGCGGCGCTTCCACGCCGATTTCCAACATGAAGCGGTCGCGGGCCGCCGCCGGCAGTTCGAAAGTTTCTTCCTTTTCCACCCGGTTGCGGTCGGCGAACACTTGCAGATGGGGAAAGGCGAATTCGCGGTTGAAGGCGCTGGCGCTGCGCTCCGCCATAACGCGCAGCAGCAGGGAATGCACCTGCGGCCGGGCGCGGTTGATTTCGTTGAAGAAGAAGGTGGACAGCTCGCCGCCGTGCTTGAGCAGCGGCCCGGGCGACACCGCTGGTTTGCCCTTGGCGTCCAGGCTGGTGTAGTAGATAAGGTCGTTGGGCATCAGGTCGATGGTGCCCTCGATGCGCTCGTACTGCCCGCCGATGCCCCGCGCCACGGCGCGCAGCAAGGTGGTCTTGCCCACGCCGACGCCGCCTTCCAGCAACACATGGCCGCGGGCGAACACGGCCACCGCCAGCAAACGGATGGCCCGCTGCTGGCCCAACACCACCTGGCCGATGGCGGTTTCGAATTGCAAGGCTAGCTTTTGGTGGTCGGCGAGTTGGCGGTCGGGGTTCATGGGAATTCGACAAAAACAAAAATGTAGGGTGGGTTAGACGCGCATAAAGTCGGCGCTCGGTGTTCCCGCTGGCCTCGATGCGCGTCGTAACCCACCAAGCGGCGGTGACGTAGCAGCCAACGCTGCTTGGTGGGTTTGATTACCCCATCCCTGGGGTAAGCGCTACGCGCCGAGCGTTGCCCGTCCAAATCCGCTCCCGGCGGATTTGTCGGTGCGCGGAAATGCCGGTTGCGAACCATAAGGCGTCGCTTCGTGCGCACCTAACCCACCCTACGACATGGCACGATTAGGCGGTTACTTAATGTCTTCCACCTTGTAGACGAACTTGCCGGTCTGGCTCAGGTGTTCCCAGCGCTTCTTGTTGCGCGCCTCCATGGCCTTGATGGACTCCTGCTGCTTGTTGAGTTCGGCCGGGTCGTGCTTGGGGTCGTATTGGCTGCCGGCGATCTTGTCCGGGTAGCCGGGCTTGGGCTCCCAGCAGTCGCCGGGGGCTTTGCACTTGGTGCCGTCGTAGGCGAAGGAAGCGCCGGCCATGGCCCAGGCCATGACACCGGCGGCCAACATGAGGATCGTCTTGTTTTTCATCGCGTGTCTCCTTAGGGATTGTTGGGGCCTACGCCCTTACTTCAGCCACTCGGCCTTGGCGGCGTCGCCTTTGTAGACTTGGCGTATCCAGCTCATGACCAGCAGCATTTCGTCGGTGTTGAGGCTGCCGTATTGCGGCCCCATCATGCCCTGGGCGCCGCCGAACAGGGTTTCGAACAGGCCCACGTCGGTGGCGTTGCGGGGATAGGTCCAGTAGTCGTCGGCCAAGCCCGGCCCCAGCTTGCCTTCCGCCTCGTGGCCGTGGCAGCCGGAGCAGGCGGACAGGTACAGGCTATGGCCTTTCTCGACGGCGGCCTTGTCGCCGTTGTAGGGGTTTTTGCCGGTGCGCATGAATTGCTTGAAAGCTTCCGTGTCGCCGCCGGCCTTGGCGTAAGACATGTCCAGGGTTTCGCCGGTGATGGCGTGGCGCAGGGTGATGTCGGCCACGGCCGCCGTCGCCACAGCCGCGATGGTCAGGGCGACGGCGCCCGCGTGCAGGGTTTTGCTCATGATTTATTAGCCTTTTTCTTGTTTACGGATGCGGTTTTGGCGGCATCGCCCGCCAGCAGGGGGATGCCTTCGGCTTGCAGCAGGGCGCGGATGTCCTTGCCGCGCTGGGCGATGACCTGATCCAACTGCGCCAGCAGCGCCGTATCGTCTTTGCGCACGCCCATGGCGGTGTCGTAGTGGTTAGGGACTTTTTCGCCGTCGCTGCGGGTGTTGTCGTCGGGAATCACGCTCATCGCCAGCGGCACCTGGCTGGCTTTCACATAGCGCGCTGCCGCCGGTCCCCACAGCACCGCCACTTCGGCCTTGCCGCTGGCGACTTCCTCCACCAGCTTGGCCGGATCAAAGCGCACGTATTGGTTGCGCCGTGCCTTGTAGCCCACCAGGGAGTGCAGGTAGTTGAATTGGTCGTTGTAGCGGCCGATCTTGCGCAGCATGGTTTCCGCCGGGGTGTCCGGCATGAAGGCGATGTGCTGGGCTTTAGCGAGGACTTCGCTATCCCAGCTGTCGATCTTCACGCCCTTCTCCTTGCGGTAGACGAACACGTAGCCGGAGCGGTAATACGGCTGGGTGGTGACCAGGCGCGGATCGCCTGCGTCCACGCCCAGGGCCACGTCGCACAGGCCTTTGTCCAGGAAATCGCGGACGTAGTAGCGCGGATCGCTCCACCAGACGTTTTCCACCGGCCGGCCCAGCGCCTGGCCGATCAGTTCCGCCAGCTTGTTTTCGAAGCCCTGGCCGTCCTTGTTGGAATAAGGCAGCTCGTTTTCCGCCGCGCAGATTTTGATGGGTTCGGCGGCCGACGCGGCCTGGCTCAACGCCAGCGCCGCGGCCGCCGCCAAATGGGTCAATCGCATGTCAGAGTGTCCTCGTCGTTTAAATGGACGTAGGGTGGGTTAGACGCGCACGAAACAAGCATTCGTTTTGTACGCCGGCCTAGCCGCGCGTCGTAACCCACCAAGCGGCGGTGACGTATCGGCCGGCGCCAATCGGTGGGCTACGGTGCGCGGAAACGCCTTCTGAAATTGAAGGTTCGCTTTAAGCGCACCTAACCCACCCTACGTTTTTACATTTACGTTTTGGTTGAGGTCTTACAGGGAGAACACGAACAACGCGCCGCCCATCTGGGTGTAGTTGGCCAGTTCCTTGAAGGCCCCCACGGCGCCCAGGCCTGCGGTCGGGTCTTTCAGGTCGAACACCAGGCCGACGCCGGGCCAGCCGCCCACACCGCTGTAGATGGCGACGTACTGCTTACCCTTGTGCTCGTAGGTGATGGGGTGGCCGATGACGCCGGAAGGCAGCTGGAACGACCATTTCAGCGCGCCGGTGCGCGAGTCGCGGGCCTTGATGTAGCCGTCCAGGGTGCCGTAGAACACCAGGTTGCCGGCGGTGGCCAGGGTGCCGCCCCACACGGCGAACTTCTCCGGCGCTTCCCATTCGATCTCGCCGCTCACCGAGTTCATGGCCTTCACCTGGCCCAATACGCCCTTGGGACCGGGATACATGTTCAAGGTGGCGCCGACGAAGAACTGGCCGGCGCGGTAGGGCAGCATGAACGGTTCCCAGTCCATGCAGATGTGGTTCACGCCCATGAAGAACAGCTTCTTGTCCGGGTCGTAGGATTCCAGCCCCTGGTTGTGGTAGCCCATGGCGGAGGGGCAGATGCCCTTGGCCTGGTGGTCCATGTGGGTGCTGAATTCCGGGTCGCGCACCGGCACGCCGGTTTTCAGGTCCACCTTCTTCACCCAGTTGACGGTGTCGTCGATCTTGAAGGCGTTGACCAGGGAGCCGGTTTCCCGGTTGAGGGTGTAGACGATGCCGTTGCGGTCCGGGTGGGTCAGCAGCGGCGTCAGCTTGCCGTCCACCATCTGCTCGGACAGGCCCATGTAGTTGACGCCGGCGTAATCCCACTCGTCGTGGGGCGTTTTCTGGTAGCCGAATTTGGCCTTGCCGGTGTTAAGGTCGCGGCCCCAGATGGTCATGGTCCATTTGTTGTCGCCGGGACGCATGGTTTCGTTCCACGGCGCCGGGTTGCCGGAGCCGTAGTAGACCATGTCCAGCTTGGGATCGTAGGCGTACCAGCCCCAGTTAGTGCCGCCGCCGATCTTCCAGGCGTCGCCTTCCCAGGTTTTCTGGCCCAGGCCGAACTGGCCGTAGTGGGGGTTGTGCTGGTTGAATTTGGGATCGAGCAGCAGATCTTCGTCCGGGCCGGTGGCGTAGGCGCGCCACTCCTGCTTGCCGTCCTTGATGTTGTAGGCGGTGACGTAGCCGCGCACGCCCAGCTCGGCGCCGGCGGTGCCCACCAGCACCTTGTCCTTGGCGACGAAGGGCGCGCCGGTCAGGGTCGAGCCCATGGCGATGTCGGAGTTTTCCATTTTCCAGATTTCCTCGCCGGTTTTGGCGTTGAGGGCGACGACGTGGCCGTCCAGCTGGTTGAGGAAAATCTTCGCCGGGCCGTGCTCGCCGGCCGGCACGTAGGCCACGCCGCGGTTGACCACGTCGCAGCAAGCCACGGCGCGGGCGGCCGGGTTCTGCTTGGGCTTGTACTGCCAGAGGATCTTGCGGGTGTCGTTCAGGTCGATGGCGTAGACGTTGTTGGGGAACGGCGTATGCACGTACATGATGCCGTCCGCCACCAGCGGGCCGCCCTCGTGGCCGTGCAGGGTGCCGGTGGAGAAGGTCCAGGCCACTTTCAGATGGCTGACGTTGCTGGCGTTGATTTCGTCCAGCTTGCTGAAGTGGGTGGCGCCGTAGTCCTTGGTCTGCATGACCCAGTTGCGGTTGTCCTGGGACATGTGGTCCAAGTCTTGGTTGGCCGCAGCCGGATTCGCCGCCAATAACGTGCCGGCGGCCAGCAGGGAGCCGCCGACGCCGTGCGCCAGTTTGCGTAGTTGCATGGATGATCCTCCTAAGTCGTCGTAGTCCGCACGGTTTGGTTGGCGGGCGGTTGCGCCGTTTTGAGCGGGGATATTCTGGCGGCGGGGCCGGCTGCGCCGTGACGGAATTCGGCTGAAGCGGACCCGGCGAAAAGTCTCGAAACCGTTGGGAAAAATGCCCGGCCGGCCAGGGAAACGCACAACGGGAATATCTCCCTAGGCATTCGCCGCGGCGGTGGGACAGAATTCCGCCATTTCACTGGAGGGTGGCGGTTTGAGTCTGCGATTTCGCTTGAATCTGATGATCCTGCTGGCCGTGCTGGCGATCGTCGGCGCGGGGGGCGTGACGGCGGTGCGGCAGGCGCGGCACGCGGTTAAAGAAGAGGTGGGCTCGTCGCTCACGCTGGCGTTGCGCTTGGTGGAGTTGGGATTGATGCAGGCGGACGGCGGCCGGGGACTTTCCCTGGACTGGCTGGGCCAGCTGGCGCAATTGGACGGCACGCGGCATTTGCGCATCCGAGTGGAAGGGCCGGCGACGGAACACCCGCAACCGCCCTCCCCCGCGGCGGCCGACCGCGCGGAACAGGCGCCCGCCTGGTTCGCCCGCGCCGTGGCGCCGCCGCCGCGGCTGGTGGAGAAGCGGCTGCGCAACGTCGCCGGCCAGCCCATCCGCATCGCCGTGCAGGCCGACCCGAGCGCCGAAATCGCCGAAGCCTGGCAAGAAACACGCGGCTTCCTGGCATTGCTGACCCTGTTAGCGGTAACGGTGTACGCCCTGGTGCACGTCATCCTGGGCCGGGCCTTCGCTTGCGTTGCCGTCATACGGCAAGGCCTGGAGGGCATCGAGCAAGGCGACTTCGCCAATCGCCTGCCGGACTTTTCCGCGCCGGAATTTTCCCGCATCGCCCAGGCATTCAACTACATGGCCCACGCCCTGGAAAAAGCCCGCGAGGAAAACCGCGCCCTGGCGCGCCATTCCCTGGCGATCCAGGAAGAGGAACGGCGCCACATCGCCCAGGAATTGCACGACGAACTGGGCCAATCCCTCGCCGCCATCAAGGCCATGGCCGCATCGCTGCACCCGCCGGTGACGCACGGCATCCTCGGCCAGGCGGCGGACGCCATCACCGCCACCTGCGACCACTTGTTCGACGTGGTGCGCGGAATGATGCGGCGCCTGCGTCCGTCGCTGCTGGACGAGCTGGGGCTGACCGCCGCCCTGGAGGATCTGTTGGACGGCTGGCGGCAGCGCTGCCCCGGCATCGAATGGGAATTCCACGGCGACGACGGCGTGGACGACTGCGCCGGCAACGCCAAAATCCAGGTGTTCCGCATCGTCCAGGAAGCCGTCACCAACGCGGTCAAACACGCCGACGCGGCGCGCATCGCCGTGCGCCTGGGCCGGCGGGGAGACGCCATCGAACTGGAAGTGCGCGACGACGGGCGCGGCTTCGAACCGGAACGGCCTTGCGCCGGCTTCGGCCTGCCCGGCATGCGGGAAAGGGTGTGCAACCTGGGCGGACGCTTTACCGTGGACAGCCGGCCCGGCGCGGGCGCGGTGCTGGCGGCATCGATCCCCTGCGCGAGGAGCTTGCAGTGAAGCCGACCATACGGGTGCTGTTGGTGGACGATCACGTGGCGGTGCGCGCCGGCTACCGCCTGCTGCTGGCGCAATCGCCGGACATCGAGGTGGTCGGCGAAGCGGATTGCGGCGAGGAGGCTTGCAGCCAGTATTGGGACCGCAAGCCGGACGTGATCGTCATGGACCTCACCTTGCCGGGCATCGGCGGCTTGGCGTCCATCCGCCGCATTTGCTGCCAGGATCCGCGCGCGCGGCTGCTGGTGTTCAGCATGCACGACGAGATGGTCTACATCGCGCGGGCGCTGGAAGCCGGCGCCAAGGGCTACGTCACCAAGAGCTGCGCGCCGGACACCTTGCTGCAAGCCATCTACAAGATCGCCTCCGGCGGCACCTACGTGGAGCCGCACATCGCCCAGCGCATGGTGGCGCAGGCCATCACCCGCTCCGGCAACAGCCCGCTGGACAGCCTGTCGCCGCGGGAATTCGACGTGTTCTGCCTGCTGGCGCGGGGGCTTACCGCCCACGAGGTGGCCGAGCGCATGCGCCTGAGCTACAAAACCGTGTCCAATTACAGCACTTCGATCAAATCCAAGCTGGACATCCACACCGGCGCCGAAATGGCCCGCATCGCCTACCAGCACGGCTTGGTCGACGACGCCGCGACCTTCGGGCCTCCCGCCTCGCCTTAAGCGCCGGGCCGGCGGGGCGAACGGGCGCCTTCAGGAAAAAACCCCGGCGAAAAACGGGAGCATTGCACCGGCGAAAGTTTGCTCCGCCGCAGCGCGCCGCCTAAAATGAGTCCCGCTGCCGGCGAACGGCGGGCAGCCCAATCGCCCCGGAGACATCGAGATGAAATGGGAAAAACCGAGCTATAACGATCAGCGTTTCGGCTTCGAAGTAACGATGTATATCTACAATCGCTAATTTCGAAAGCCGGTTTGAAAGCGGGCCATGTTTTGCGAAACATGGCCCGCTTTTCGTTTCCGCACACGGCGAGCCGCGCTGGCGATGAGACGGCCCATTCTGCTATGTTGGCGCCTGGACGATGCGGCCGACGCCGTCTCCCCGCCACACGGACTTCCCAAGTAGGCTTCGTTTCTCGCCATGGCAGACCAAGAACATACCCACACGCTCCTATTGGTGGACGACGAGCCGCTGATCCTGGAAGCCCTCAAGCGGGCCTTCCGCAAGCGCTACGAAGTGCTCACGGCGGACAGCGGCGACGACGCCATCGCTCTGCTCCGCAGCCGCCCGGTGGATCTCATCATCTGCGACCAGCGCATGCCCCGCGTGACCGGCGTGGAAGTGCTGAAGCAAGCGCTGGAACTCCAGCCCGACGCCGTGCGCATCCTGCTGACCGGCTACTCCGACTCGGAATCGCTGATCCGCTGCATCAACGAAGCGCAGATCTACAAGTACATCGCCAAGCCCTGGCAGCCGGAAATGGTCTGGCTCACCGTCATCCGCGCCCTGGAAAGCCTGGACCTGAAGCGCCAGTTGCAACAGTCCATGGAACTGCTGCAACAGCAAAAAGACGCCTTGGACAAATCCGCCTCGGTCGCCATCGCCGACATCAAAGGCGTGATCCGCTACGTCAACGACCGCTTTTGCGCCGCCTGCGGCTACGGCACCGCCGAGCTGATCGGCAAAAACGTGGCCGACCTCCGCTCCGCCCAGCATCCGCCGGCGTTTTACGCCCTGCTGCAGCAAACCGTCACCGGCGGCCGCATCTGGCACGGCGACATCTGCCACCAGCGCAAAAACGGCGAGTTCTATTGGATCGACACCAGCATCGTGCCGCTCACCGACCAAAAAGGCCGGCCGTACCGCTACGTCGCTATCGGTAAGGAGCTGCCGCCGCAATAGGGAATGCTCGGATTAAGCAGCGTTTCCTATAGCGGCGGCGCATTGTTCCGCCGCCGATTTCTTCCTACCATAGCCAGGCCGCCGGCCGGCGGGCGTGTCCAACCACATCCGGAAAAGCACCATGGCATCGATACCCAAGCCCAGCCTTGCCCCGCAACTCGCTTTCTTGCTGCTGGGGCTGGCCTTGCACCAGGCCGCGCTGGCGATCGAGCCTTTGGCGGTCACGGAAGTGGCCCCCGGTGTGTACGTCCACCAAGGCGCGCAAGCCTTCCCCGACGCCCACAACCGCGACGAAATCGCCAACATCGGTTTCATCGTCGGCGACCGGGCGGTGGCGGTGATCGACAGCGGCGGCCATCCGGGCCAGGGCGAAGCACTGAAAGCCGCAGTGCATAAGGCCACCGACAAGCCCATCCGCTACGTCGTCAACACCCACGTCCACCCGGACCACATCCTCGGCAATGCCGCGTTCAAAGCGCCGGGAGTGGTTTTCGTCGGCCACCACAAGCTGGCTCACGCCATGGCCTTGCGCGCGCCCCATTACCTAGCCACCGCCAACCGCGACCTGGGGCTGGCGCTGAACAACGACGCGGTGGTGCCGCCCACCCTGGAAGTGAAGGACAAGCTGGAACTGGACCTGGGCAACCGCACCTTGACGCTGACCGCCTGGCGCACCGCCCACACCGACAACGACCTGACGGTTTACGACAGCAAAACGCAAACCTTGTGGCTGGCGGACCTGTTGTTCGTGGAGCACGTGCCCACCCTGGACGGCAGCGTCAAAGGCTGGCTGGCGGCGCTGGACGACTTGGCCAAGCAGCCGGTCAAGCTGGCCATCCCCGGCCACGGCCCGGTGCAGCGCGACTGGCCCCAAGCGCTGGAGCCGGAAAAACAGTATTTGCTAATGCTGCGCGACGAAATCCGTGGTTTAATCAAGCAGGGCGGCACTCTGGAGCAGGCGATCGGCCGTGTCGGCCAGAGCATCCGCTCCCGCTGGCCGCTGTTCGACCAGTACCACAAGCGCAACGTCAGCGCCGCCTTCGCCGAACTGGAATGGGAAGACTGAGTCCAATCCCACCGACCGGCCTGATTCGCAACCCCCGCACAACGGAGCCCAATACCATGCAACGCCGAACCTTTCTGGCACTGTTACTGAGCTTGTTCGCCGCCACCGCCTTCGCCGGCAACGACCCCAGCGACGAAACCCTTTGGAACAACACCCTCAAGTCCAAGTATTTCGCCGGCAAGAGCATCGAAGAATCCAACGCCGTGGTGGAGTTGACCGCCCCCTACCGCGCCGAGGACCCGTCCCTGGTGCCGGTGCAAATCACCGCCAAGTTCCCGCAAAGCGGCGACCGCTACATCAAGACGATCACCCTCATCATCGACGCCAACCCGGCGCCGGTGGCCGGCACCTTCCACTTCACGCCGGACAGCGGCAAAGCGGACCTGGCCATGCGCCTGCGCATCAACGCCTACAGCCACGTGCGCGCCATCGCCGAAACCAACGACGGCAAACTGACCATGCACAAGGTGTTCGTCAAAGCCAGCGGCGGCTGCTCCGCCCCCATCGGCGCCGACGCGGAAGCCGCCATGGCGCGCCTGGGCAAGATGAAATTCCGCCTGGACGGCCAGCCGGCACCGGGCCAGCCGACCCTGGCGCAGTTGCTCATCAGCCATCCCAACATCACCGGCATGCAGATGGACCAGATCAGCCGCATGGTGCAGCCGGCCCACTACATCGACCGCATCAAGATCAGCTTCAACGGCAAGCCGGTGCTGAGCGCGGAAACCGACATCTCCATCAGCGCCGATCCCAACTTCCGCTTCTACTTCGTGCCGCGCGAATCGGGCGAGTTGAAGGCGGAAGTGCACGACATGAAAGGCGGCCAGTGGACGAGCAGCGAGCAGGTCAAGCTGTAAAGACCCCCAATGTCGCTACCATAGCGCCGACGATTCGGTCCCCTCTCCCCCAGGGAAAGCCGCCGCGGAAGCGGAATAGCTAAGGCTTCCTGAGAGGGCTAGGGTGAGGGGATCAACAAGCCTTGGCCTTTGCAATCTACCCTCTCCCTGCAAGGGAGAGGGGGCCGGAAATTTAAAGGCATTGCCTCCTACCCCCGCCAACGACAAGCCACACCGTGCCGAATTTGCATATCGAACCTTATCTGGCGGCAGCCCTCGGGCGGCCGGTGTCTTTCGACCAATGGCTGGACTGGCAAGGCCAGAGCTTCCGCGACGTGGCGGGACGCCGTACCCTGCGCTTCGAGGCCGGCGGCAAGGGCTATTTCATCAAGATCCACACCGGCGTGGGCTGGAAGGAAATCTTCAAGAACCTGTTTTCCGGCCGCCTGCCGGTGCTGGGGGCGGACAACGAGCGCCGCGCCATCCGGCGCCTGGAACAACTGGGCGTGGACACCATGAAAACCGCCGGCTTCGGCAGCCGCGGCTGGAATCCCGCCGCGCGCCAGTCCTTCCTCATCACCGACGAACTGGCCGACACCGTCAGCCTGGAAGACCTTTGCCGGGATTGGCCGAGCCGGCCGCCCGAGGTGAAATTCAAACGCGCCCTCATCCGCCGCGTGGCGGAAATGGCCAAAGCCATGCACGAGCACGGCGTCAACCACCGGGATTTCTACATCTGCCATTTTCTCTGGCATGCACACGGCACGGAAGATAAGCCCAAGCTGTCCGTCATCGACCTGCACCGGGCGCAGATGCGCCGCCGCGTGCCGCGCCGCTGGCTGGTGAAGGACCTGGGCGCGCTGTGGTTCTCCGCCATGGACATCGGCCTGACGCGGCGCGACCTGCTGCGTTTCCTGCGCATATACCGGGACGGGCCGTTGCGGGAGGTGTTGAAAAACGAGGCCGGTTTTTGGCGCGACGTGCGGCATCGGGCCGAGAAGCTGTACGCATCCTGGAACGCCAGGAATTTACCGGCAAGCGCCGGCGGCGGATAATAGCCCGCTAAGCCGCGACTGCTTCAATCGCCGCAGTCCTCCCGCACCGTTCTTTTTCACGGAAACACGACGCAACCATGACCGATTCCGCCATGCCAACGGACGACTCATCCGACAACGGCAAACACCCCTACCGCCGCATCCTGATGAAAAGCCTCACCCTGGCGCTGCTGCTGGGCTGCGGCCTGCTGGTGTACCTGACGCCGCTGAAATCCTGGCTGGAACAGGGCCAGATGATCGTGGCGCAGCTGGCGGCGCTGGGTTATTGGGCACCGTTGGCCTATGTGCTGGCGGGCGCGGTCTTGGCGGCGGCGGGCGTGCCGCGCATGCTGATCTGCTCCCTCGGCGGGCTGGCGTTCGGCTTCGTCTGGGGGCTGGCCTGGAGCCACCTAGCGACGCTGCTGGGTTCCTACGCCACCTTCCTGTTCGTGCGCTGGAGCGGCCGCGACTGGTCGCTGGACCATTTCCCGCGCTTGCGCGGCTTCACCGGCCAGATGCACCAACGCGGGGTGCTGGCGGTGCTGCTGATCCGCCAGCTGCCCATGGCCGCTTTCTACAACAACCTGCTGTTGGGCCTGACGCCGGTCAACCACCGGGATTTCTGGATCGGCAGCTTTTTAGGCTACCTGCCCATGGGCGTCACCGCCTCCCTGCTGGGCGCCGGGATGATCCAGGCCGACGCCGCCCAAGCGGCCCGCTACATGGCTTTCGCCGCCCTCAGCTTCGGCGCCTTGGGCATCACCCTCAAGTGGCTGCTGTTCTCCAGCCGCTCGCCCTTGGCCCGCTCCCGCGCCACCGCTGGCTGACACGGTGACGTTACCCGGCCGTTTACCCAAACTCGTTCTGGCGCTGGCCTTTTTGGCCGTCGCGGCGGTGGGCGTCACCCTGGCCGGACTGGGCGACATCGACTTCGTCCGCCAATCGGAATGCCGCACCGCCGTGGTGGCGCGGGAAATGCTCGATTCCGGCGATTTCCTGGTGCCCACCGTCAACGGCCGGCCCCGCTTCGAAAAACCGCCCCTGTACTACTGGGCCATCGCGGCAACGGCCGCCATCAGCGGCGCGGTGACCGAAACCGTGGCGCGCCTGCCCAGCGTCTTGTCGGCCTTGGCGGCGGCCCTGGCCCTGGGCGGCTTCGCTTGGCGCCGCGCCGCCCGGCTGGGCCAGCCGCCCGCCGCCGGCTGGCTGGCGGCCCTCATGCTGATCTGCCTGCCCGGCTTCTGGCAGCGCGCCACCCTGGCCGATGCGGAAAGTATGCTGGCCTTGGCCTGCCTGGCGGTGACGATCTGCCTGTACGGCAACCTGCGCCGGCCGCGCCGCGGCCTGTTGCTGTGGGCCTACGCCTTGAGCGCCGTGGCCTTCATGGTGAAAGGGCCGATTTTCCTGTTCTTCACCTGGCCCGCGTACTTATGGCTGGCGCGGTGCGAGCTGAAGCACCAGGCGCGTTGGCACGGCTTGGGGCTGCTGCTGTTCCTGCTCGGCGCCGCCGCCTGGTATGCCGCCGTGCTGTGGCTGGACCCGCACTCGTTGCAGGTATTCCGCAGCGAGCTGGCCATGCGCTTCGACGCCCGCGAGGCCACCCATCCCCAACCGGTTTGGTTCTATTTCGGCCAAATCTTCGAAAGCACCCTGCCCTTGGGGCTATTCCTGCCCGCGGCGCTTTACGCCGCTTGGCAACGGCGCGGCGACAAGGCGGAAGCCATGCTGCTGGGCAACGCCGCCGCCGCTTTCGCCGCGCTGACCGTCCTCAAGACCAAGCAGGCCCATTACCTGCTGCCGCTGCTGCCCTGGGTGGCGCTGTGGCTGGGCGATCTGGCCTGGGACAGCGTCAACCGGGCATGGCGCTGGCTGGCTTGGAGCTGGCTGGGACTGGGCGGCTTGCTGGCGGCAGCCGCCGCCGTCCTGGCCTACGGCTACGGCGCGTCTTGGCTGACTCCCGTTTTTGCCGTCTTGGCCCTGGCCGCCGCGCTTGCCGCGCGCCGGGTCGGAGAACAGCCGTTGCGGGCGGCGCTGCTGTGGACCGCCGCCTTGGCGGTGGGCGGCTACGGCGCCAACGAAGCGGCATTCAAACCGCTGCGCAGCTTCAAATTCGAGCAAGGCGGCTATTTCGACGCCCTGCGCCAAACGGCGGCCAGCAACGGCTTGGCGCTGGGATTCGACGACGCCTGTTTCTATTACTACTACGGCCTGCCGGCGCAAAAAACCTCCGCCCGAACGGAAGGCGCGGCTTATGTGCTGGGCGCCGACGCCTCCCCCCTGGGCCGGTTGCGCAACCATAACCGCGGCCGGGAGGAATGGCTGTGGCGCAGCGGCCAGGGGGAAACGGCCAGCCAGCAGCCCCTGTTGTCCGCCGACGGCGGCGGCGACTTCACCCCGGCGCGAGGCCTGTCGCCCCAGGCGCAACGGCAAACCGCCTGCCTGTCGTCGGAGGTGTGGAGCGGAGCCGACGCGGCGGTGCTGAAAGTGGCGGTGAACGGCGCTTGCAGCGCCAAGCGCCTGCTGCCGGATTTGCTGGCGGCCAACGACGCGCTGCAAAAACAGCTAGTGCCGTGGAAACTGCTTTGGCTGGAAGCCCACGACCTGCCGCAAAACCCGCTGAGCGGCTGGCTGCTGCGGCAGGCGCTGGCGCGCTGGGCGGAAACCGGCGACGGCTTGGTGGTGCTGGATCGCGACAGACTGCTGGGCCCGACGGGCAAGCACGGGGGGCCGCTGTTGCTGACGCCGGACGATTTCAGCCGCGCCCGGTTGTCGACCCTCGACGACACCCTTGCGCTCGCCCGCCCGGACGGCGCAACGCGCCGCTGGCGCCGGCAAGCCAAAGGCGCCCGACTGGATCTGCAGCCCATCCCCTAAGCGCCGGCGGAAAACGCGCCGCCGCATTTCCCGCATAGCCGTCCGCGCCCGCCCGCCGCCGTTTAACCGGCGCGCCGGCCTCCTCTCTCGCGGGAACGGAGGCCGAATTTTTCCAGGTTGGACTTTGAAGACCTTCCAGGGCTCAAAACCTGGAAGGCGCTGCAAGACGGAGCCGGCTATTTCTTACCGCCGAACCTGAACAGCCCTTTCAGCTGCTCCTTACCCTTTTTCAAATCTTCGGCCATCAAAGAGGACAAGTCTTTTTTGGCCGCTTCGTCCTTGGCCTCGGCGGGCGCGGGAGCGGCCTGCGGTGCCGGAGCGGGCGCAGCCGGGCTTTCGGCGGGGGCTTTTTTGCCGAACATGTCAAACAACCCCTTGGCCTCGGGCTTGGCCGGCTCGGGCGCGGCCGGAACTTCAGCGGCAGGCGCCGGCGCCGCCTGAGGCACCGCGGGTTTTTCCTGGCTGGCTTGGGCCTCTTCCGGCGCGGCGGGCTTTTTGCCGAATAAGCCGAACACGCCTTTTTTGGCGTCGGATTTAGCCGGCGCGGGCTCGGCTTCGGCTTTCACGACGGGTTCGGGCATGGCCTGGGGGACGGGTGCCGCCGGGGGAGCGGCGGGTTTTTCCTGGCTGACGGCGGGGGCTTCGGGCGCGGCGGCCTTTTTGCCGAACAAACCGAACATGCCTTTTTTCGCCGCGGCCTTGGCGGGCTCCGCTTCGGGCGCCGCTTGGCTGGGCACGGGCGCGGCTGCGGGCGTCTCGACGATTTCAGGCGCGGCGGGTTCCGCCGCGACAGCGGCCGGCGGGGCGGAAACGTCGGCCTCGACGCCGCCGCCGACGTTGGCGTTCAACTGCGAAACCTGGCTCTCCACGCCGGCCAATTGCGCGCGCAGGCTTTCCACCTGGGCGTTGCTTTGTTTAAGTTGCGCTTCCAGTTCCGGGGCGACCGTGGCCGATGCTCTTTGCGAAGGCAGGGAGCGGAGTTGTTCCTGCAGCGCGGCCTGCCCCTGCTTGATCAGTGCGATCTGCTGGCCCAGATCGGCAATGCGCACCTCGTTGGCCTGCAGGGAGGCGTTGATCTGGAGCTGGCATTGCGTTAGCTGGTTGTCGAGCCGGGAGCTCTGTTCGTCGAGGGACGCCGTGGCGTTGCCCAGGCTTTGCTCCAGCTGGCTGTAGAGGTTTTGCTGGGCGCTGAGCTTTTCGCTCAATTCGTCGATGCGGCGCGCTTGGCTGTGCTTATCCTGTTCCAGTTGCGCGACGCGCTCCTGGTGCTGGCTCAACGCGTTTTGCAGCTCCTCCAGCTTTTGCTGGCCGCCGTCCACGGCTGCCGTGAGTTTTGCGAAATTCTTCCTTTCCGCCTCAAGGACTTTGCGCAATCGCCGCAAGCCGCCCGAGTGGCCGAGCAGCATCAACAACATCAGCACGAGCACGGTTCCGCCGCCGAATAAGGCCGCCTTCAGCGGTTCCGCCAATGCCATCGCGCCGACTTCGTTCAAAACCGCCAGAAACTGTTCCATAAAAGCTCCACTGTTAATCGTCATTGTTTTTTTAAATCTACGCCGTTAAGGCCGCATCCGCGCCGCCGAGTTCCATCGGGGAATAATAATCCTCACCTTGCCAAGGCCGCCTGGTCTTTGGCGGCGACGCCGAACACGGCGGCGCTCTTGCCGCGCTTCAAATAAGGCTGGAACTGCCGCAACAGCCGCGCCCCCGGCAGCCGGGCGGCGGCCGCGATGTTTTCCCGTTCCGCCAGCAGCAACAGCGGAGCGCCTTCGGCCAGCTTGGCCGCCGCCTCGGTCGGCGCGAGGAAAGGGATCGGCCCGCCGCGATAATAAACGACGCGCATGTCCAGCTCGCCATAGCCGTAGACCGGAACCCCCGGGTGGCCGCGCAGGAATTCGGCGATTTCCGGCAAGGCGGCATAACGATAGTCGTACAGCCGCGCTTCGCCCGCGGCGAAATAGGCGCACCAGCCCAAGGGCAACAGGACGCCGCCGATCTTGAGCCAGCGCCGCGCGCCGCCTTCCGTCAGCCCGCCCAACTGCTGCCCCAGCAGCAACGCCAGGGCAGGATACGCCGGCAGCAGGTATTTGGCGTGTTTGTCGCCGAACAGGGAAAACATCAGCAACGGCAGCACGAAAGCGCACAACAACAGGGCCGTGGCCGGCTGTCGCAACCAGTGGCGCAGCCTGTTGGCCGGACCGATGAACAGCAGGCAGGCGAAGGGGGCGAAATCGCCCAGCAGCCAGAACAGGTAATAGTAGAAAGGTTCGCTGACGCCTTCGCCGCCCTGCATTTTGCCCAGCATATCGCCGCGAATCACCCCCAGCCAGGCGTCCAATCCCAAATCGGCCACCACCGCGCCGTACCAGGACGCTCCCACCGCCAACAGCAGCGCCCAACCTTCGACGCAGCGCAACGCTTGCCAGGCGCGCGCGTCGCGGCGGAACAGCGCATAGCCCAGCAGCGGCAAGGTGACGAACAACAGCGCCACCGGACCTTTCGTCAGCAAGGCCAAGCCCAGCAAACCGTAACTCAGCCACAGCCAGCGCCGGCTCCGGTTTTGCGCCACATACCCCAGGGCCGCCAGCAGCGACAGGCTGCACAGGGCGGTGAGCAGCATCTCGATTTCCGCGCGGCGGGCGAACGTGGCGAAACCGGCGTTGGCCAGCAATATCTGCACCGCGAACAGGGCCGGCCAACGGCCGAACAGATCGAGCGCCACGCGGTACACTCCCCATAACACAGCCAGGGCGGCCAGGGCGGAAGGCAAGCGCACGGCCCATTCGCCGGCGCCGCCCGACAGCGCCGCGACGGCGGCGCCCAGCCAGTAAAACAGCGGCGGCTTGGTGATGTACAGCTGGCCGTTGAGGCGCGGCAACAGCCAATCGCCGGAAGCCAGCATTTCCTGGATCGGCACGGCGCGGCGCGCTTCGTTGAGGGACAGCAGGGGGATGTCGCCCAAGCCCCACAACGCGATGCCCAAGCCGGCCAACAGGGTGGCGATGCCGGCATAGCGGTACAACGGGTCGGGCGTGCTGGTCACGGGCTGGGTTTCCGTCCGTAGGGGAAGGCGACCATTATAACGGCCCCGGCTCCGCCGGGGACGGGAAGCGGACACGGCGTCGCGCGCAAAGTTAATTCGCCCCTAAGGCGTATCGGTAATACACTTTCGCGCAGCGTTTTAGGCCGCCGGGTCGGTCGTTACGGTTTTTCGCAGACGATTTATTTGCATGCACCGCCGCTTGATTTCCATCGCCGCCATCGCGGCCGCCTATTGGCTGTTCGCCCGCTTCGGCCTGTTGCTGGCGGTGCCGCCCGGTTATGCCTCCGCCGTCTGGCCGCCTTCGGGCATCGCCCTGGGGGCGATGCTCGTTTGGGGCAACCGTCTGCTGCCGGGAATCTGGCTGGGTTCGTTCCTGGCCAATGCCGTCACCGCTTTCGACCCCTCCGCGCCGCTGGTTTCGCTGCTGGCGCCGGCGGGCATCGGCTTGGGCGCCGCGTGCCAAGCCGGATTGGCCGCATACGCCATCCGCCGCTGGGTGGGTTATCCCAGCGCCCTGCTGGAAGACCGGGAGGTGCTGTGGCTCCTGGCCTTGGCCGGCCCGCTGGGCAGCTGCGTCAACGCCACCTTCAGCGTCAACCTGCTGTCCCTGGCGGGGCAACTGTCCTGGGAGGACTTCGCCACCCACTGGGCGACTTGGTGGGTGGGCGACAGCATCGGCGGCCTGATTTTCACCCCCCTGATGCTGATCTTTTTCGGCGCGCCCCACGCCTCTTGGCGGATGCGGCGCAAAACGGTGGCCCTGCCCCTGCTGGCGAGCTTCGCGACGGCCACGGCGCTGTTCGCCTACGCCCGCCAGTCGGAAGAGCAACATCAACTGCGGGAATTCACCCAAGCGACGGAGTTGATGTTCAACAACGCGGAAGCGGGCATCGTTCGCTACAACTCGGCGGTCTGGTCCTTGCGCAGCCTGTTCGACGCGTCGAACAAAGTGGAACGCGAGGAGTTCCGGCGTTTCACCGACCCGATACTGAGCCGCGAACCCGGGCTGCAAGCCTTGTCCTGGAACGTCCGCCTGCCGGCATCGGAACGCCGGGCGTTCGAAGAGGCGCAGCGCGCCGAGGGCGTGGCCGACTTCACCGTGCGCGAGCAAGACGCCGAGGGACGATTATCGCCGGCGCGCGCGCGGGACGAATACACGGTGGTGACCTATATCGAGATACTGGCGACCAACCGCTCGGCCCTGGGTTACGACGTCGCGTCGGAACCCACCCGCCGGGCCGCTTTGGAGCAGGCCCGCGACAGCGGGGAAATGGTGGCGACGGCGCCCATCGAGCTGGTGCAGGACAGCGGCGTGCTGGCGCGCTCCTCGCCCGACGAGGAAAAGAAACCGCGCCAGCAGCCCGGCGTTTTGCTGTTCTTGCCGGTCTACAACCCCAAGGCGGAAGTGACCGATACGGAGCAGCGGCGAGCCCATCTGGAAGGGTTCGTCGTCGGCGTATTGCGCCTGGGCGATATGCTCGACTCCATCCTGCCGCCCACGTCGCCGCAACGCCTGCTGTTGCCCCTGCGCTTGACGGATGCCGACCAGAACGTCGCCGGATCGCTGCAAGTGGATGGGGCGTTCGACGGCAAGGCCAAGTTATACCGCCACAGGATCTTGTCCATAGGCGGCCGGCATTGGCGGCTTGAAATGTCCGGCAAAGCGGCCGACTTCGGCCAAAACTGGGCCGCCTGGTATGTGCTGGCGGGAGGGCTGCTGTTCACCGGCCTGCTGGGCGGCGTGTTGCTGCTGCTGACCAGCAGGACTTTGCGCGTGGAATCCCTGGTGCGGATGCGCACCGACGAGCTGGCCGGCAACAACGATCGCCTCCGCCAGGAAATCGTCGAGCGCGCCAAAACCGAAGCGGCGCTGCGGGAGAGCGAAGCGCGCTTCCGCTCCATGGCGGACGCGGCGCCCGTGATGATCTGGGTGGCCGACGCCGACGCCCAGTGCAGTTACGCCAACAAAAGCCTGCTCGAATTCACCGGATTGACCCTGGCCCAAGCGGTGGGCCAAGGCTGGGCCGAAAGCATCCATCCGGACGATCTGGCCCGCTGCCTGGCGACGTACGAGGCGGCCTTCGGCGCGCGCGAACAGTTCAGCCAGTCTTTCCGCCTGCGCCGCCGCGACGGCGAATACCGCTGGGTGCTGGACAGCGGCGTGCCGCGTTTCGACGCCAACGGCGATTTTGCCGGCTATATCGGCTCCGGCATCGATATCGGCGACCTGAAACAGGCGCAGGAGGACATGCTGGCCGCGAAGGAAGCGGCGGAACAAGCCAGCCGAGTGAAAAGCCAGTTCCTGGCCAACATGAGCCACGAAATCCGCACGCCCATGAACGCCATCCTGGGTTTCAGCTCGCTGGGGCAGGAACTGGCCGAACCGTCCGAAGGACACGAATATTTCGGCTACATCCACACCGCCGCCGAAAACCTGCTCGTCGTCATCAACGACATCCTGGATTTTTCCAAAGTGGAAGCCGGCGAGCTGCGTATCGATTCGGCGCTCTTCAACCTGCGGGAACTGGTGGACCGCGCCACGGCGCTGGTGATGCCCAAGGCCGCCGAGAAAGGGCTGGCGTTGACCGTGGAAATCGCGGACACGCGGGGCAACCAGTTTTTCGGCGATGCCCAACGCATCAACCAGGTGCTGGTCAACCTGCTCGGCAACGCGGTCAAATTCACCGAGCAAGGCTGCGTCGACTTGCGCGTGGAGCGCATCGACGACGCGCACAACCGGGCGTTGCTGCGCTTCACCGTGCGGGATACCGGCATCGGCATCCCGCCGGACGAGCTGGGGCGGTTGTTTCAGCCCTTTTCCCAGGTGGATGCCTCTCCCACCCGCAGGTACGGCGGGACCGGGCTGGGGCTGGCGATCAGCCAACAGCTGGTCGGCCTGATGGGCGGCGAAATCGATGTCCACAGCCGCCCCGGCGGCGGCAGTCGCTTCACCTTCACCGTGCGGGTAGACACGGACACCAGTCCCGAGCGTCATCCGCCCGCGGCCGTCCCCATGCCCAAAGAAAAGGAGGACGCGCTGCGCGGCCGCCGCGTATTGCTGGTGGAAGACAACGAGATCAATCTGCTGCTGGCCGTCAAAATGCTGGCCCGGATCGGCGTGGAAACGGACATCGCCCGCGACGGCGAAGAAGCGCTGCGAGCGTTGGCGGCGCGCCCCTACGACCTGGTGCTGATGGACGTGCAAATGCCGGTGATGGACGGCCTGGAGGCCAGCCGCCGCATTCGCGCCGACGGCCGCTGGCCGGGCTTGCCGGTCATCGCCATGACCGCCCACGCCTTGCTGGAGGAAGTGAGCGAATGCCTGGAGGCCGGCATGGACGATCATCTCGCCAAGCCGATACGCGGCGAGGACTTGGCCCGCCTGTTGAACCATTGGCTGAAGCCGCTTTAGGAAGCGCCGATCAAGCCGGCGCTTGCCGCGACACCGGGAGGCGCCGGCCCGATCAACGGCGCTAAGCGACCTCCGGCGCGTGCTGAAAGGACTTTCCCTTAAGCGCGGTAGCGGGAAGCGTCCAGCCCGTACTCCTTGAGCTTGAGATAAACCGCGCGGGGCGTAAGCTCCAGCCAGCCGGCCGCTTGCGTCACGTTGCCTTGGAAGCGGCGCAAGGCCTGTTCCAGCAAGGTTCTCTCGGCCTGCGCCATCACCTGCCGGCGCGCCGCCTTACCGCTCTCGGCGGCCAGCGGCGTCGCCGCGCTGTCCAGCTCCACGTGGTGCACCATCCCGCCATCGGCGAACAACACGGCCCGTTCCAGGATGTTTTCCAGCTCCCGCACGTTGCCCGGCCAGGAATAACCGCGCAATTGCTCCATGACCTTGCCGCTCAGCGTCGCCGTGGGCCGGTCGTAACGCTGGGCCAGCCGTTTGAGGATGGTCTGCACCAACTGCGGCAGGTCTTCCGGCCGCTCGGCCAAGGGCGGAATCGCCAGCCGCACGACGTTGAGCCGGTAGAACAAATCCTTGCGGAAACGGCCCTCCCGCACCGCCATTTCCAAGTCGGTGTTGGTGGCGGCGACGATGCGCGTGTCCACGTGGATGGCGCGGCGTCCGCCGACCCGTTCCAGCTCGCCCTCCTGGATCACCCGCAACAGGCCGGTCTGCGCGGCGGGCGACAGGCTGTCCGCTTCGTCCAGGAACAAAGTGCCGCCCTCGGCCCGTTCGAAATAGCCCTGGTGCACTTCCACGGCGCCGGTGAACGCGCCTTTTTCGTGGCCGAACAAGGCGCTCTCCAGCAAGCCTTCCGGAATCGCGCCGCAATTGACCGCGACGAATGGCTTGAGGTGGCGTGCGCTCAGGGCGTGGATGGCGCGGGCGATGAGCTCCTTGCCGACGCCGGTTTCCCCCTGGATCAGCACGGTGGCCGGCGTCGGGGCGACGGTTTCCACCGCCCGCAACACCTGGCGCATGGCCGGCGACTGGGCGACGATGAGGGGGCCGGCGCCGGCATCGTGGCGGCCTTGGCGGGTGCCGTATTGGCGCCAGATGCGGCCCATGCGTTCCTCGATGTCCGCTTGCAGCTCGCCGATGGCGCGGGCATCGCTCTTCCGGTCCGCCTGGTACTCCACGCCGGGCCGGTCCTTGGCCGATTCCCGGTCGGTATAGACGCAGACCTCGCAGCCGCCCTGGTCCAAGGCGATACGCTTCTCCAGCACCACCTTGGCGTAACCGAAATTGCGGGCGGCGATGCCGCCGAACACGCTGGAGGTCATGTGGCACAGTTCCGGGGCGTTTTTGACGCCGTCGCCGAACGGACAGGCGGTGTTCACCACGCGAATGCAGCCCGGCGCGCTGGAGGCCAGGGAAAAATTGCCGCCGATGTGGTTTTTCAAGCCGAGTATGGCGTCGGCGTACTCCTCCGGCGTCAACGCATCCCGCTTGCCGAACTCCTCGCGGAAGCTGTCTTCGAAAAATTTTCCGGCGGCGCAGCCGATGCGTTCGATGACTTGGGCGTCCGCCGGGCCCGCCTGTTCGCGAACGTTCATCAACTCCAGCACGAAGGTTTGCAAGAACGACACGGGCGTAATGCCGCTGAAAGGCGTGGACATGAGCTACTCTCTACTCGAGGAACGTTGCGGGGATTGTAGCGCAGTTGCGAAGCCAGACTTCCATCGCGCGAAGCCGCGCTTCGCAGCAACCGGTCGAGCGGCCGCCGCGACAGCCGCGCCACCGGGGTTTCGCCGCCCTCGCGACGGGTGGCACCCATCTTGCCTCTTTGCGAAGCCGGCTTTGCGATCCCTTTACCGCCGGGAGCCAAGCCGCAGGACGAGCGCCGCAGAGCGCCCGCATCAATCCAATGACCGTTTGTAGGAGCACGTTAACCATGAGCAAAATTCTCGATGAAGTTCTTGCCGCCAACCAAGCCTACGTCGCCGGTTTCGGCAACAAAGGCAGCCTGGCCCTGCCGCCGGCGCGGCAATTCGCCATTCTGACCTGCATGGACGCGCGCCTGGATCCCGCCAAATATGCCGGCCTGTCCGAAGGCGACACCCACGTCATCCGCAACGCCGGCGGCCGCGCCAGCGACGACGCCATTCGTTCCCTGGTGATTTCCTACAAATTGCTCGGCACCCGCGAATGGTTCGTCATCCACCACAGCGATTGCGGCATGCAGCTGTTCGACAACGCCATCATGTCCGACTTGCTGAGCAAGAGCCTGGAAACCGCCAGCATCGACGCCAGCGGCTGGCACGACACCGGCAAAGGCCCCGGCTGCGACGAAGGCAAGTACATCAACTGGCTGACCTTCAAAAACCTGGAATTGAGCGTCGTGGAAGACGTGCAGCGCATTCGCCGCCATGCACTGGTACCGAAAAACATTCCCATTTACGGCTTCTACTACGACGTAAAAACCGGCAAACTGGTGGAAGTGGCGGACGCCATGCAGGCGGGCCGGGCGCTCTAACAGGCGCTCCATCGATAGACAGATAAGGAGGGAGAGTAGTGGCTAGCAAGCCCCCCAAAACGGCGGTAGTGCTGGCGGCGGAGCCGGATTGCGCCGTCGGTTCGGCTTTGGCGCGGCGTTTCGCCGCCGAAGGCATGCACGTGTACCTGGCGGCGTCCGATGCCGGCATCCTGCAAGGGGTGGCGGAAGACATCCGGCGCAGCGGCGGAACCGTCATCGCCTTGACGGTGAACGCCAGCTCGGAAGACGCCGTGGCGCAGCTGCTGCAACGGGCAGCGGCGACCGGCTCGTTGGAAATCGCCGCTTACACCACCAGCGCTTTGGTGGACCCGGCCCTACTCGACGCGCCCGGCGAATTGCTGGAGCAACTGTGGCGCCGCAACGTTTACGGCGCGTTCCTCCTGGGGCGCGAAGCGGCCAAAATGATGCTGCCGGATCGGCGCGGCACCGTGCTGTTCGCCGGCGCCGCGGCCGAACCGCCGGTACGGCCGCCCTTCAGCCCGTTCGCCATCGCCAAGTCCGGCTTGCGCGCCTTGGCGCAGGGCATGGCGAAAGAATTCAAGCCGCTGGGCTTGCATGTGCTGGACGCGGTGCTGGAAGGCACCGACCACGGCGCGGTATTGCCCGATGGCGTGGATCCCCACGACCTCGTCGACCGCTGCTGGGCGGCCCATTGCCAACCCGCCCACGAATGGAGCCACGAAATCCGTTTTTGATGGGGATTTTCGCCCCTCCGAACGCGGTGGCCGACAAGGAATCAACACCGACCCAACCGAGCCGGAGCCCGCCATGGGCTTCGGCTCCGCGACGCGCGCCGCGCGTCGCGATTTCTCCCCCGCTGGTCCCGCCGGTACAATAGCCCGATTTGATTTTCGGGAAGACTAGCCAATGATCGTTTTGGGACTGTCCGGCGCCGTCAGCCACGACGCTTCCGCCGCTTTGTTCGTGGACGGCAAGCTGGTCGCCGCCGCCGAGGAAGAGCGCTTCCTGCGCGACAAGCACGCCAAAGGCAAGCTGCCCGTCGAAGCCACCAAGTTCTGCCTGGAGTTCGCCGGCATCAAGCCCGAGCAGGTGGACATCGTCGCCTTCCCCTACGCCGAAATCGGCCTGTGGAACAGCCCGGCGCGCTGGCACTACGCGGCCCGCCACTGGTATGCGCCGGACCGCGCCTTCACCGCCCTGTTCAACGGCAACCGCCGCTACTGGCGCAACCACCGCAACGTCATGGCCATGCTGGACGATCTGGGCATCGGCGCCAAGCGCGTCAAGTTCGTGCCGGTAGAGCACCATTTGGCCCACGCCAGCAGCGCCTACCACCTGTCCGGCTTCGAAGGGCGTTGCGCCATCCTCGGCATCGACGGCAAGGGCGAATACGCCACCACCTTCTTCGGTTACGGCGAAAACGGCCGCATCCACAAGATCAAGGAGTTCTACGACCCGGATTCCCTCGGCGGCCTCTACGGCGCCCTCACCGAATACCTGGGCTTCGAAATGCTGGATGGCGAATTCAAGGTCATGGGCATGGCGCCCTACGGCGATCCCAAGCGCTTCGACCTGTCGCGCCTGCTGGAATGCGATGGCAAGGATTTGCGCGTCAACACCCAGCTGGTCAACTGCATCGGCCTGCGCCGCTACAAGAAGGACGGCAAGGGCTACTACTTCAGCCCGGCACTGATCGACTGGCTCGGCCCCATGCGCGAGGGCGACGAAATCGACGATCCCTACATCGACTACGCGGCTTCCATCCAGGCCCTGCTGGAAGACGCCGCGCTCAAGCTCATCGACCACTACCTGGGCGACATCATCCGCGAAACCGGCAAAATCTGCTTCGCCGGCGGCGTGGCGCTCAACGTCAAGCTCAACCAGCGCATCATCGCCCTGCCCGGCGTGAAGGAACTGTTCGTGCAGCCGGCAGCTTCCGATGCCGGCACCGCCATCGGCGCCGCCAGCTACGCCGCCGTGCAGGCCGGCGAGAAAGTCGCCCCCATGGAACACGTGTACCTCGGCCCGCGTTACACCACCGAACAGTGCATAGAGGCCTGCCGGCAGCATCCGGCAAAGCCCCAATGGGAAGTGCTGGAGAACGCCCCGGCGGAAGCCGCCAAGCTGCTGGCCGAAGGCAATCCGGTGGCCTGGTTCCAGGGCCGCATGGAGTTCGGGCCTAGAGCCTTGGGCTGCCGCAGCATCCTCGGCAATCCCGCCTCGCGCGGAGTGGCCGACCTCATCAACGCCCAGATCAAATACCGCGAACGCTGGCGGCCGTTCTGCCCGTCCATGCTGGACCGAGTCGCGCCGGAAATCCTCCAGACCGACCACCCCAGCCCCTACATGACCTTCACCTTCGACGTGGCGGAAAGCTGGAAGAGCCGCATTCCCGAAGTCGTCCACAAGGACGGCACGGCGAGGGCGCAAATCGTCACGAAGGAAACCAACCCGCGTTATTACGCCTTGATCGAAGAGCTGGAAAAACACACCGGCAACGCCGTGGTGCTCAACACCTCCCTCAATCGCCGCGGCGAACCCATGGTGTGCAGCCCCACCGACGCCTTGAACATGTTCTTCGGCTCGGATTTGCCCTATTTGGTGATGGAGGATTTGTTGATTCGGAAGGGGTAGGGTCTGCCGCTGCACGGTGGCGGTTTATTCCCTCTCCCCCAGGGAGAGGGTAGGGTGAGGGGTGTGAGAGGCACATGGCTTTATCATTCCCACGCTCTGCGTGGGAATGGAATCGGTGCCGCTGCGCGGCAGTTTATTTGAATGTGGGTCAGCCGCACCCACGGGCGGGTTACTTTCTTTTGTGCGGCCAAAAGAAAGTAACCAAAGAAAACGCCGCCCGATTGCCGCTTCTCCCTGCGCGCCGAAGCTTGGGCCGGGAGTTGGCCGACAGGCCATCCCTGGCCTGACGCCCAACCCGCCGCCTCCATGCGGCGGCCCTTCGGGTTATTCCCGCCCCAAACTCCGGTGCTCGGCGCGGCAAAAGGGGAAGACGAACGGATCGTGTATCCACCTTCTAGGACACCGTTCCGGCATAACATATGCTAAACAGCGTCCATATAGCACTGTAAACAACATTCTCTTTAAATAGCTGCTCGCCTTCTTGGAGCAACCATATGACTGACTCCAGTACTCCGCCCAAACTCTACGAGGGCATTTATGCCGGAAAGGTATTGGCTGTGATGGCAGCAACCATAAACACTGAGCATTCCGCATTTTCTAGCTGGATGGTTGCTGGGTTTGGTGCAGCAATCGGGTTGCTCATAGCGAACGTCGACAAAGTTGCCCCATACATATCTCCGACCGCTATTGGCGTTTCAACTAAGCTGTTTCTTTTCGCCGTAATGCTCAACGTTCTACAGCGGTATCTGGGTGCCATCATCGCTGGAAGCGTTGCAACGGCCAAGGAAGTCGAATCCATTCCAGTCACCACCACATTTGACGTGAACGTCGTCCTAAATGAAATCGAGCGGTCCACTCTTTGGCCTATGCGCCCCCTGGTTCGTTGGTCAAATCGCAGGATTCTTGCTGGCGACATCGCATTTGGAGGACGCCTTAACGCGTGGATGGCACAAGTAGAGGGCTGGCTCGTTCTGGCACAAATGGTTGTTGTAATTGCCGCAGCATGGGTAATCGCAAATGCGCTCAAAGGCTAACAATCCAGTGCAGTAGATTGGGCCGACGACAGGAAGCCCAACACCAAATCATTGGGGATTCACGGACTCACCCCAACCCACCCGAGTGGTTATCATGGATAGAGCGACGGGGAGCCGGGAGCGGAAAATCCCCTGCGACGCGCCGAGCACCGGAGCTTGGGGCGGGAACAACCCGAAGGGCCGCCGCAGGAAGCGGCGGGTTGGGCGTCA
Source organism: Methylogaea oryzae (assembly GCF_019669985.1). NCBI lineage: Bacteria > Pseudomonadati > Pseudomonadota > Gammaproteobacteria > Methylococcales > Methylococcaceae > Methylogaea > Methylogaea oryzae. The sequence continues at coordinate 3,583,775 of NZ_AP019782.1, forward strand.
GGCCAGGGATAGCCTGTCGGCCAACTCCCGGCCCAAGCGAGGAGCGCAGGGGACCGCGCAGCGGCGCGTCGCTGGGGTGTCGTTTCTTTTGGGTACTTTTGATGCTGCCCATCCATGGGCAACACCCGGAGGGCGTGCTTCGCACGTCCCATTTCGTTCCGGACGAAATGGTCTTTGGACAAGCACAAATTCGCCTGGAGCGAATTTGAACAGCGGAACGCTGGCCCAAAGGGCGAAAACCAGGGATGGTTTTCGTAAAGAAAAGTACCTCGTCCGCGGGGACGAGACCCCGCATTCAAAAAACCGCGCCGTAGGCGCACACAATCCCCTTTTGGCAGCTACGCATGCAGGCGCGAGCTTGTGGACTGACGACAGAAGATCCAACCCCAAAACGTTACGCCTACCATATGAGCCTCGCCGACTCCCCCATCTCCCCGCGCTTGCTGTATCTTGTCGCGGAAGACTTGTTGAACCGCTAGACTCCCGCTTGGCCACCGACGTGAAAGACCATGCCGCCATGCCCCTCCGTCTGATCGCCTACATCAGCGAATACACCGGAAAACCGGAAAACATTGGTGCGGATTTGGCCGACATCCGCCGCGTCGCCAAGCGTTTCAACCGCGAAAACGGCATCAGCGGCGTGCTGTTTTTCCTCAACAACCGCTTCATGCAAGTGTTGGAGGGCGAAGCGGGAACCCTGTCCGCGCTGCTGCGCAAGATCGAAGCCGACCCGCGCCATACCCACCTCAGCTACTTGCTCAATGCGCCCATCACGCAACGGGAGTTGGCGGATTGGAACATGGACACCTTCCACCTGACGCAGTCTGAGGTATTCCGGCCGCAGACGCTGCAAGCAGTCACCCGCATCTACACGGCCAACGTGGAGCCCGATGCCCGCAGCTTCTTAACGCTGCTGGAGGACATGCTCAACGATCCGGAGGTTTTGCGCATCGTAAATCATTAATCCGGGCGCGTTCCCCCCTTGCCAACGACGCCCCGCCGCGGCTTCAAATCGGATGACGGCGATATTTTCGAAAACAGCGCTTTACGACAGGAAGTTAACTGCCATATAATTGCCGGCCTTACAGGCGCGTAGCTCAGTTGGTTAGAGCACCACCTTGACATGGTGGGGGTCGTTGGTTCGAGTCCGATCGCGCCTACCAAACATCCCAAAGCATCGCATAAGCGATGCTTTGTTTTTTCCGCCTTACGGCATGCGAAGCGGTAAACGTTCAAGCTCGCAGGATTAAAACTATGCCGGTCGTAACCCTTCCCGACGGATCACAACGCCAATTCGACCAAGCGGTCACGGTCATGCAGGTGGCCGAGTCTATCGGCGCGGGCTTGGCGCGAGCGGCGCTGGCCGGCCGGATAGACGGCAAGCTGGTGGACACCTCCACCCTGATCGAGCGGGACGCAGTGCTGGCCATCGTGACGGCCAAGGACGCCGACGGGCTGGAAATCATCCGCCACTCCACCGCCCATTTGCTGGCGCAGGCGGTGAAAAGCCTGTTCCCATCGGCCCAGGTGACCATCGGCCCGGTGATCGAGGACGGCTTCTACTACGACTTTTCCTTCGAGCGGCCGTTCACGCCGGAAGACCTGGCGGCCATCGAGAAGAAGATGCAGGAACTGGCCGGCCAAGCCCTGGCGGTGCAGCGCAAAGTGCTGCCGCGCGATGAGGCCGCGGCCTATTTCCTCGGGCTGGGCGAGAAATACAAGGCGGAGATCATCGGCGCCATTCCCGCCGGCGAGGACGTGTCGCTCTACAGCCAGGGCGAGTTCACCGACCTGTGCCGCGGCCCGCACGTGCCGGACACCGGCAAGCTGAAGACGTTCAAGCTGATGAAAGTGGCCGGCGCCTATTGGCGCGGCGACTCGCGCAACGAAATGCTGCAGCGCATTTACGGTACCGCCTGGGCCGACAAAAAAGACCTGGACGCCTACCTGCACCGCCTGGAAGAGGCCGAACGCCGCGACCACCGCAAGATCGGCAAAGTCCAAGACCTGTTCCACACCCAGGAAGAAGCCCCCGGCATGGTGTTCTGGCACCCCAAGGGCTGGACGGTATGGCAGGTGGTGGAGCAACACATGCGCGGCGTCTACCGGCAGAACGGCTACCAGGAGATCCGCTGCCCGCAGATTTTGGACGTGAGCCTGTGGAAGGCTTCCGGCCACTGGGACAATTTCCACGACAACATGTTCTTCACCGCCTCGGAAAACCGGGAATACGCGGTCAAGCCCATGAACTGCCCCGGCCACATCCAGGTATTCAAGCAGCATCTGCACAGCTACCGGGAACTGCCCATCCGCTTCGGCGAATTCGGTTCCTGCCACCGCAACGAGCCGTCCGGCGCGCTGCACGGCATCATGCGGGTGCGCAGCTTCACCCAGGACGACGGCCATATTTTCTGCACGGAAGAGCAAGTGCAGGGCGAGGTGGCGGCCTTTATCGAGCTGCTGCGCAAGGTATACGTCGACTTCGGCTTCACCGACATTCTCTACAAGCTGTCCACCCGCCCGGAAAAGCGCTTGGGTTCGGACGAGGTTTGGGACAAAGCGGAAAGCGCCCTGGCGGCGGCATTGGCGTCCCAGGATATCGAATACCAGCTGCAACCGGGCGAAGGCGCCTTCTACGGCCCGAAGATCGAATGCTCGCTGCGCGACGCCATCGGCCGCGTCTGGCAGTGCGGCACCATCCAAGTGGATTTCATGATGCCCGGCCGCCTCGGCGCCGAATACGTGGCGGAAGACAGCTCGCGCCGCACGCCGGTGATGCTGCACCGCGCCATCGTCGGCTCCTTCGAGCGCTTCATCGGCATCCTCATCGAACACCATGCCGGCAGCCTGCCGACATGGCTCGCTCCGATCCAGGCGGTGGTGGCCAATATCACGGACCGCCAGTCGGAATACGTGTCCCAAGTGGCGGGAATCCTTGAAAAACAAGGATTTCGCGTCAAAACGGACTTGAGAAATGAGAAGATCGGCTTTAAAATCCGCGAGCATTCCATGCAGCGGGTTCCTTATTTGCTGGTCGTCGGTGATCGGGAAATGGAAAACGGCACCGTGGCAGTGCGTTCCCAACAAGGCACCGACCTGGGCAGTTTCCCGGTGTCGGAATTCGCTGCGCGCCTGGCGCGGGAGATCGAAGCGAAGAATTAACACCGATAGTTGGCTCCCATGAGCCGGCCGTTGCGGAGGATGATCGTATCACTACTAGTAAAGAACCGCGGCTGAACGACGCCATCAACATACCTTCCGTCCGCCTGATAGGCGCCGACGGGGAACAGGTAGGCATCGTTTCCACAGCCGAAGCGTTGCGCATGGCCGAAGAGGCCGAGTTGGATCTGGTGGAGATTTCTCCGACAGCCGATCCGCCGGTCTGCCGCATCATGGATTACGGCAAGTTTCGCTTCGAGCTCAGCAAAAAACAGCACGCCGCCAAGAAGAAGCAAAAACAAATCCAGGTCAAGGAAATCAAATTCCGTCCTGGCACCGGCGAAGGCGATTACCAAGTCAAGATGCGCGCCCTGACCCGCTTCCTCAACGAAGGCGACAAGGCGAAAGTCACTGTGCGCTTCCGTGGTCGCGAAGTGTCGCATAAGGATTTGGGGCTGGAATTGTTGAAGCGTGTGGAAAACGAATTGCAGGAATTGGCGATCGTGGAACAGCTGCCCAAGTTGGAGGGCAAGCAGATGATCATGACGCTGGCGCCCAAGAAAAAGATTGGCAAGTAATTACTGGAGATCGCGGAAATGCCGAAGTTGAAATCGAATCGGGGCGCGGCCAAGCGCTTCAAGCGCACGGGGTCGGGTGGGTTTAAGTGCAAACACGCTTTCAAGCGCCACATCCTGACCAAGAAGAGCACCAAGAGAAAGCGCCAGCTGCGCGGTCCGGACATGGTGCATGAGTCCGATGTGGCCCGCGTCGCCCAGATGCTGCCGTACAGTTGATTGCTGGATAGAGGAAAAGCTTAATGGCTAGAGTAAAACGTGGTGTAACCGCCCGCGCCCGGCACAAAAAAGTGCTGAAGCAGGCCAAAGGTTACTATGGCGCCCGCAGCCGCGTATATCGCGTTGCCAAGCAGGCGGTGATCAAGGCCGGCCAATACGCTTATCGCGATCGCCGCCAGAAGAAGCGTCAGTTCCGCGCCCTGTGGATCGTCCGCATCAACGCGGCGGCACGGGAATGCGGCCTGTCTTACAGCCGCTTCATGGACGGCTTGAAGAAAGCCTCCATCGAAATCGACCGCAAGGTACTGGCCGACATGGCCGTATTCGACAAGGACGGTTTCGCGGAACTGGCCCGTATCGCGGCCGGTTGATAAACGGCGAAACGGCACAGCGGGGAAGTCGCGCAAGCGGCTTCCCCGCGTCGTTTTCGGCTACTGAACTTTTTGGAGCGGGGAAAAGGCGGCAATGGCTTCCCTTGACGAACTGTTGAACGAAGCGCTGCGCGAAGCGGCGGCGGCGGAGACCTTGGTTCTGTTGGACCAGGTCAAGGCACGTTATTTGGGCAAAAAAGGCCTGTTCACCGAACAGATGAAAACCCTGGGCGCGTTGCCGCCGGACCAGCGCCCCGCCGCCGGTCAGGTCATCAATGCCGCCAAGGACCGCTTCCAGGAGGCCCTGGACGCTCGCCGCGACGCGCTGGAACAAGCCCAGTTCGCCCAGCGCCTGGCCAACGAAACGGTGGACGTGACCCTGCCCGGCCGCGGCCAGCAAGTCGGCGGCCTGCATCCGGTCACCCTCACCTTGCGCCGCATCGGCCAGCTGTTCGGCAGCGTCGGTTTCGAAATCGCCGAAGGCCCGGAAATCGAAGACGACTACCACAACTTCGAAGCCCTCAATATTCCCGCCCATCACCCGGCGCGGGCCATGCACGACACTTTCTACGTGGACGAGCATTTGCTGCTGCGCACCCACACGTCGTCGGTGCAGATCCGCATGATGGAAAACGGCCAGCCGCCGCTGAAAGTCATCGCCCCCGGCCGCGTCTACCGCTGCGATTCGGATCTCACCCATACCCCCATGTTCCACCAATTGGAAGGTTTCTGGGTGGACGAAGACGTCAGCTTCGCCGACCTGAAAGGCGTGCTCTACGACTTTCTGCGGCGCTTTTTCGAAAAAGACATCGACGTGCGCTTCCGCCCTTCCTACTTCCCGTTCACCGAGCCTTCGGCGGAAATGGACATCCAGTGCGTCATGTGCGGCGGCGGCGGCTGCCGCGTGTGCAAGCACACCGGCTGGCTGGAGGTGGGCGGCTGCGGCATGATCCATCCGCGCGTGTTCGAACACGTCGGCATCGATCACGAGCGCTATAGCGGCTTCGCCTTCGGCATGGGCGTGGATCGCTTGGCCATGCTGCGCTACGGCATCAACGACTTGCGGTTGTTCTTCGAGAACAATCTGAAATTCCTGGAACAATTCGCGTAAGGCGAGAGCCTGGCGCTGGGGTGCGGATATGCGTGTCAGTGAAGTTTGGTTGAGAGAACTGGTTAATCCGTCGCTGGATACGGACGGCTTGGTGCGCCAATTGACCATGGCCGGCCTGGAGGTCGACGCCGTGGAATCGGTGGCGGGCGACTTCAGCAACGTCGTCGTGGGCGCCATCGAGTCCCTGGACCCGCACCCGGACGCCGACCGTCTGCGCATCTGCCAAATCGCGGTGGGCCAGGACGCGCCGCTGCAAATCGTCACCGGGGCGCAAAACGTCTACGTCGGCATGCGCGTACCGGTGGCCCTGGACGGCGCCAAGCTGCCCGGCGGCATCAAGATCAAACCGTCCAAGCTGCGCGGCGTTCCTTCCTTCGGCATGTTGTGCTCGGAAAAAGAGCTGGGCATGGCGGAAGAGGCGGAAGGCGTCATGGACCTGCCCCAGGACGCTCCGGTGGGCCAGGACATCCGCGCCTACCTCAATTTGGACGACCGAATCATCGAAGTGGATCTCACCCCCAACCGCGCCGACTGCCTCAGCATGGAAGGCGTGGCACGGGAAGTGGCAGCCCTCAACGGCATCGCCTGGCCCGGCCTGGAAGTGAACGACGCCGCCGTCGGCCATGGCGAAACCTGGAATGTCGCCGTCTCCGCCCCGGCCGAATGCCCTCGCTACCTGGGCCGCCTCATCAAGGGCATCGATCCCAAAGCGGCCACGCCGCTGTGGCTGGCGGAACGCCTGCGCCGCGCCGGCTTGCGTAGCCTGGGGCCGGCGGTGGACGTGACCAACTACGTGTTGCTGGAAATGGGCCAGCCCCTGCACGCCTTCGACGCCGCCAAGGTGCAAGGCGGCGTCCAGGTGCGCAAGGCCCGCAACGACGAAGAACTGCTGCTGCTCAACGACCTAACCGTCAAGCTGGACGAACGCACCCTGGTGATCGCCGACGAACAGCGTCCGCTGGCCCTGGCCGGCATCATGGGCGGCAAGGACTCGGCCGTCGGCGACGCCACCGTCGACCTGTTTCTGGAATGCGCCTATTTCGCTCCCGCCGCCATGATGGGCGAAGCGCGCCGCTACGGCCTGCACACCGACTCCTCCCACCGCTTCGAGCGCGGCGTGGATCCCGCCATGCAACATCGCGCCATCGAGCGCGCCACCGCATTGATCCTGTCCATGGCCGGCGGCAGCGCCGGGCCGATCACCGAGCGGACCAGCGCCGAACACGTGCCGACGCGTTCGCCCATCGTCCTGCGGGAAGATCGGCTCCGTAAAATACTGGGCCTGTCCCTGGAAAAAGCCCAGGTCACCGACCTGCTGAACCGCTTGCGCATGGATGTGGCCGAAAACGACGGCGGCTGGCGCGTGACGCCGCCCAGCTTCCGTTTCGACGTGGCCATCGAGGCCGATTTGATCGAGGAAATCGGCCGCGTCTACGGCTACGACCGACTGCCGCGCCGCGTTCCAGTCATGGGCAGCGCCTTGCTGGACGCGCCGGAAGGCCGCTTGCCGCTCGACCGCATGAAGGATCTGCTGGTGGATCGGGGCTACCAGGAAGCCATCACCTACAGCTTCGTCGACCCCGCCATGCAGGCGGCGCTGGCGCCCAACGAAACGCCCATCGCCCTGAAAAATCCCATTTCCGCCGACATGGCGATGATGCGCACCACCCTGTGGGCCGGTTTGCTGCAAGCGGCGCAACACAACCACGCCCGCCAGGAAAACCGCATCCGCTTGTTCGAATCGGGACTGCGATTCCAGGGCGACTTGGCCGATATCCGCCAGGAGCCCGGCTTGGCCGGACTGGCCCTGGGACCGGTATGGCCGCAGCAGTGGGCCGAAAAAGCCCGTGCAGTGGACTTCTTCGACGTGAAAGCCGACGTGGAAGCGTTGCTCGCCCTCACCGGCCTAGGCGGCGGCTTCCGCTTCCAGGCCGCCGAGCATCCGGCCCTGCACCCCGGCCAGAGCGCCGCCATCGTCGATGCGGCAGGCCGTCGCATCGGCTGGCTGGGCATGTTGCACCCGCACCTGGAAAAAGCTTTCGAATTCACCACCAGCGTATTCCTGTTCGAACTGGAACTCGCGGAGACGCAAATCAAGCGCCTGCCCGCCTTCCGCCCCCTGTCGCGCTTCCCATCGGTGCGCCGCGACCTGGCCCTGGTGGTGGATGCGGCCCTGGAAGCCGGCCGGGTTCAGGACGCCGTGTTGTCGCTTGCCGACGAGCTGATCCAGGACGTGCGGGTCTTTGACGTGTATTGCGGGCCGGGGGTAGAATCGGGCCGCAAGAGCTTGGCGCTGGCCTTGGTCTTGCAAGACAGCCGCGACACCTTGACGGACGCCAAAGTGGAAGCGGCCATCGGCAACGTGTTGGCAAAGCTGGAACGCGATTTCGGTGCGAAGCTGAGGGACTGATTGAAATGACGGTGACCAAAGCCGAGTTGGTCGAAAGGCTCTTCGATGAGCTGGGCCTCAACAAGCGCGAGGCCAAGGAAATCGTCGAGCAATTTTTCGAAGAGATCAAAAACGCCTTGGAAGCCGGCCGCGAGGTCAAGCTTTCCGGCTTCGGCAATTTCGGCTTGCGCGACAAAGGCGAAAGACCGGGGCGCAATCCCAAGACCGGCAAGGAAATTCCCATTTCGGCGCGGCGCGTGGTCACCTTCCGCGCCGGGCAGAAACTCAAGGCAAGGGTAGGTTGCGATGCTGGATCAGAGTAACGGCAACGGAGCGGTACTGCCGGAAATCCCGGCGAAGAAATACTTCGCCATCGGCGAAGTGAGCGAGCTGTGCGGCGTCAAACCCCACGTGCTGCGCTACTGGGAGCAGGAATTCGACCAGCTCAAGCCGGTCAAGCGGCGCGGCAATCGCCGCTATTACCAACGGGAAGACGTGCTGCTGGTCCGCCAAATCCGCGGCCTGCTGTACGAACAAGGCTACACCATCGGCGGCGCGCGCCTGCTGTTGTCCACCGAAGGCGTACGCCAAGCGGTCATCGAGGAGACCGAAGTCATCCAAAACATGTTGGACGAATTGGAAGAAATCCTCGAACTGCTGAAATAAATTCAGAAAGCTGGTATCATTCTCCAAGTTTTCGGGGCGTAGCGCAGCCTGGTAGCGCACCTGCATGGGGTGCAGGGGGTCGAAGGTTCAAATCCTTTCGCCCCGACCAATTCAAGTAGCAAAGTGAAAGCCGGAACCCCAACCGGCTTTTTTATTGTCCATCCCTCCCTGTCCAAGCCATTTCCTCGGTCCAAGCGTACACCCGGGCCGACAGGCGCGGCCACGGAACGATCCGTATCGGTAAGACCACAATGAACAAGCCTGTGAAAACCTTGCGTTTATTGACCTTGATCTGCGGCGCCGCGCTCAGCTTGGCCGGCTGCACCGTCGGCGACCCGGAAGAAAACCTGCGGCAGAGCCAGGCCTACCTGGAAAACAACGCCAAGCAGCCCGGCGTGATCACCACCGCCAGCGGCTTGCAGTATCGCGTCATCAAGGAAGGCACCGGCATTAAGCCGGCGGTCACGGACAATGTCACCGTCGACTATCGCGGCAGCCTGGTGAACGGCACGGAATTCGATGCCGGCAACGGCGTGTCCTTTCCCCTCGACGGCGTCATCCCCGGCTGGCAAGAAGGCGTGCAGCTGATGAAGGAAGGCGCGGAATACGAATTCACCATCCCGGCGGAGCTGGCCTACGGCGCCGGCGGCACCGGCCGCGCCATCGGCCCCAATATGGCGCTGATCTTCAACGTGACCCTGGTCAAGGTCAACCGCTAGCCCGCCCCCCCTCGGGCGTCGCTTCCGCCGCCCGAGGCCTATTCCATCCCGTCCAGCAGCGCCAACCCCGCCCGCGCCTGTTCCAGAATGGCCTCCACGGCCGGATGCTTCAGCTTGCGCTGAACGGTTACGGCGTAAAACCGCTCCCGCACCCCCTCGACACGGCCCACGATTTCCGCGCCGTAGCGCTGGCGAATCTCCTCCTCCACCGCCGTGGGCGCCACGAACAACCCCACACCGGCAGCCCCGAAGGTCTTCACCAGGGCGCTGTCCTCGATTTCAGCCAGGACATTGGGACACAGCCCCGCGCTGTCGAACCACTGGTCCAGGGAGCGCCTTAACGCCGTATTGGGCGTCGGCAGCAAAAACGGCGCGCCGTTAAGCGACCGCGGAAAATGCGGCGCATAACGCTGGGCCAGCGCCGCAACGCCGAACACCGCCACGCCGCACTCGCCCAGCAGATGGGTAAAGACACGGGAGCCGCCGCTGGGCGTGGCCGGAGTGTCCGACAACACCAGGTCCATGCCGTGCAGGGAAATTTCCGCCAGCAAGCGCTCGGCCTTGTCTTCATGGCAAACCATCTGCACCGGCTCGGGCAGGTTCAGCACCGGCTCCAACAGCCGATAGGCGATCAGCTTGGGCAAGGCGTCGGCGATGCCCACGAGCAGCCGCGGCGCTCGCCCGCCGGCGCGGCCTTTGAGGGTATTGGTCAGCTCCCGGCCCAGGGAAAAAATCTCGTCGGCATAGCGGAACACCACCCGCCCCATGTCGGTCAGCTCCAACCGCCGTCCGTTCTTCCGCAACAGCTTTTCCCCCACTGCCTGCTCGAATACCGCCAACTGCGCGCTGACGGTGGGCTGCGCCAGATGCAGCGTCTCGCAGGCGCGGGAAATACCGCCCTCCTTGGCGACGGTCCAAAAATAATACAAATGCTGGTAGTTCAGCCGCTCCATTGCGTCGCTCGTTTATAGTTATTTTCAATTTTTCCGATAGTTACATTCTATTTTACTATCGCTATAGCCGTCGGTAATCTGGCAGCACATCCATCGCCCGCCGACGCCCCCGGCCAAACACCGGCAGTTCGAGGAATACGGGCGCAACGCAACCACCAACGAATTCAAGGCTTCGATGACCAAAACAGCCGACGACAAAGAACTCCGCCGCAGCACCCGCCTGTTGGGATCGGTGCTGGCGCGGGTACTGAAAGCCCAGGCCGCCCCCAAAATCGCCGCCACCGTAGAGCAACTGCAACGGGGCTTTACCGGCCTGCACCGGGACGGCGGCGCGGCCCGGCGGCAATCCCTGCTCAACATCATCGAACCGTTGGAAGCGGAAGTCGCCAGCGACGTCGTGCGGGCCTTCAGCTTGTATTTCAGCCTGCTGCACATCGCCGAGGAATCCACCAACCTGCTCAAGCGCCGCCGGCAAACCGAACGGGGCGGCCACTATTGGCCCGGCTCGTTCCACGACACGTTGCTGCTCCTCAAGCAGTCCGGCGTTACGGCGGAGCAACTTCCCGCCCTGTTCGAGCAACTGCTGTACCTGCCGGTGATGACCGCCCACCCCACGGAAGCCAAGCGCCGCACCGTGCGCAACCAGTTGCGCAACATCTTCCTCACCAACGAGCGGCTGGACGATCCCCAGGTGCGCGGCTATTACCGCCAAGTCGCCCTGGAGAAATTGCATCGGCAAATTCAGGCGCTGTGGAAAACCGACGAAGTCCGGTCCCGCAGCATGGGCGTGCTGGACGAAATCGAATCCGGCCTGTTTTATTTCCCCCTCTCCCTGTTCCAAGCGACCACACGCTTGTACCGCAACTTCGAACGCGCCCTGGCCGACGTGTACGGCGAAGCGGCGGCCCGCGACATCCGCATCCCCAGCTTCCTGCGCTACGGCTCCTGGATCGGCGGCGACCGGGACGGCAACCCCAACGTCAAGCCGGAAACCACCGAGCTGGCCCTGCGCATGCAAACCTGCACGATCCTGCAGGAATACATCCGCTTGCTCGACGAATTGCGCGGCGAAATCACCCATTCCTACGGTTTCTGCCAACCGACGGAGGCATTCCTCGCCAGCCTGGCGGCCGACCGCGAAGCGCTGGGCGAAGCGGTGACGGGCCTGGAAAGGCACTACCTGCAGGAACCCTATCGCCACAAGCTGGCCTTGATGAAATACCGCATGGAGCGGACCCTGGCCCAGGCGGAACGACGCCTCGCCGGCCAAGCCGACGCGCGGGAAAGCCACGCCTACGCCAACGCCGCCGTTTTCATGGCCGATCTGCTGCTGATCCGCGACTCGCTATACGCCCACAACGACGGCGAAGTGGCGGAGCTGGGCCTGCGCGACCTGATCCGCCTGGCGGAGACCTTCGGCTTCCATTTGATGCAGCTGGACGTGCGGCAAGAATCCACCCGCCATAGCGAGGCCGTGGCGGAAATCCTCGCCGCGCTCAAATTCCGCGCGGACCAAGCCGATTTCTGCGTGGACTACCGCGCGCTGGACGAAACGCAAAAACTCGCCTTGCTGAGCCAAGCCATCGCCCTGCCCGGCGGGCTGGACTACGACGCCGCCGCCCTATCCGACACCACCCGCGAAACCCTGGCGGTGTTCCGCGTCATGGCGCGCATGCGCCGGGAAATCGGCGCCGACTGCTTCAGCCGCTACGTCATCTCCATGACCCACGCCGCCAGCCACATCATGGAAGTCATGCTGCTGGCCGCCCAAAGCGGCCTGGCCGGACGCCTGGGCGAAGGCTGGTACTGCCATATCGGCGTCAGCCCCCTGTTCGAAACCATCGACGACCTCAACCATATCGAATCGGTGCTGACCACCCTGTTGGACCTGCCGGTCTACCGGGCGCTGCTGGACGCCTCCAGCGAACGCCAGGAAGTCATGCTGGGTTATTCCGATTCCTGCAAGGACGGCGGCATCCTCGCCTCGACCTGGGGCTTGTACCAGGCCCAGCGGCAAGTCATCGCCATCGCCGAGGCGCGCGGCATCCCCTGCCGCCTGTTCCACGGCCGCGGCGGCACGGTGGGACGCGGCGGCGGCCCCACCCACGAAGCCATCCTCGCCCAGCCGCCCGACACGGTGCGCGGCCAAATCAAGTTCACCGAGCAAGGCGAAGTGCTGTTCTACCGCTACAACAACATGGAGACCGCCGTTTACGAGCTGACCATGGGCGTCACCGGCCTGCTCAAGGCCAGCATCAGCCTGGTGCAGCCGGTGCGGCAGGACCGGACGGAAGACTTGGCGGTCATGGCGGAACTGGCCCGCATCGGCGAACACAGTTACCGGGAGCTGACGGAACGCACCGACGGCTTCCTCGACTATTTCTACGAAGCCACGCCGGTAGGCGAAATCGGCCAGCTCAACATCGGCTCGCGCCCTTCCCACCGAAAAAAGAAGGACCGCTCCAAGCAATCGGTGCGGGCCATCGCCTGGGTGTTCTCCTGGGCCCAGTCGCGCCAGACCTTCCCTGCCTGGTACGGCATCGGCTCCGCCCTGGCCAGCTGGTGCGCCGGCAAGCCGGAGCGGCTGCAACGGCTGCGCGCCATGTACCGGGAATGGCCGTTTTTCCGCAACCTGCTCAGCAACGCCCAAATGGCCTTGAGCAAATCGGACATGGAAATCGCCCGGGAATACGCCGGACTTTGCCCGGAGCCGTCCACCGGCAAGCGCATCCACGACCTGATCGCCGCCGAATACCAGCGCTGCGAGGACTGGGTGCTGGACGTGGCCGAAGCCGACGGCCTGCTGGCGGAAAACCCGGAACTGGCCGCCTCCCTCAAGCGCCGCAACGCCTACCTGGGCCCGCTCAACTATCTGCAGGCCACGCTGCTGCGGCGGGTGCGGGCCGGCGGCGACGAAGCCCCGGCGGAAAGCCCCTGGATGCAGCCCTTGCTGCGCAGCATCAACGCCATCGCGGCGGGCATGCGCAACACGGGGTAATCGGCCGTATACCCAGAGCAACCGTTTAGCCATGGACACCAGCCATTCGCCATCGCTCCATCCCCTGGCCCGCCTACGGGAGCTGGCCGCTTTGGAGCGGGAAGACATCGGCGCCGTGATCGCCTACAGCGTGGGAATCGGCGTCATGTCCCTAGCCACGCCGGTAGCGGTGCAGGCGCTGGTCAACACCATCGCCTTCGGCGCCTTGCTCCAGCCGCTGGTGGTGCTGACCCTGGTGCTGCTGGTGTGCCTGTCGCTCAACAACCTGCTGCTGGGCGTGCAGTTCTACGTGGTGGAGATGCTGCAACGGCGGCTGTTCGTGCGTTATCTCGGCGAAGCCGGCGCCCGCTTGCAAGGGGTGTGCGCCGCCGCCCGCGACCGCCGCGACGTGCCGGAACTGGTCAACCGGTTCTTCGACGTGCTGACGGTGCAAAAAGCCGGCGCGGTGCTGCTGCTGGAAGCGGTCGCCTACCTGTTGCAGTCCTTCATCGGCATGATCCTGCTGGCTTTCTACCACCCCATGCTGCTGGCCTTCGACTTGTTTCTGCTGGGGGCGCTGGCCTTCATCCTGCTGGTGCTGGGGCGGGGCGGCGTGGAGACGGCCATTGCCCAATCCAAGGCCAAATACGCCGCCGTCGCCTGGCTGGAAGAGCTGGCCCGCAACCCCTTGCTGGGCAAATTCGCCGACGGCGAGTCCTACCTGGCGGTGCGCACCGACCAGGCGGCGCGGGGCTATCTGGACGCTTGCGCGAACCATTTCCGCGTCGTCATGCGGCAGAACGTCGGCGCCCTGGCGCTGCATGCCCTGGCCGGCACCCTGTTGCTGGGCATGGGCGGCTGGATGGTGATCGAACGCCAGCTCAGCCTGGGCCAGTTGATCGCCGCCGAACTGGTGGTGGGCGCCATGATTTACGGCCTCACCCGGCTGGGCAAGGTACTCGACAACTACTACGAGCTGGCGGCCGCCATGGACAAGATCGGCCATTTGCTGGACCTGCCCCAGGAACGCGGCGACGGCGCGGCGCCGGAACGGGCCGCAGGGCCGGCCGCCGTGCAGCTGCGCGGCGTGACGCCGCCGCAAGGCCTAGGCCGGGAGCCGGTTGCGCCCATCGACATGGACATCGCCCCCGGCGACCGCCTGGCGCTGACCGGCGCCCGCTTGGCCGGCCTCGGCGCCGTCCTCGAACTGCTGTACGGGCTGCGTTCCCCGCTGGCGGGCAGCGTGCGGCTGGACGGGCAGGATCTGCGCGAAATCAAATTGAACGAGCTGCGCCGTTCCGTCGCCCTGGTGCGGGATACGGAAATCGTCCACGGCACGGTGCTGGACAACCTGCGCCTGGGCCGGGACATCCCCTTGCCGGAACTGTACACGGCCTTGCGCACGGTGGGACTGCTGGAAGAGCTGCTTGCCCTGCCCGACGGCCTCAACACCCTGCTGTTCCATCACGCCGGTCCGTTAACCCAGGAACAAGGCTTGCGGCTGACCCTGGCCCGCGCCATCGCCGGCCGCCCCCGGTTGTTGCTGCTGCATCGGGTCTTGGACCGCATGGACAATCGCGTGGCGCAAACGGTGATTCCCGAACTGTTGCGTCCGGATGCGCCCTGGACGCTGGTGACAGCCACCAACAGCCCGGCCGTGCTGGCCCATTGCGGACGCGTCGGCCGTCTCGATGGCGGCAGATTGACCGTAACGGAGGCCGGCCATGGCTGATTTCGGCGCCCCCTTGCCTTGCCTGGCTTCGGCCGAAACGGCGCCTTGGGCGCACCGGCTGGCGCGGCGGCTGGGAACCCTGCTGCTGATCCTGCTGGTGCTGCTGGCTTTCGTTCCCTGGCAACAAAACGTGCGCGGCGTCGGCCGGGTGGTGGCCTATGCGCCGGTCGAGCGGCAACAGGTGGTGAGCGCCACCGTGGACGGCCGTGTGTCGCGCTGGCTGGTGCGGGAAGGCTCCCGGGTGCGCCAAGGCGAGGTGCTGGCGGAGCTGGCCGACAACGACCCCCAGCTGTTGCAGCGCCTGGAAGCCGAGCGGCAAACCCTGCTGGCGCGCCAAGCCGCGGTGGACGCCCGGGTGGAGACCTTCCGCGAACAGCTGCGCATGGCCGAAACCGCCCGGCCCCAGGCCCTGGCCGCCGCCGAGGCGCGGCTGGACATGGCCGGGGAAAGGCGCAAGGCCGCCGAGCAAGCCCTGCAAGCGGCGCAAGCGGCCCAGCGCACCGCCGCCCTCAACCTCGATCGGCAGTCCGCCTTGCATGGCGAAGGGCTGGCCTCGCGGCGCACCCTGGAATTGGCGCAGCTGGACATGGCGCAGCGGCGCACCGACGCCGAGCGGGGCCAAGCCGCCTTGCGCGCCGCCGCTGCCGAAGTGGAAGCCTTGTCCTCCGACCGCCGCAAGCTGGAAGCGGACACCGCCGCCGCCGTGGAAAAAAGCCGGGCGGAACTCAACAAGGCCTTGGAGGACCAGAACTACGCGCGCGCCGACCTGCTCAAGCTGGAAACCCGATTGGCGCGCCAGCAGACCCAATCCGTCTCGGCGCCCCGCGACGGCGTGGTGTTGCGCCTGGCGGCCGCCCCCGGCGCGGAATTGGTCAAGGCCGGCCAGCCCTTGGCGATCCTGGTGCCCGATGCGCAAGAGCGCGCCGTGGAGCTGTGGATGGACGGCAACGACGTGCCGCTCATCGTTCCCGACAGCCGGGTGCGATTGCAATTCGAGGGCTATCCGGCGGTGCAGTTCGGCGGCTGGCCGGAGCTGTCCATCGGCAGCTTCGGCGGCCGGGTGGCGTTCATCGACGCCACCGACGACGGCAAAGGCCATTTCCGGCTGCTGGTCACGCCGGATCCGGAAGACGAGCAACCCTGGCCGGCCGAGCGCTTCCTGCGCCAGGGCGTGCGCACCAACGGCTGGGTGCAGCTGGGACGGGTGACCCTGGGCTACGAGCTGTGGCGGATTTTCAACGGCTTTCCGCCGCTGGTGCTGCCGGAACCGCCCGGACTGGCCAAGCCGGATAAGGCCGATGCTCCCAAAAGCGAAGCGGAGGGCAAAGACAAATGAACCGCACTGCTTATGCGTGGATGAACCTCCCCTGGGAGCGCGGGCATCTTGCCCGCAAGTGCCGCCCCTACGCGCCGCTTTTACGACTGGCGGCCCACTCCGACGGGGACGGGCAGGATGCCCGCGCGCCCAGGGACGCCGCCAGAAAGGCATTCGCCGCAGCCGTTTTGCTGTCGTGGATACTCACCGCCGAAGCGGGCGACGCCGTGCCGCTGGCGTTGCACGAAGTGCTGGCCGCCGCGACCCGCGCCTTTCCCGCCCTGCTGGCGGCGGAACAGCGCAAGGAAGCGGCCGCCGGGGAAAGACTGGCGGCGGAAGGCGGCTTCGACACCTTGCTCAAATCGCAAAACCGCTGGTCCGTGGCCGGCTTGTACGAAAACCGCAATTACGACGTGAGCGTCGAACAGCCCACCGGCCTGTGGGGCGCCACCTTCTTCGGCGGCTGGCGGCGCGGCCTGGGCGATTATCCGGTATACGAGGGCAAGAGCCTCACCGCCACCGACGGCGAAGCCCGCGTCGGCGTCAACGTCCCGCTGTGGCGCAACGGCTCCATCGACCGCCGCCGCGCCAGCCTGACGCAGGCCGAGCTGGGCGAGCTGATCGCCGGCCACGAATACGACCAGGCGCTGATCGAACTGCGCCGGGTCGCCGCCCACCGCTATTGGGACTGGGTGCTGGCCGGCCGCCGCTTGCGGGTGGCGGACGCCATGCTGGACATCGCCGAAAAACGCGACGCCGGCATCCGCCGCCGGGCGGCGGCCGGCGACATCGCCGAATTCGAGGCCGCCGACAACCAGCGCGCCATCCTGGAACGGCGCGAACGCCAGGTGGCCGCGCGCCGCCTGCTGGAACAAACCGCCATCCAGCTGTCGCTGTACTGGCGCGACGAACAGGGCCAGCCGCAGTTGCCGGACGCCGGCCGGCTGCCGACAGGATTTCCCGAGGCGGAGCCCGTGGTGTCCAAGGATTTCGCCGACGCCTTGACCACCGCCCAAGCCCAACGGCCGGAGTTGCGGCGACTGGATTTGCAGGGACGGCAAACCGAGACCGAACTGGAACTGCAACGCAACCAACAGGCGCCGGGAGTGGACTTTTCCGTCATGGGCGCCCGCGACATCGGCCCCGGCAAGGACAAACTCAACCGGGAAGAACTCTACCTGGGCCTGAACATCGACATTCCTTTGCAGCGCCGCGTGGCCGGAGGCCGTGCCCAGGCCGCCGCCGCCAACTTGCAACGGCTCAAGCTGGAGAAACAGCTGGCGGACGACCGCATCGCCGCCGAAGTGCGCGACGCCCTGTCGGCCGTGGAAGCCGCCCGCCAGCGCCTGGAACTGGCCGGCCGGCAGCGGCAAGCCGCCAAGCGCTTGGAGGAGGGCGAGCGCACCCGCTTCGAGCTGGGCGAAAGCACCCTGTTGTTCGTCAACCTGCGGGAAATCGCCAGCGGCGACGCCGCCCTGATGGAAGCGGACGCCGCCAACGCCTTGTTTAAGGCCCACGCGGATTATCAGGCGGCATTGGGAACCGACCTTCACACCCCTCCTTGAACCCATTTTTCAAACTCATCGCGCGGGGACCAAACCACTTGACGCCGAAAGCCGCCATATACCGTCCGCATTCGACAGCGCGGCGATGCCGCGCCTCGCCCTGAGGCATGGCATCGCCTTATTCACCGACTCCCTGCAGGAACTGACGTAATGATGCATAAAACGCCATTGACCGAATCCCGGCTCGTCGCGGGAACCGCCGCCTTCGCTGACCGTTACCGGACCTTCCTGGTCGATCAATGGGGCGTCTTGCACGACGGCCGGCAACCGTTCCCCGGCGCCGTCGACTGCCTGCGCCGCCTGATGGCCCAAGGCAAGCAGGTGGCGGTGCTCAGCAACTCGGGCAAGCCGGCGGCCGACAACGTCGCACGCCTGCGCGCCATGGGCATCCCCGAAGACTGCTACACCGCCGTGGTCACATCCGGCGAAGTGGTCCGCAACGCCTTGGCTGCGCGCACGCCGCCTTTCCCGCCGTCCCTGGGCCGCCGCTGTTTCCTGCTGAGCAGCGACGGCTCGGACAGCTTGGTGCGGGGACTCGACTTGGAGCTAACGCCGACCGTGGCCGACGCCGACTTCATCCTGCTGGCCGGCGTGGCCGACGGCCTGCCTCTGGAACATTACCTGCCCCTGTTGGAATGCGGCGGCAACCGCGGATTGCCCCTGATCTGCGCCAATCCCGACCTGGTGCGCTTCTCGCCGCAAGGATTGACCTTCAGCGCCGGCGAACTGGCGCGGCGCTACGAACAACTGGGCGGCACGGTGCATTACATCGGCAAACCCCACGAGGCCATCTACCGCTATTGCGGCCAGGTGCTGGCGGATTTCGACCCGGCCCAGGCCGTGGCCGTCGGCGATTCCGTCGGCCACGACGTGGTGGGCGGCCACCGGGCGGGCTTGGCGACGGCCTTCGTCACCGGCGGCATCCACGGCGCCGATTTCGCCGACGCGGCGGACGATGCCGCGCGCCTGCGTCGCGTATCGGCCATCGCCCGCGAGCACGGGGTTTGGCCCGACTGGGTCATCCCCGGCTTTGCCTGGTAAACGCCGGCCGACGGGTCCGGTTGCTTGCGGATATTCCGCCGCGATGCCCGCGCCGCGGGCCCGGAAAATAGCCGTGGCGCTTTACCGCTGAGCACATATACACTGAGGCTTGCGGCGCCGGCGAGGCGAAATCCGACGGGGCCGCATCGGTAAATTCGGCCCCGGCCGCGCGCGAACGGCGGGGACGCCCGAACAAGGATTGGCCGGCATGAACCCCATGCCGCACGTCATCGATCGAGGGAGGAAAGCCATGTTCGCCAGCTTGCGCATTTTGAGGCCGGAGGATCGGCTTATTTATCTTAACGGCGACTACCAGAACCCGGCGGGAAACTCATCGACCGACACGTTCACCGTCGCCGCCGGCGGCCATACCGCCGAGACGCTCGACAGCCAAGGCAAAGTGGACTTCCGCAAAAAATTCCGCGTCACGGCTCGGCAAACGTCTGTGGCAATCGAGCTCGATCCGGTCGTGCCGCCGGAATCGGTCTGAGGGAGGACGGTCATGGGGATTTTCAATGCGCGGGACGTCCTGCGCGGCGTTTGCTTCGCGGCAGCGCTTTTTACGGCCGGTTGCTCTTATCCCACCCGCAACCAGGAAGCCCAGATCGTTGACGAAAGCCACGGCTACCGCTGGAACAAGCTGCCGCCGTCCGGGCTGGAAGACACCCTGGTCGTTGTCACCGCCTCGGGGGGCGGCACACGCGCCGCCGCACTGACGCTTTCGGTGCTCCGGGCGCTCAATGAGATCGCGCTGCCCCACGGCGCAACCCTGGCCCAAGAAATCGACATCATTTCCTCGGTCTCGGGCGGCAGCGTCGCCGCCGGCTATTTCGCCCTCGAAGGGCCCGCCGGCTTCGACAAGCTGGAAAACGACTTCATACGCCGCGACGGCATGCGCGCCCTGCTTTTCGACGGGCTCAACCCCCTGGGCTTGGCGCGACTGGCCGCGCCCGGCCTGGAGCGCATAGACCTGTTGATCGACTACCTCGATGAGCGGCTGTTCCACGGCGCCACTTACCAGGCGTTGCTGGATCGCCAGCGCTTGCCGTTCCTCGTGCTGAACGCGGCGGACATGGTGGAGGGCGTCCCGTTTCCGTTCACCCAGCGCAAAATGGACCTGCTCTGCAGCGACCTTTCGAGCCTGCCGCTGGCGACCGCCGTTGCCGCTTCCGCCGCCTTTCCGGTCGCCCTGACGCCGGTGACGCTGACCAACTATTCGCCCTGTTCCGCCACCCAAGGGAAAAGCCATTGGCCGCCGCCCTGGGTGACCGACAGCATCGACGAGCCCGGCACGCGGCAGGAGGACGGCGTTTGGTACGACAATCCCCAGCGCGCGTCGCTGGCCCGCGTGGAACAAGCCTACGCCCTCGGCAAGGACGGCAAAGCGCCGAAAAGCTACATCCATTTGCTCGACGGCGGCATCGCCGACAACCTGGGCATCTCCGAGCCGCTGCGCATGCTGGCGACGCGCGATACGCAGCGCTCGCTGCTCGGCGGAATCGACAGCGGGCGGATCACCAAGCTGATCTTCGTCGTGGTCAACGCGCGATCCTTCGCCCCATCCGAGCTCGACCAGCGACAGGCGACGCCAGGCGAGTTGGACATGCTGCTCGCCTCGATCAACGCGCCGATAGACCGAACCACCGCCGGCACCGCGGCGCAGCTGCGCAATTTGCTCATGGACGAATTCCGCCAAATGGCGCTTGGCGATCCCGCGAAAAAAGCGCGTTTCGAAGCGCTGGCCGACAATACCGCCCTGATCTCGGTGGATTTCGACGCCATCGTCGACGCCGACTGCCGGCGCAAATACCAAGCGATTTCGACGACATGGTCATTGGACAAACGGCGCATAGACGCCTTGCTGAAAGTCGGCGGCGCATTGCTCGGCAGCGACCCGGAATTCGAGCGGCTGCTGCGACTGCTGGGCGATCCCGCGCGTCCGCGGCTGGCGACGATGGAGGAGGCGTGCCAAGCGCTTTGAGGAGGCCGCCAAGGCTTGCGCCACCGGGGATGGAGGGGATAGCCCGCTTGGAGTAGAATTGTCCGTTGTTCCAGGGGCGCGGGGCCGCCCCTTGCCTCCGGTAAACCTGCCGATAGCGGCGACTTTCCCTCGTTCCGACGACCCAACGGGCCACCCGCCCTAGGCCAGTTTTGATGAAAACACCGACTCCCGAAACCATCGCCGCCGCCGCGCAATGCCTGCGGGACGGCGGCTTGGTGGCCATTCCCACGGAAACCGTTTACGGCTTGGGCGCGGATGCTTCCAATCCGCAGGCGGTGCTGCGCATTTTCGCGGCCAAAGGGCGTCCGGCGGACCATCCGCTCATCGTCCACGCAGCCGGCGCCGAATCCCTGGAATATTGGGCGCGGGAAGTGCCCGAAGGGGCGTTGCGGCTGGCGGCGCGCTACTGGCCCGGCCCCTTGACGCTGATCTTGAAGCGCGGGCGCGCGCCGCTGGAAGTCACCGGCGGGCAGGACTCCGTTGGGCTGCGGGTGCCGGCCCATCCGGTGGCGCTGGCCTTGTTGCGCGCCTTCGGCGGCGGCGTCGCCGCGCCGTCCGCCAACCGCTTCGGGCGGGTCAGCCCGACCCGCGCCTGGCACGTGCGGCGCGAACTGGGCGATCGGGTGGACATGATCCTGGACGGCGGCCCCTGCCGCGTCGGGGTGGAATCCACCATCCTCAGCCTGGCGGGCGACCGGCCGGTGCTGCTGCGGCCCGGCGCCATCGCCCTGTCGGAATTGCAGGAAGTGCTGGGCGAGGAAATCGCCCCGCCCAGCACCCCGGTCGCCATCCGCGCCCCGGGCATGCTGGCCTCCCATTACGCGCCGGAAACGCCGTTCGAGGTTTGGCCGGCGGAAGAGCTGCGGCAACGGGCGGAGGAACTGGCGCAAACCGGACGCCGGGCCGCCATCCTGTTCATCGATCCGCAACGCTGCGGCATCGCCGCCACGCCCGACCTGCTGCCTTTCCCCATGCCGGCCGAACCGGACGACTACGCACGCCGGCTGTTCGCCGTGCTGCGCCGCTTCGACCGCATGGGCCTGGACGTGCTGCTGGCGGAAGCGCCGCCGGAAACGGAGGCTTGGCAGGCGGTTAGGGACCGCATGCGGCGGGCGAGTTGCTAGGAACACTGCAAATAATTAATGCTCCTTCTCCCTCCGGGAGAAGGCTGGGATGAGGGGAAAAAGGTCACGGCCTTTTACTTCCCCTCACCCTAACCCTCTCCCTAAGGGAGAGGGAACAATAAGCGGGCCTGAATTGAAAGCATTGCCGCATCCCCCGGTGCGGCGGAAAGAAGTACCGATTTCGATTTTTTAAAGCGAGGTAAATCAATGTCCGATCCAATCGTCGGCATCGTCATGGGCAGTCAGAGCGACTGGAACGTCATGCGCCACGCGGCGGAGCAGCTGCAAAGCTTCGGCGTGCCGTTCGAGACGCGCGTCGTGTCCGCGCACCGCACGCCGGACCTGTTGTTCAGCTACGCGGAAAGCGCCGAGGAACGCGGCCTGGCCTGCATCATCGCCGGCGCCGGCGGTGCCGCCCATTTGCCGGGCATGATCGCCGCCAAGACCATCGTGCCGGTGCTAGGCGTGCCGGTGCCTTCCGCCTACCTGAAGGGCATGGACTCCCTGTTGTCCATCGTGCAGATGCCCAAGGGCATACCCGTTGCGACATTCGCCATTGGTGAGGCCGGCGCCGCCAATGCCGGGCTGTTCGCCGCGGCGCTGCTGGCGCGCAACGACGGCTCGCTGGCCTCGGCCCTCAACGCCTTCCGCGCCAAGCAGCGCGACACGGTGCTGGCCATGTCCCTGCCGCCGGAGGAACAGGCATGATTTTGCCCGGCGCAACCTTAGGCATGTTGGGCGGCGGCCAGTTGGGCCGCATGTTCACCGTGGCGGCCCGCACCATGGGCTACCGGGTGATCGTGCTCGATCCCGATCCCAACAGCCCGGCCGGCAGCTTCGCCGACGAGCACCTGTGCCAGCCCTACGACGACCAGGAGGCCCTGGACTATATGGGCCGCGAGTGCGCGGCGGTCACCACCGAATTCGAGAACATCCCCGCCTCCAGCCTGGATCACCTGGGCGGCAGCTGCATCGTACGGCCGGGCCATGGCGCCATCGCCGTCACCCAGGACCGCATCCTGGAAAAAAACTTCCTGCGGGACAACGGCTTCGGCACGGCCAAAACCGTGGCGGTGCGCACGGCGGACGATCTGGCGGCGGCCTTCGCCGAAGTCGGTTCGCCGGCCCTGCTGAAAACCGCCCGCTTCGGCTACGACGGCAAAGGGCAACACCTGGGCCGCAGCCTGGAGGAGCTGGCCGAGGCCTATGAGCGGTTCGGCAACGTGCCCTGCGTGCTGGAAGAATTCCTGGATTTGGACAAGGAAATCTCCGTAGTCATCGGCCGCGGCGCCGACGGCCAAACCACCGCCTACGCCCCGGCGGAAAACCGCCACCGCAACGGCATCCTGGACGTCTCCATCGCCCCGGCCCGCATCGACCCGGCCACGGCGGAAAAAGCCTGCGCCATGGCCCAGGCCATCGGCACCCGGCTGGATTACTGCGGCGTGCTGGCGGTCGAGTTCTTCGTGCTGAAGGACGGCCACCTGCTGGTCAACGAAATCGCTCCCCGTCCCCACAACAGCGGCCACTACACCCTGGACGCCTGCTCCTGCTCCCAGTTCGAGCAGCAAGTGCGCACCCTGTGCGGCCTGCCCCTGGGCGACACCCGGCCGCTGCGCCCGTCGGTGATGGTCAACCTGCTGGGCGACGTGTGGCGCGAAGACGGCCCGCCGCCCTGGGAAACCATCCTCGGCCATCCCCGCGCCAAGCTGCACCTGTACGGCAAGCAGGAAGCCCGTGTCGGCCGCAAGATGGGCCATTACACCGTGCTGGGCGAAACCGTGGAGGAAGCCCTGACCGACGCCCTGGCGATCCGCGCGCAATTGCTGCCGGACAGCCCGTGAGCCTTCAGGCCGTCATCTTCGACGTGGACGGCACCCTGGCCGACACGGAGAGGGACGGCCACCGCGTCGCCTTCAACGCCGCTTTCCGCGAACTGGGCCTGGACTGGCAGTGGGACGAATCGACCTACGGCGAACTGCTGGAAACCGGCGGCGGCAAGGAGCGCGTCCTGCGCTACATCCAACGGGCCGGCCTGCCGGACGCTGCCCAGGACGGGCCGCAGGCCTTCGCCGCCAGCGTGCATGCCGTCAAGACCCGCCACTTCAAAGCCCTGCTGCAACACCCCGGCATCCCGCTGCGCCCCGGCGTGGCGCGCTTGCTGCGGGAGTTGCGCCAAGCCAGCGTGCGCTTGGCCATCGCCACCACTTCGGCGGAGGAGTCTGTCGTCGCCCTGCTGCAAGCCAACCTGGGCGAAGACGCCGCGAACGGATTCGACGTGATCGGCGCCGGGGACGTGGTGGCGGAAAAGAAGCCGGCGCCGGACATTTACCGCTGGGTGCAGGAAAGGCTGGGGCTGGACGCGGCCTGCTGCCTCGCCGTGGAAGACTCCAACCCCGGCCTGCGCGCCGCCACGGCGGCCGGCCTGAAAACCGTCGTCACCGTCAACGGCTACACCAGCCGCCAGGACTTCGCCGCCGCCACGGCGGTGCTGAGCGACCTGGGCGAACCGGAGCGGCCGTTCCGATTGCTGCGGGGCACGGCCCATGGTTACGGCCAGGTTTGCCCGGCGCTGCTGGAACGGTGGCTGGCCCAATGAAACGCGGCCTGTTCGTCACCGGCACCGACACCGGCGTGGGCAAAACCCGCGTCGCCGCGGCGCTGGCCCAATTACTCACCCAGCACGGCGCCACCGTGAGGCCGCGCAAGCCGGCGGAATCGGGCTGCCCCCGCAAGGACGGCCGGCTGTTCCCGCAGGACGCCGACGCCCTGCGACTGGCGGCCGGCGCCTTGGATCCCATAGAAACCGTCTGCCCCTATCCTTTCGAGCCGGCCATCGCCCCCGACCGGGCCGCGCGTCTGGCCGGCCGGCCGTTGACTATCGCCGCCCTGGCCGCGGCCTGCCGTGAAGGCGTGAAAGAAGGGGATTTTCTGCTGGTGGAAGGCGCCGGCGGCTTCTACTCGCCCCTGGCGGAGGACGGCCTCAACGCCGACCTCGCCGTGGCCCTGGGTTTGCCGGTGCTGCTGGTGGCGGCCGACCGGCTGGGCTGCATCAACCACACGTTGCTCTGCGTCGAGGCCATCAGCCGGCGCGGCCTGACGCTGGCCGGCGTGGCGCTGAACCGGACCGCGCCGGCCGCCGCCGGACTCGCCATGGACAACGCCGCCGACCTGGGCGCGCGCCTGGGCCGGCCGGTGCTAAACCTACCGTATCGGGAAGAAACGGCAGCTTGGCCGGAACTGGCGTCCCTGGCCGACCGCTGCCTATGAGCCCGCCGCGTCGGGGGCGGGAGCGGCCGGCGCGGCGTCCTGCGACTCGAAGCTGATTTCGATGTGCGCCTTACCCCACTGCGAATTGAACGGCATGATCAATTTCGGCCCTTTCGACTTGTGGATGATCCTGTGGGACAAGCCCGTCACCACCGTCGGCGTCGCCATGCCGAACTCATATCCTTTTTCAGCCAGAATGCGCTTGGCGCCGCCGGTCACCATATTGGTGATTTCCCCCACCATGTCGGTCACTTCGTCGTTCATGGATTTCGGCCGCTCGCCCACCATGCGGAACATGATTTCGTAAGCCAAATCCGCGTCGAAAGTAATCGACATGGAGCCCTTGCACTGGGGCCCCACCATGCCGATCAATCCGGAAACCGCGCCGCGGGCGCTGTCGTCGTTCTTCAAGCTGGGCTTGGCCGGCTGAAGCTGTAGATGCGCCATGGTCTCCAGCACGTTGGTCAGGGATACCAAAAACGGATTGATGAAATCGACATTCATGAATGCAATACAAGTTTTGTCTAATCAACGCGGGGATATTGTCACAAAAGCGCCGACGCGAGGACACCGCCTTGGGCAAAACCTTATACCTCCATCTCATACCGATCCATTCGCCAAGCGGGCCAACGCCGGAAACCGGCGCCCGCCTCCCTATCGCATCGCCAAACTGCTATACAGCGAATAAGCGCCGAACCGCATTTGGTGCGCCCGCCCCAATTTTTCCTGGGTGAAATCGATGGCGAATTGCTGTTTCAACTGCTTGCCGTCCCAGTGGAACAGTTTCAAGTATTGCTCGTCGTCCTTGCCCTTCTTGTCCCAATTGGCCAGCAGGGAGGAAGTGTAGTACAAGCGCTTGCCGTCCCAGCTGGAGGACACCATATTCACCTGGGCGCCGATGGTTTTTTCGAAGATCTGCTTGGGGTGGAAGGCGTCGGAAATGTCGAACAGGCGGGTCTTGCCGTCCATGAAAGTGTTCACCCACAGCCGGCTGTCGTCGTTGGAGATGGAGATGTCCACCGGCAGCGGCACGTCTTTGGGATTACCGATATCGGCCACCGCCTTGGCCTGCCATTCGCCCTTGCCGTCCTGGTGGATCAGCCAGATCTTCGAGGTGAGCGCGGTGGTGGTGAAGCAGTACTTGTGCTCCGGCTTCCAGGCGCAGCGCAGCTCCAGGGGCGCGCCGGGCACGTCGAACACTTTCTTCGGCTGGCGCGCCTGCAGGTCCCACACCACGGCGGTGTTGCCGAAGCGCTGCATGGCCTGCGGGTCTTGCAGCATCTTGCCGAAGTCCATCATGTAGTTGTTCCAGCCGGTGAACGACGAGGTGAACAGCGCGTTCAAACGCGGCAGGGCGCGCACGTCGTAGTTGTAGCCGTCGGCGTATTGGCCGGTTTTGACCGCGCCTTGCAGGTTGGCGTCGGTGGGCATCCAGTGGGTGGCGATGTACTCGCCTTCGTTGCTGTATTCCACCAGAGCAGTCTGGCCGCCGTGGTCCTTGTTGTTGGACAGGCCGGTGATCATCATGCGGCCGGGCAGGGCGTAGAAAGAGTGGGGGCCGACCACGCCGCCGCTGTCGGCGACGAAAGTGGTGATGGTGCGCGTGAGCTTGGGCTTGGACGGGTCGGAATGCACGTCGAAGACGAAGATCTTGTTGGTGTCCAAGCCGCCGGCCCAGAGGAAGCGGCGATCGTCGGTGAAGTCGGCGTGGTGGGCTTCGTTGCGTCCGCCCACGGACAGGGAGGCGATGACCTTGCCGTATTGCTTGGATTTGGGATTGACGTCCACCGTCACCAGCTTGTCCTGCTCGTCGCCCAGGCCTTCCACGCCCAGGGTCCAAACGTAGACGAAGTCCTCCTGGCCGGTGATTTTCGCCATGTAGGGCGAGGCGCAGGTTTCGTCGGCTTGCGCCGCCGCGTTGAGGCCTAGGGCCAAAGCGATGCCGGCGAGGCCGGGCAGGATGCGTTGCAGGGATTGCATAAGACCTCCGGGTATTGTTGTTGTCGGACGTAACGGTCAGGCGGATTCCGCCGTAGCGGGATCGATGACGGTGCGTATGGCGCGGATGCTGTCCACGGGAAAGCCGCCTTGGCTGGCGTGCTCGCGGATCAGCTCCTCGTTGGGCGCGATGTAGACGCAGTACACCTTGTCGTCGGTGACGTAGCTTTGCAGCCACTGGATAGCCGGTCCCAGCCCTTGCAGCACGCAGCAGGATTTCTGCGAAATGGCCTGCAGCTGCGCGGCGTCCAGCTGGCCTGCGCCGGGGATGGTGCGTTCGATGAGGTATTTGGGCATGGCGGCGGTTCCTCCGGTTAGGGGTGGGTAGTCGGACGGTCTTCGGCGGGCCGGAAATAGCCCTGCAACAAATGCCGGCAGCAATCCCGCAAGGGCTGCACGGACTGTTCGATCTTCATGCGCAACAAAGCGCCCTGCCAGGCGTCGGCGAGGAAATCGGCCATGGCCGCGGCGGGCAAGTCGGTGCGAAACCGGCCCTGCGCCTGGCCCCTGGCGATGCCTTCCGCCAGTTTGTCGCGGTAGCGGCCCAGGGCGGTTTTCAAGGCCTGGCGGCAGAGCTCGCTGGTGTCGCCGATTTCGCCGCTCAGGTTGCCGATCAAGCAGCCGCCCTTGAATTGGCGGCGTTCCAGCTCGGCGATCAGTTCCTGGAAATAGCCGTCCAGGGCCTCGGCCCCGCTCAGTTCGGGCCGCTGCAAATAGCCGTCCAGCAGCAGGATGAACGGCTCGATGTAATGGCCGATCACCGCCGCGCCGAACTCCTCCTTGCTGGCGAAGTAATAGTAAAACGAGCCTTTCGGCACCTGCACCGACGCCAGGATGTCCTGCAAGCCGCTGCCGTGGTAGCCGTATTCCGTGAGGAAAGCGACGCCCTGGTCCAACAGCTTGGCGC
This sequence comes from Methylogaea oryzae, assembly GCF_019669985.1. Taxonomy (NCBI): domain Bacteria; kingdom Pseudomonadati; phylum Pseudomonadota; class Gammaproteobacteria; order Methylococcales; family Methylococcaceae; genus Methylogaea; species Methylogaea oryzae. The sequence goes on from NZ_AP019782.1 coordinate 3,611,868, forward strand.
GGGTCAGTTCGCGAGGAGGAGTTTTAGCCATGGCGAGACTATACGACCGGTCTACTATTGTCGCAAGCGAATTTTTCCCGCAGCCTCGATGGACGCCGGGGAAATTCAGCCGCTAAGGTGAGCCAACCAAACCACCGGCCGCTCCGACAGGACGACCTTGCCCGCCGGCAGCGGGGTATCGGCGTTGGCGGCGATTTGCTCCAGCAGGGCGGCTTTGTCGGCCCCGGAGACGAGGAACAGGACGTGGCGGGCCTCGTTCAACAGGCGATAGGTCATGGTGAGCCGCAAAGGCGGCGGCTTGGGACTGTTGTGCACGGCGGCCACCAGCCCGCCGCCCACGTCGTCCATGCCGGGAAAAAGCGAGGCGGTATGGCCGTCCGGACCCATGCCCAGCGTCACCAAATCGAAACGGGGCGGCTGCGGGGCGAAGAAGTCCAGGACGCTCCGTTCGTAGGCCTCCGCGGATGCTTCGGGCGTGGTGATGGGCGTAGGGTGAACGTTTTGCGCGGGAATCGGTACGTGGCTCAGCAGCGTTTCCTCGGCGAGGCGGTAGTTGCTGTCGGCGTGGTCGTGAGGCACGAAGCGTTCGTCGGCGAAGAAGACATGGGTACGGCCCCAGTCGATCCGCTCGCGCCAAGGCGATTGCGCCAGCATGCGGTAAGTCGCCACCGGGGTATTGCCGCCGGACAAGGCCCAAGCGAAATAACCGTGGTCGGCCACCGCCGCCTCGGCGATGGCGGCGATGCGGCCGGCGGCTTCCGCAGCCATCGCCGCGGGCGTGGGGAGACGGATCACCTCCCCGTTCGCCGCGGTCACAGCAACTGCCTGTAGTAGTTGATGAGGCCGTTGGTGGAGCAATCGTGGCCGGTCGTGGGGGCGTCCTTCGCCATATCCGTCTGAATGGTGTTGGCCAGCTGCTTACCCAGCTCGACGCCCATTTGGTCGTAGGAGTTGATGTTCCAAATGGCGCCCTGGGTGAAGATCTTATGCTCGTACAACGCGATCAAGCTGCCCAGCGTACGGGGCGTGAGCTTGCGGTAGAGGAAGGAATTGGTGGGGCGGTTGCCCGGGAAAGTCTTGGCATGGGCCAGTTTTTCCAGCTGCTCGCCGCTATAGCCTTCTTTTTTCAATTCGGCGCGAGCCTGCTCCAGCGTCCGGCCGCGCATGAGGGCTTCCGGCTGGGCGAAGAAGTTGGACATGAGCGTGGGGTGGTGCGCACCCAAATGGCGATGGCTTTGCGCGCCGGCCAGGAAATCGCAAGGAATCAGCTTGGTGCCTTGATGGATGAGCTGGTAAAACGCGTGCTGGCCGTTGGCGCCGGGTTGGCCCCACAGGATCGGGCCGGTTTGGTGCCCCACGGGCTTGCCTTGCAAATCGACGCCCTTGCCGTTGCTTTCCATGTCCGCCTGCTGCAAATACGTGGGCAGATGGGCGAGGTGATGGTCATAGGGCAACACGGCGTGGGATTCCGCGCCGAAGAAGTTGTTGTACCAGATCCCCAGGAGGGCCATGAGCACCGGGATATTGCGCTCGAACGGCGCGGTGCGGAAGTGCTCGTCCACGGCGTGGGCGCCGTCCAGGATTTTCTCGAAACGCTCCATGCCGATGGCCAAGGCCACGGACAGGCCGATGGCTGAACACAGGGAGTAACGTCCGCCCACCCAGTCCCAGAATTCGAACATATTGTCCGGGTCGATGCCGAACTCCTGCACCAGCTTGGCGTTGGTGGAGATGGCGACGAAATGCTTGCTGATGGCCCCTTCGTCGCGGGCCTTGGCGAGAAACCATTGGCGCGCCGAGTGGGCGTTTATCATGGTTTCCTGGGTGGTGAAGGTTTTCGACGCCACCAGGAACAGGGTCGTTTCCTGGTCGCACTGATCCAGGGTATCCAGCAATTCCGACTCGTCCACATTGGAGACGAAGTGCGGCCGGAAATCGGATTTGATGTAGGGAGTGAGCGCCGTCACCGCCGTGTAAGGCCCCAAGTCCGAACCGCCGATGCCGATATTGACCACGTCGCGGATGCGCTTGCCGGTATAGCCGCGGCGAATGCCGATACGCACTTCCTCGCTGAACTGGCGCATCTGCTCCAGCACCCGATTGACGTCGGGCATGACGTCGCGGCCGTCCAGATAGATGGGACGGTTGGAGCGGTTGCGCAGGGCGATGTGCAATACCGCGCGGTTTTCCGTGGTGTTGATTTTTTGCCCGGAATACATGGCGCCGATTTTTTCCGCCAGGCCGGCTTGGCGGGCCAGGTCCAACAGCAGCGAAACCGTGGTTTCGTTGATGAGGTTCTTGGAATAGTCGAAGAGGATGTCTTCGAAATGCAGGGAGAACTTGTCGAAACGCTGCGGATCGGCCTCGAACCAATCGCGCATGTGTTGCTGGGAAATCTCTTTGTGATGCTCTTGCAGTGCGTGCCAGGCGGGCAGCGATGTAGCTTGCGGCATGATTCTATGTCTCCCGTCGAAAATGGCGGCCAGGGCCGTGGTTAAATCCTACTACATGCTCGACGACGCACAAACACTGGCGCGGAGCTAAAAAAAAGCCCGTCCCATGCGGGGCGGGCTTTGTTTCGGGCCGGGCCGGCTCTTAGTTGGAGACCGGCGTCAGGCCTTTTTTCTGGCTGGCGAAATAGGCGGCCAAGTCGGCGATGTCCTTGTCCGTCAAATCCTTCACCATGCCTTGCATGATGGGATTTTTGCGGGCGCCGCTCTGGTAATCCTTCATGGCCTTGATCAGGAAGCTTTCATACTGGCCGGCCAGGCGCGGGTTGCCGCCGTCCTTGCTGTTGCCGTCACTGCCGTGGCAGGAAGCGCAAACTTCCAGATTGGGATTCTTTTTGCCGGCGGCGACATCGCCTTTGACCGACACGGCGGGCGGCTTGCCCTTGAAGGCGGAAGCGTAAGCGGCCACGTCTTCCATATCCCGCTCGCTGATGCCCCCGGCGTTGCCGTTCATGCTGCCGTGCTTGCGCCCGCTGGCGGCATAGCTCTTGAGGGCGGAAACGATGTACTCGGCGTGCTGGCCGCCGAGACTGGGCACGTGATAGTTGGGAAAAGTGTTGCTGTAGCCGGGAATGCCGTGGCAGCCCACGCAAGTGTGGAATTTGGCCTTGCCGGCCTCGGCATTGCCGGCGGCTTGAACGTTGTGGGCGGCGGCGAAGCCGAGAGCGGCTGCCGTCAAAGTCCCCAGTATCTTGTGCTTCATATTGCGCTCCAGAAAATTGCGGATAAATCGTGCCGAGATGCATACCCGGCGGCGGGCTGCCTGAATAACCCCAAATTATGTATATCTTACCGCCTGGACGGCAATTGACAACCTTTGCCGACGGCGCGAAACGCGGCCTTAAAGCAATTCGAAACTGAAACCGCCGACGTCTTTGCCGGGATTGGCGATGGTCAAACGGACTTCCACGGCGGCGCCCGCCGCCATTTTTCCGCCGGCCGCGGACGGTTGCAAATAGTCTTGCGGATTGAATACGCGTTGCGCCATAGGGGCGCCGTTATATTGGCTCAGCGTGAGTTTCAGGCGCGGATAAGGCTGGGGCTGGTCGGCGTAGTTGGCCAACACGGCTCGGAATTCCAAGCCGTCCACGCCGTTGTGGGCCGGCGTAAGATCCCTTTCCACCACGCCGATTCGGCTGGTATCGCGGAACTCGCTGACCTGACAACCGAGCCGCGGACAAATTCGTTCCAGCCAGGGACGCAACCCGGGCTGCTGCTGCGCCCAGCGGTCGCTTTCGAAAAACAGCGCCTGGTAACACAAAACCAGCACGGCGACCGCAACGGCGAAGCCCCAAGGCGACGAACCGTCCCGGACGGAGCGGCCGCTATCGAAATGACGAAAGTGTTCGGAAAGATCCGGCTCTTCCTCGAGCGGTTCGGCCGCCCGGCGAGGCTCCGCGCGCAAGCCGACCAGCGGCGCGTCGGCACCCTCGGCGTCGCGATCGTCGTAGGCCGACGGCGCGGGACCTTCCGCCAGCGCGTCCAGGGCGCTAAAAATGATTTCGCAACGGCCGCACTCCACATTGCCGCTGCCGCCGCGCAATTCCTTCGCGTCGATGCGATAAAGGGTATGGCACTTGGGGCAGCGGATGTACATGGCGGGCTAGAGCGTGAGTTTGATGCCGCTGACCCTGGCCCAGCCGTCCTTGATCTCGACCGGATCGAGACGGAAGAGCGCCCGGTACGCCTCGCTCACCTGCTCGGCCTGTTCGGCCAGGAGGCCCGACAGCACGATGGAGCCGCCGGGCTTGCAGTGGGCGGCCAGCGTCGGCGCCAACTCCACCAGGGGATTGGCGAGGATATTGGCCAACACCACGTCGGCCCGGAAATCGGCCGGCAGCTGTTCGGGATAAAAGCAAGTCAACCGGCTCTCCACGCCGTTTTTGGCGGCGTTGTCCCGGCTGGCCAGCAGCGCTTGCGGATCGATGTCCACGCCGATGGCCGACTCGGCCCCCAGCAGCAACGCCGCCACAGCCAACACGCCCGAGCCGCAGCCGAAATCGAGCACCGTTTTGCCGGACAGCGCCTCGCCGTCCAGCCACTCCAAGCAAAGGGCCGTGGTGGCGTGAGTGCCGGTGCCGAAGGCCAGGCCGGGATCCAAGTCGACGCAGACGCCGCCGACGGCCTCCTCGGGCAGCTCCAGGGTGCTGGGGCAAATCCACAGGCGGCGGCCGAAGCGCATGGGCTTGAAGTGGTCCATCCAAGCCCTTTCCCAGGCGCGGTCTTCGACCTGTTCCTCGCTGACGCGCCGGGCATAGCCGGGCCCCAGCAGCGCCTGGAGTTCGGCCTTGATGGCGGCGGTGTCGAAATCGGCCTCGAACAGGGCCACCACGCGGGTGGCCTGCCAGACGGGGGTTTCGCCGGGCTTGGGTTCGTACAGGGGCTGGTCGGCGGCGTCCTCGAACGTGACCGATACGGCGCCGCGCTCGCTGAACCAGTCGGAAAGCCGGTCGGCGTCGTCGGCGTCGGTGACCACCGCCATTTGTTGCCAGGCCATGGGTTAGTGCTTCAAGCCCAACTTGGTTTCCAGATAATGGATGTTCTGGCTGCCGGCTTCGAAAGCCCCGTCGTGGAGGATGTTGAGCAACAACGGGATATTCACCTTGATGCCGTCCACCACCATCTCCGTCAACGCCGTGCGCATGCGGGCGATGGCGCTTTCGCGCGTCTCGCCGTGGGCGATGACCTTGCCGATCATGGAGTCGTAATAGGGCGGCACGCGGTAGCCGCTGTAGATGTGGGTTTCCACGCGGATGCCGGGACCGCCGGGCATGTGGAACAGCTCGATCAAGCCGGGAGACGGCATGAACGTATCCGGGTCCTCGGCGTTGATGCGGCATTCCATGGCGTGGCCGCGCATGACGATGTCCTCTTGCGTATAGGACAGCTTCTCGCCGGCGGCGATGCGCAACTGCTCCTTGACGATGTCCACGCCGGTGACCATTTCCGTGACCGGATGCTCCACCTGCACGCGGGTGTTCATTTCGATGAAGTAGAACTCGCCGTCCTGGTAGAGGAACTCGAAGGTGCCTGCGCCCAGATAGCCGATCTCCTTGCAGGCGTCCACGCAGCGCTGGCCCATCATGCGGCGCTGTTCCTCGGTGATGCCGGGGGCGGGGGCTTCCTCGATGACTTTCTGGTGGCGGCGCTGGGTGGAACAGTCACGCTCGCCCAGGTGGATGCAGTTGCCGTGGCTGTCGGCCAGCACCTGGAACTCGATGTGGCGCGGGTTCTCCAGGAATTTTTCCATGTACACCATGCTGTTGCCGAACGCGGCGCCGGCCTCGGCGCGGGTCATTTCGATGGCGTTCAGCAGCGCCGCTTCGGTGTGCACCACGCGCATGCCGCGCCCGCCGCCGCCGCCGGCGGCCTTGATGATGACAGGGAAGCCGATTTTGCGGCCCAGCTTGATGATTTCCTCGCCGTCGTCGCCCAGAGCGCCGTTGGAGCCGGGCAGGCAGGGAATGCCCGCTGCGCGCATGGCGTTGATGGCCGACACCTTGTCGCCCATCAGGCGGATGGTGTCCGGCTTGGGGCCGATGAAAATGAAGCCGCTCTGGATGACTTTCTCGCAAAAGTCGGCGTTTTCCGACAAAAAGCCGTAGCCGGGATGGATGGCCACAGCGTCGGTGACTTCCGCCGCGCTGATGATGGCGGGGATGTTGAGATAGCTGTCGCGCGAAGAGGCGGGGCCGATGCACACCGACTCGTCCGCCAAGCGCACGTGTTTCAAATCCCGATCGGCTTCCGAATGAACAGCGACCGCACTGATCCCCAGTTCGCGGCAGGCGCGCAGAATGCGCAGGGCGATCTCGCCCCGATTGGCGATGACGACTTTACCGAGCATGATGAATCGTTCCCGTGGCAGTGGATGGCAGGGCGGTTATTCGATGATGAACAGCGGCTGGTTGTATTCCACCGGCTGCCCGTTTTCCACCAGGATGCGCTTGACCACGCCGGACTTGTCCGACTCGATCTGGTTGAGGATCTTCATGGCCTCGATGATGCACAGCGTGTCGCCGGCCTTCACCGACTGGCCCACTTCCACGAACGGCTTGGAGTCCGGCGACGCCGCGCGATAGAACGTGCCCACCATGGGCGACTTTACCGCGTGGCCGCTGATCGCTTCCTCGGCCGGCGCGGCGGCTGCCGCAGCGGGGGCCGCCGCCGGCTGCGGCGCGGCCATCACGGGAGCGGCCATGGCCACCGGTGCCAGTTGCGCGGAATAACGGTTGATGCGGACCGATTCCTCGCCCTCGCGGATTTCGATCTCGGCGATGTCGGATTCTTCAATCAGTTCGATCAGCTTTTTTATTTTTCTAATGTCCATGGTGTGCTCTCTCAGTAATGCTCTTCATGGCCGCCTGCAAGGCGATTTCATATCCGAACGCGCCGAAGCCGCAAATGACGCCTAGCGCGATGTCGGACAGGTAGGAATGGCGGCGGAACGGTTCACGGGCGTGCACATTGGAAAGATGCACCTCGATGAACGGAACGCGCGTCGCCAGGAATGCGTCGCGAATGGCGATGCTGGTATGGGTGTATGCGCCGGGATTGATGAGGATAAAGTCCACTTGATCGCGGAAGGCTTGGTGAATGCGGTCGATGAGGGCATGCTCGGCGTTGCTTTGGAAAAACGCCAGTTCGGCGCCTTGCTTCGCGCCGCAATCGGCCAAATGCCGCTCGATATCGGCCAGGGTCTGGCTGCCGTAAATACCGGGTTCACGCACCCCGAGCAGGTTCAGGTTGGGGCCGTTGATTACCAGAATGCTCGCCATGCCTTACAGCCGTTCAGGTGGTTATCGTTATGTCTAATCCGCTGCGGCGCTATTTTGCCCAACGGCCGTTATCTTGTCCAGTTTGCGGGCAAAAGTAGGCAGTTTTTGGGACGTTTGCGTCGGTTTAAGGCGTAAACGCCCCGATGCGGCTCGCGCGAGCCGCCGCCCGGCGCCGATTACTTGGCGCGCGCCTCGCCCCGCTCGGCGACGAGCATCGGCGCCAAGGCCTTTTCGGCTTCTTCTTGGGTGATGGCGCCGGGGTGGCGCAGCACCGCCAGGCCGTTGCGGTCGAAAATCACCGTGTAAGGCAGCACGCCGAAGCGGTTGCCCAAGCGCTCCATGAGAGCTATGCCCTGCTCGGGCGCCAACAGGGACGGGTAGGCCAAAGGCACGGTCGCCTGGAATTGGCCGACCGCCTCGGGCTCGTCGATGGCGATGCCGACGATTTGCAGCCCCTGGCCTCCGTACTGCTGCTGCAGGCGGTTGAGGACGGGAATCTCCTCGCGGCAGGGCTCGCACCACGTGGCCCAGAAGTTGACCAGCACCAGCTTGCCCGGCCAGCCGTCCAACCGCTGCGGACGGCCGTCCAAATCGATCAACTCCGCCGCAGGGAGAACGACCGGCGCTTCCTGGCGCGGCGTCGCCAATCGCTGCTGGAAAAACACGCCGGCGCCGAGGGCCAGCAGCCCGGCCAAAACCGGTAAAGCCGCCGCGTGGCGGGAAAAGCGAAGCTTACGGAAAATACCTTCGAGCACGGCTTATAGCACCTGTTTCAGGTGTTGCAGAAAGCGCTCGGCGTCCATGTAGCCGATGACGCGAAAGGACGATCTTTCCCGCCCGTCCGCGCCGAAGAACAGGGTAGCCGGCGGGCCGATCAGGCCATAGCGCTTGAGCAGGCCGTCGGATTCGTCCGAGCTGGCCGTCACGTCCGCCTGCAACAGCACGGCATTGGCCAAAGCCTGCCGCACGCGGGGATCGGCAAAAGTGTACCGGTCCATCTCCTTGCAGGAGATGCACCAGTCGGCGTAGTAATCCAGCATCACCGGCCGGCCCTGCGCCTTGGCCTCAGCCAGCTTACGGTCCAGTTCCGCCGGGGAAGTCACTTTTTGGAAAGGCAGCGCCTGTTGGGCCGGCCCCGCCGCCTGGACGTTGCCGGGAGCCAGCACGCGCAAGGGCTGCAACGGGTCGCGGCTGTCGGAAGCGACGCCGATCAGCAACAAGATGCCGTAAGTGAGCATCATCAAGCCCAAGCCCTTCCACAAGCGGCGCCAGCCGGAAGCCTCCGCGTCCAAGTGGTCCAGCGCGCCCATGAACACCGCCGGCACGATGAGCAGCAATGCCCAGGCGGTCATGCTCAGCGCCGAGGGCAGCACCCGCTCCAGCAGCCACACGGCCACGGCCAGCAAGCCCACGCCGAACACCGCCTTGGTGGCGTGCATCCAGTGGCCGGCCTTCGGCAGCATCTTGCCGGCGGACGCGCCGATGATCAGCAACGGAATCCCCGCGCCGAAGCCCATGGAAAACAATGCGATGCCGCCCAGCACCGCATCGCCGGTCTGGCCGATGTAGATCAGCGCGCCGGCCAAGGGCGCCGCCACGCAGGGCCCGACGATGAGGGTGGAGAGAAACCCCATGACCGCGGCGCCTGCCGCCGAACCGCTTTTTTGATGGCGATTGGCGCGATCCAGGCGCGTCTGGAGGGACGAGGGCAGCTGCAATTCGTAAAAACCGAACATGGACAACGCCAAACCGACGAACACCAGGGCGAAGATCACCAGCACCCAGGTCTGCTGGAACCAATTTTGCAGATTGGCGCCGAACAATCCGGCCAGCACGCCGAACAGGGTGTAAGTAAGAGCCGAGGCCAGCACATAGATGAGGGACAGGCTGAAAGCGCGGCGGGTGGTGAGATGGTGGCCGTGGCCGACGATGAGGCCGGACAGGATCGGAATCATGGGAAAACAGCAGGGAGTGAAGGACAGCAGCAAGCCGAAACCGAGGAAGCTGACGATGGTCAGCCACAAGGAGTCGCCGCGCAGCGCCTGGGCGACGCGATCCTGCTCCGATTGCGCGGCCGGCGCGATCGGCTTGACCGATGCCCCGACCGCCGGCAGCTCCAGCGTCAGCGCTTGTTTCATGGGCGGATAACACACGCCCCGGTCGGCGCAGCCCTGGAAACGGGCTTTAAGGTGGACGGTGGCGGGGCCTTGCGTTTCGCGCAGCAGTGGCAAATCGAACGCCACCTGGTTGTGAAACACCTCCACTCGGCCGAAGGCCTCGTCTTCCTTGGGATCGCCATGGGGCGGCACGATCTCGCCCAGGCGCACGCCGGGGCTATCGGCCAATTCGAACTTGAACTTTTCCCGGTACAGGTAGTAGCCGTCGGCGATGCGCCAGCTCACGGCGATGGTGTTGGCGTCCTTGACCTCCGCCAGGAATTGGAACGCCTGCTCGGCGGGCAGCAACTCGCTTTGGCCGCCGCCGGCCAAGCCCAGATTTTTGAACGCGTCGCCCAGCTTGTTTAACGGCGCGCCGCCGGCGTCGGCGGCCGTGGCATCGAGCCCGGCGCAAACGGTTAACAGTAAGAAAATCAGGATTCGAAACGAAGACATGCGCTTACCCATTGCAAATAGTCGGTGGCTCCCGCCGCGATGGGCAGGGCGATGATTTCCGGCACCTCGTAAGGGTGGCGTCCCTTAATGTGCTCTTGCAGGGCCGCATAGGCCCGCTTTTCAGTTTTGATCAGCAGCAGCAGCTCGGCGCCGCGCTCGACGTTTCCCTCCCAGCGGTAAACCGACTCCACGCCGGGCAGGATATTGACGCAGGCGGCCAAACGCTCGCGCACCAGGCTTTCGGCCAAGCCGTCGGCACTGGGCCGGTCCGGGCAGGTACAGAGCACCAGGTAGTAATCGTCGGTCATGGGAGGATGCCGGGCTAGGGTATAATCCGCCTATTCTATCCAGCGTGCCCCTGCCATGAACATCTTCCGTATCGCTCTTATCGCCCTGCTGTCCGTGCCGGTGGTGGAAATATTCCTGCTGGTGCAGGCCGGCGGGCTGATCGGCGTGTTCCCCACCGTGCTGCTGGTGATCGGCACCGGCGTTTGGGGCGCCTATCTGTTCCACACCGAGGGACTGGCGACTTGGCTGCGTTTGCAAAATACCCTGGCGCGCGGCGAGCTGCCCACCATGGAACTGGTGGAGGGGCCGCTGGTGCTGGTGGGGGGCATTCTGCTGCTAACGCCGGGGTTCCTCACCGACATCGCCGGCTTGGTCTGCCTGATGCCGCAAAGCCGCCGCTGGCTGGCGAATTACGTGCTAGCGCGGGGCTGGCTGAAGGAAGCCATGGCCGGCGCATGGCGGCCGTCGTCGAAAGGCGATGTGATCGAAGGGGAATACCGCAAGGAAGGCGATTAAGCCCGCCATGGCATATCCCTATGCCATGGACTTGGAGCGAGACTGAACATTTTTCAGTAAAGCGCGACGGGGAAGCCGGCTTTATTTTTTCTCGTCCAGCGTGTTCTGCTCCAGGGCGGAATAAGCCGGGCACCAACGGACATAGGCGGAAGCCACCAGGCCGCAGCCGATGACCAACAGAAACACGTTGCCCAGGAACAGCGAAATCAACAACGCCGCGCAGCCGGCGCCGTAGCGGATCTGCTGATCGCGGCTACCGACGTTGACTTCATACTTTATCTTTTTATAGTCGAATTTCTTGATGTCGAACGACTTGAGATCGAAAGCCATAATTTACTCCTCATGCTGGGTTAGCCTCCCGATTGTGCAGCCGCAGCCCCAATTGCGCAAGCCTGTTCCGATAAGATAGGGTTTATGGATATTACCGAACTCGTCGATTCCTTAAACCCCGCCCAGCGGGAAGCCGTCACCGCCCCCCAAGGCGCCGCCCTCGTTCTGGCCGGCGCGGGCAGCGGCAAGACACGCGTACTCGTGCACCGCATCGCCTGGCTGATCCGGGTGGAAGGCGTATCGCCTCACAGCCTGCTGTCGGTGACCTTCACCAACAAAGCCGCCGGCGAAATGCGCAGCCGGGTGGAAAGCCTGCTGCAACTGCCCGCCGCCGGCCTGTGGATCGGCACGTTCCACGGTTTGGCCCATCGATTGTTGCGCCGCCACTGGCGCGAAGCCGGCTTGCCCGAAGGCTTCCAGATCCTCGATACGGACGACCAGCTGCGCCTGGTCAAGCGCCTGATGAAGTCCATGGAAATCGACGACTCCCGTTGGCCGCCCAAGCAGGCGCTGTGGTTCATCAACGCGCAAAAGGACGAAGGCCGCCGCGCCGGCCATTTGGGCGACAGCTACGATCCGTTCCAAAAACAGATGCAGCGCATCTACCAGGCTTACGAGGAAGCCTGCCAACGGGCCGGCCTGGTGGATTTCGCCGAGCTGCTGCTGCGCTGCCACGAAATCCTGCGCGACCAGCCGGACCTCTTGGCCCACTACCGCGAGCGTTTCCGCCACGTGCTGGTGGACGAGTTCCAGGACACCAACACCATCCAGTACGCCTGGCTGCGCTTGCTCACCGAAGGCCAGAACAACCTATTCGTGGTGGGCGACGACGACCAGTCCATCTATGGCTGGCGCGGCGCCAAGGTGGAGAACATCCAGCGCTTCCAGAAAGACCACCCGCGCCACAGCCTGGTGCGGCTGGAGCAAAACTACCGCTCCACGGGCAACATCCTGGCCGCCGCCAACGCCCTCATCGCCAACAACGAAGGCCGCTTGGGCAAGACCCTGTGGACCGAGGACGGCAAGGGCGAACCCATTTCCCTCTACGCCGCCTTCAACGAGCAGGACGAAGCCTATTTCGTCATCGACCGCATCCGCCAGTGGGTGGCGGAAGGCGGCCGGCGCAGCGACGCGGCCATCCTCTACCGCTCCAACGCCCAGTCGCGCCTCTTCGAAGAACGGTTGATGATGCAGGGCATCCCCTACCGGGTCTACGGCGGCTTGCGCTTCTTCGAGCGCGCCGAAATCAAGAACGCCCTGGCCTATTTGCGCCTGATCGCCAACCGCAGCGACGATCCCTCCTTCGAACGGGTCATCAACCTGCCGGTTCGCGGCATCGGCGAACGCACGGTGGACTTGATCCGCGACCAGGCACGTCAGGAGCAAAGCAGTTTGTGGCAGGCCGCCCAAGGCCTATGCGAACGGGGCGAACTGCCCGGCCGCGCCCGCAACGCGGTACAGGGCTTTTTGAACTTGATCGAGGAACTGGCCGCCGCCTGCCACGGCGACCGCTTGGCCGATCAAGCGCATTTCGTCATCCACCGCAGCGGCCTGATCGAGCACCATAAAAAAGAAAAGGACCAAGGCGAAACCCGGCTGGAAAACCTGGAAGAACTCATCAGCGCCTGCCGCCAGTTCGTGCCGGAAGACCCCAACCTGGCGGAACTGGACCAGTTCCTCGCCCATGCGGCGCTGGAGGCCGGCGACAACCAAGCCAACTCCGGCGACGACGCCGTGCAACTCATGACCCTGCATTCGGCCAAGGGCCTGGAATTCCCGCTGGTGTTCATGGTCGGCATGGAAGAAGGGCTGTTTCCCAGCCAACAATCCTTCGAGGACCCGGCCCGCCTGGAGGAAGAGCGCCGTCTGGCCTACGTGGGCGTCACCCGCGCCCGCAAGCGGCTGGTGATGAGCCATGCCGAACAGCGCCGCTGGTACGGTAAAGACCTCTATCCCCACCCCTCCCGTTTCGTGCGGGAAATCCCCCCCGAGCACGTGCAGGAAGTGCGCATGGGCAGCACCAGCGCTCGCCCCCTGGCGCAACCGGCCGCGCCCGCCAACATCGCCAGGGAAACCGCCGCCAGCGCCGGCTTGAAACTGGGCCAGCGCGTCAACCACGCCAAATTCGGCGAGGGCGTGGTGCTGCAAGTGGAAGGCGACGGCGCGCAAGCCCGCGTGCAGGTGAACTTCCGCGATGCCGGCACCAAATGGTTGATGCTGGCTTACGCCAACTTGCAAACGGCGTGAAGGCCTGGCGCGGTTAGCGCCCCCGGGGATGATGAAATCAGCCGCAGCGGCCAGTCCGCTGAAAAACTTTGCCGCGTGATAAATGAATTCGATTAGCGCCAACCAACGCTCGATCTGGAGCATGGGCCTGTTGTGGACGCTGCTGCTGGCGGCGTCCCTGTTCCTCAATATCCTGCAACAAGACCGGGAAGTGCTGCGCATCGCCCGCATTCAAGCCCAGGCCTTCATCGACAAGGACATAGAGCTACGCCTTTGGGCTTCGTCGCACGGCGGCGTGTATGTGCGCACCGGTCCGGAAACCCAGCCCAACCCCTACCTGGACGTCGCTCAGCGCGACGTCGTCACGACCGACGGCCTCCGCCTCACCCTGATGAACCCGGCGTACATCACCCGCGAAGTGCACAGCCGCTTCACGGAGAAATACGGCGTATACGGCCACATGACCGCGCTGAAACTGAAAAATCCCGCCAATGCCCCGGACGCCTGGGAGCGAAAGGCTCTGGAAGGCTTCGACGCGGGCAATCTCAGCGATGTGTCCACGGTCTATTCCCTGGCGGGAAAGTCCTACCTGCGCTTGATGAAGCCCTTGCTGATGGAAGAATCCTGCCAGACCTGCCATGCCTGGACCCGCATTCCCGTGGGCGGCGTCCGTGGCGGCATCAACGCCTCTGTGCCCTTGGAGCCCCTGCGGGAAGGCGAGGGCACCCTCGTGCTTTACATCGGCCTTTCCCACGGCGTGATGTGGCTGATCGGCATCCTGGCGATCGGCGGCGTCTCGCGGCGCGTCAGCCGCATGCGGGTCGCGCACGATATCGCCGAGGCCCGCAACCGCGAACTGTACGAGCAAGCGACCCACGACGCGCTCACCGGCCTGTTCAACCGCCGTTATATGGAAGAAGCGCTGACCCGCCAAATTCATCGGGCCCACCGCGTGGACGCGCCGCTGTCGCTGGTGATGATCGATATCGACCACTTCAAACGCTTCAACGACGAACACGGACACGACGCCGGGGATGAAGTGCTGCGGCAAGTCGGCCGGTCGATCAGGGAAAACGTGAGAACCAGCGACATCGTCTGCCGTTACGGCGGCGAGGAACTGGCCGTCATCATCCCCGGCGCCGGGGCGAAGGAGGCGTTTCTGCGCATGGACAAGCTGCGTGAAGCCGTAAGCGCCGTGCCCCTGAGCAACCGGGACGGGGAAGCGCTGCCGCCGGTGACGGTTTCCATCGGCGTGGCCGAACTGGCGGAGGACTCCGACGACTCGTCGGAGCTGCTCAAACGCGCCGACCTAGCCCTGTACCGCGCCAAAGCGGCGGGACGCAACCGGGTGGTGACGGCGGAGGAGAGCCCGCCGGAGGCGCTTGCGCAGCCGGAGCAGGCCTAGCGCCTCGCCCCAAACGGACTACTGCCCGCTCACGCTGTCGATGGCGCTGCCGCTGTTGGTTTGGGCTGGAGCGGGCGCTGGCGCTGGCGCCGGCATAGGTGTCAGAGCCGATGCTTGGCTGGCCGCCTTGCACTGCTCGATTTTCTTTTCCAACTCATCGATTCTGGCGGTGTACGTGCCGCCGATTTGGTAGAGGATGTGGATGACGACACCCTCGGCCACCCCGATCGACCAAACAAAAAACAGCGCCACCACGAAAATCAGCAATTCCTTGGTGCTCATGGATCGCGATGTGGGTGGCTGTCCCTCGCCGTGCCCGCCGGCTTCCGCCGATGGGCGGCCGTGATGTTCCGCGTGGGGCGCCGGATGCGGCGCGGCGTGTGCCGCCGGCGCGTGTGTCGTCGTACTGTTAGGGCTCATGGCGGATATCCCAAGTTTTTGTGGGACCGATATTACATCGCTATGTTTTCCTTGGGGAGCCTAAGGCGCCGCGCGTTTCCCGCGCGAGGGGAAATCGGCCTGGCGAGGCGCGGCGTTGCCCCGTCGCCTGGACGCTATACGCCGAATCCGGCAGAATGCCGCGCGATTTGCGGCGGGCAAGCCCCAGCCGGCGTTTGGCGAATCGCGGGACAAAAAAAACTCCGAAGCTAAAGAGGGAGAGAGCTTCGGAGTCGCAAAGCCGGCAGAGTGCCGGTTTTAGGTAGCCACTCCAAGGGGGATGGTGAGGAGTGGCTTGCGCCGGTCCCGGCGCACGTTGAATCAGACCGCTAACCAGCGCAATGGTTCCGACCGGAGAAAAGTTTCTTTCCATAGGGGCGACCGCCCCAACAGCCATTGAGGAGGACACCGTCGTGACCATTCGAGCTTTCGGCGACAAACGGCCCAGCCTGGGTCAGCTGAATTATGTGGACGACAGCGCCGTGGTGATCGGCGACGTGCACTTGGGCAACCATGTGTCCATTTGGCCCACCGCCGTGGTGCGGGGCGACGTGGAGCGCATCGACATCGGCGAGGCCACCAACATCCAAGACGGCAGCGTGCTGCACGTCAGCCACCACAGCCCCTATTCCAACGGCAGCTATCCGCTGAAAATCGGCCGCGGCGTCACCGTCGGCCACAAAGCCGTGCTGCACGGCTGCACCGTGGGCGACTACTGCCTGATCGGCATCGGCGCCTTGGTGATGGACGGCGCGGTGATCGAAGACGAAGTGATGCTGGGCGCCGGCGCGCTGGTGCCGCCGGGCAAGCGCTTGGAAAGCGGCCATTTATACGTCGGCGCGCCGGCCAGGCAGGCACGGCCCCTGAAGGAAGAGGAAAAACAGTTTTTGCGCTATTCGGCCCAGCACTACGTGCACCTGAAGGACGAACACCTGAAGCACCAGGGCTCGGCGTCTTAAAACCCCCGCTCCTCGCTCAGCAGGCGAATCACCGGCGCGGTGTCGGGCCGCACGCCGCGCCAGATGAAAAACGCTTCGGCCGCCTGCTCCACCAGCATGCCCAGGCCGTCGGCGCTGACCGCCGCCCCATGCGCCCGGCCCCACAGGACGAACGCCGTCGGGCTGGTGCCGTAAGCCAGATCGTAGCAAGCGCCGCCCGGCGCCAATATGTCTTCCGGCAGGGGCGGCAAGTCGCCCTGCAGGCTGGCCGCGGTGGCGTTGAGAATGATGTCGAACCGCCGTCCGGCCAGATCGGCGAATCCGCAGGCGGACACCGCTCCCAGCTCGGTGAATTCGCCGGCCAGCTGCTCTCCCTTGTCCACCGTGCGGTTGGCGATCACCAGGCTGTGGGGCCGCTCCGCCAAGAGGGGCTGCAAGATGCCGCGGCTGGCGCCGCCCGCGCCCAGCAGCAGCACGCGCTTGCCGGCCAAGTCCAGGCCGAGATTGCCGCACAAATCGCGCACCAAGCCCACGCCGTCGGTGTTGTCGCCGGACAAGCTGCCGTCCGCTTCCCGCTTCAAGGTGTTGACCGCCTTGGCGCGCCGGGCGCGCTCGCTGCAACGGTCGGCGCGGCGCCAAGCCAGCTCCTTCAGGGGGATGGTGCAATTCAGTCCCTGCCCGCCCTGGCGCAGGAAGCCGTCCAATGCGCCGTCGAAGTCTTCCGCCGGCACGTCCAGGGCGGAATACTCCAAATCCTGGCCGGTTTGCCGGGCGAACAGGCCGTGGATGCGCGGCGACTTACTGTGGCCGATGGGATGGCCGAATACGGCGTAACGGTCGGGTTGTTTCATAGTCGGGGCGGAAATCGGTTGGCTACGGCAAGCGGCCCAGGCGGCGCTTTTCCCAATACAGCGTCCCCGCAACGACGATGACGCCGGCGACGATGAGCAAGGGCATGAAGTTTTTCACCACGGTGGCCACCACCGCCGTGATGGCCAGGTAGATGCCGGCCAGGCTGTAACGCCAGCCGATGCGGATGCCGTCGAGGAAAGTGGCAAGGGCCAAAATCAGCAAAATCACCAAGCCTGCGGTTTCCGTGCCCATGCGACCGGCTTGCAGCATGACGAACACGCCCAGCACGGTGACCAGGGAGCCGAGCCAGTGCAGGCATTGCTGGAACAGGAGGTCCTTGAGCAATTGCCCGCGCACATGGCCCTTTACCTTGGCTTGTCCCCAGGCGGAAATCATGGCGGCGATGCCGAACACGAAAATCATGATCAGCCAGTACATGAAGGACTCCTGCGGCGCGAAGTGAGTGAACCCCACCCCCAGCAGGCACATGACGATCAGAACGATCAATACGATCTCGTCGACGGCGACGCCCAGCGGAACGTCGCCCTTGGCCGTGTTGCCCGGTTCGCTCATGGTTTCCTCCTCGTCAATTTACGGATTCCGCTGAAATTGTCGGTTAAGACGTCGGCCGGTCAGGGCTGCTCCCGCAGCCAGCGCGCCACGTCCTTGGCGAAATAGGTCAAGACGCCGTCGGCGCCGGCGCGCTTGAAGGCCAGCAAAGACTCCAGCACCGTTTTGCGCTCGTCCAGCCACCCATTCTGCGCAGCGGCCTTCAGCATGGCGTATTCGCCGCTGACCTGATAAACGAAGGTAGGCATGCCGTACTGCTGTTTGACCCGGTAGACGATATCCAAATAGGGCATGCCCGGCTTGACCATGACCATGTCGGCGCCTTCGGCGATGTCCAACGCCACTTCCCGCAGGGCTTCGTCGGAATTGGCCGGATCCATCTGATAGCTGTATTTGTTGCCCCCGCCCAAATTGGCGGCGGACCCCACCGCATCGCGGAACGGGCCGTAAAAACTGGAAGCGTATTTGGCGGAATAAGCCAGAATGCGCGTGTTGACGTGGCCGGCCTGTTCCAACGCCCGGCGAATGGCGCCGACGCGGCCGTCCATCATGTCCGAGGGCGCGACCACGTCGGCGCCGGCCTCGGCGTGGGACAGCGCTTGCTTGACCAGCACTTCCACCGTGGCATCGTTGAGCACATAGCCGTCGGCGTCGATCAAACCGTCTTGGCCGTGGGTGGTGAAAGGATCCAACGCCACGTCGGTGATGACGCCCAACTCCGGCAGGGCCTTTTTCAAGGCACGCACGGCCCGTTGCGCCAAGCCGTCGGGATTGAAGGCCTCGCGGCCGTCCTCGCTTTTGCCCTCCGGCGCAGTCACGGGGAACAAAGCGACGGCCGGGACGCCCAGCCGGTGCGCCTCCTCCGCCTCGCGCAGCAGCAAATCGATGCTCAGGCGCTCGACACCGGGCATGGAACCAACCGCTTCGCGGCGATTCTCGCCCTCCAGCACGAACAAGGGATAGATCAAGTCGTCGGCGGATAGCGCGTTTTCCCGCATCAAACGCCTGCTGAAAGCGTCCCGACGCATGCGGCGCGGGCGAATAGCCGGGTAACTCATGGTATTATTTAGGGTGTCTTGCATAATGTTGGGGCGCTGTTGTCATGGGCCATATTGTACCTAGTCGGTGCAATCGACAAGATAGTGGTTTATCGCATGCCTCCAGGTTATGATAAAAGCAACGAATTTCGCCACAGGAGTACGCAAGAAATGAAGCTGAACCGCCCCCTGACAATCGCTTTCTGGCGGTTGCTGTTGTGCCTGATGCTGGGCCTTAGCCTGTCCGCGGCGCAAGCGGACCAGTTGCTGGCACCGCAGTTGGTGATCCAGGATACCTCCGACACGCTGCAAAAAAACCTGCAGCAGGACGAGTACAAGCAGGACTTCCTCAAGGCTACCCAGTTCGTCGATAAAACCATCGACCCGCACGTGGATTTCAACCGGGTATCCGCCCTGGTGTTGGGCAAGTATTGGAAAACCGCCAACGACGCCCAGAAAGAGCGCTTCCGGCAGGAATTCAAAACGCTGCTGGTTCGCACCTACGCCACGGCATTCACCGAATACGCCGATTGGACCATCCGCTACCTGCCCCTGAAGATGGAGCCGGAAGAAGACAAGGTGGTGGTGAAAACCGAAATTCTCCAGCCCGGCGCGGCGCCGACGGCGGTGGACTACCGCATGGCCAACGTGGGCGGCGAGTGGAAGGTCTACGACATCCTCATCGAGGGCGTCAGCCTGTTGCAAAACTACCGCACCAGCTTCGGCCAGGAAATCGCCCAAAGCGGCAGCCTGGACGGCGTCATCAACCGTCTGGCCGAACGCAACAGCGCAGCGCTGAAGCAGCCGACCAAGGAAGCCATCAAAGGCTGATAGCGGCAGGCGAAAGCCGCTTCCGCAAAAAGAATTCGGGGCGCCTAGGCGCCCCGATTTTTTTATAGGCCCAGCCAGTTGCGCGGCTTGAGGTAGTTGTCGTAGAGGTTCGCTTCCGGAGTGCCGGGTTCCGGTTTCCAGTTGTAGCGCCAATGGGCCACCGGCGGCAGGGACATGAGGATGGACTCGGTGCGCCCTCCCGATTGCAGGCCGAAGATGGTGCCCCGGTCGTAAATCAGGTTGAATTCCACGTAGCGGCCGCGGCGGTAGAGCTGGAATTCCCGCTCCCGTTCGCCGTAGGGTGTGTTTTTGCGTTTCTGCACGATGGGCAGGTAGGCGGGGATGTAATGGTCGCCCACGCTGCGCTGGAAGGCGAAGCTGCGCTCGAAGCCCCACTCGTTGAGATCGTCGAAGAACAAGCCGCCCACGCCGCGGGTTTCGTTGCGGTGCTTGAGGAAGAAATACTCGTCGCACCACTGCTTGAAGCGGGGATAGACATCGTCGCCAAAGTCCTTGCAGGCGTCCCGCGACGCGTTATGCCAGTGCAGCACGTCTTCCTCGAAAGGATAATAAGGGGTCAGGTCGAAGCCGCCGCCGAACCACCACACCGGCGCCTCCCCTTCCTTTTCCGCCAGGAAAAAGCGCACATTGGCGTGGGAAGTGGGCACGTAGGGATTGCGCGGATGGATCACCAGGGACACGCCCACCGCCTGGAACGAGCGGCCTGCCAGCTCGGGACGGTGCTGGGTGGCGGCGGCGGGCAGGTTCTTGCCGATTACATGGGAAAAATTGACGCCGCCTTGCTCGAAGGTTTGGCCACCGGATAATACCCGCGTGCGGCCACCACCGCCGCCCTCGTATTGCCACAACTCCTCCAGGAAACGAGCTTCCGGCTCTTCCCCTTCCAGGGAACGACAAATATTGTCCTGCAATTGCAGCAGATAGGCTTTGACGGCTTCGATATCGGGGGCGTTCATGGCGCAATACCTTGTAGTTTTTGTGGCGAATTTCCTGTTGGTATAAAAACACAAAGCCGCCCGCTTGCAAAGAAGGGACTAAGCCGGCTCAGGCGGCCCCGCTTCCGGTAAAATACGCCGCTCACAGACTCGCCCCGCGCCATGAACATTCCTCCCCGCGACACCCTTTACGCCGACCCCATCGCCAGCGTCGCCGGCTTCGCTTTCGACGAACGGGTGGCGGAAGTTTTCCCCGACATGATCCGCCGCTCCGTGCCCGGCTACGGCGCCATCCTGTCCGCCATTGGCCTGCTGGCGGATCGCTTCGCCCAGCCGGACAGTGTTTGCTACGACCTGGGCTGCTCCCTGGGCGGGGCCACCCTGGCCATGCGCCACGGCATCCGCCAGCCGGGCTGCCGCATCGTCGCCGTGGACAATGCCACGGCCATGGTGGAGCGCTGCCGCGAACTGTTGGCGCGGGATCAGGCCCTGGTGCCGGTGGAACTGCTGTGTGCCGACATCCGCGAGGTGCCGGTGGAAAACGCCTCCCTGGTGGTGCTCAACTTCACCCTGCAATTTTTGCCCGTCGCCGAACGCCTGCCGCTGATGGAGCGGATTTACCAAGGATTGAAGCCCGGCGGCGCATTGATCATCTCCGAGAAGCTGGCCTTCGACGATCCCCGCCAGCAAGCCTTGCACACCGACATGCACCACGCCTTCAAGCGCTCCCAAGGCTATTCGGAACTGGAAATCAGCCAGAAACGCACCGCGCTGGAAAACGTCCTGGTGCCGGAAACCCTGGAGCAACACCGCAGCCGCCTGTTGCAGGCAGGTTTCGCCAGTTGCGAGCCGTGGTTCCAATACTTCAACTTCGCTTCCCTGATCGCCCTGAAATGAGCGGCTACGCTACGCTGCTCGCGGCCCTGGCCGGTGAAGCCGCCCTGCGCCCCTGGCTGGACAGCCTGCCAGAGCAGCTGCAAGCGGCGCTGACCGCCGACGGCCACGGCGACCTGCCGCGCTGGCAAGAGGTTCTGGACAGTCTGCCCGCCATCGCGGCGAGTTCCGTGGACCTCAACGCCGACGCCCTGCGCATCGGCGCCCCCGGCGACTGCGACGAAGCGCAGCGCAGCGCCATCGAGCAAGCCTTGCGCCAGCTCCATCCCTGGCGCAAGGGACCCTACGACATCCACGGCATCCCCATCGACACGGAATGGCGCTCCGACTGGAAATGGCAGCGCCTGGCCGACCACATCGCGCCGCTCGACAAGCGCCTGGTGCTGGACGTAGGCTGCGGCAGCGGCTACCACTGCTGGCGCATGCTGGGAGCGGGGGCGCGGCGGGTGATCGGCATCGACCCCACCCTGCTCAGCGTCATGCAGTTCCTGGCCGTCAAGCACTTCGCCGGCGACTACCCGGTGGACGTGCTGCCCTTGGGCATCGACGACGTGCCGCCCGATTTGCAAGCCTTCGACACGGTGTTTTCCATGGGCGTGCTCTATCACCGCCGCTCGCCCATGGACCACTTGCTGGAGTTGAAAGGCTGCCTGAAACCCGGCGGCGAATTGGTGCTGGAGACCTTGGTGATCGACGGCGGTCTGGGCCAAGTGCTGGTGCCGGAAGGGCGCTACGCCAAGATGCGCAACGTTTGGTTCATCCCTTCTTGCGCCACCCTGGAAAGCTGGCTGAAGCGCTGCGGCTACCGTGAGGTGCGCCTGGTTGACCTATGCCGCACCAGCACCGACGAGCAGCGCAGCACCGACTGGATGCGCTTCCATTCCCTGGCCGACTTCCTCGACCCCGCCAATCCGGAGCTGACCTGCGAAGGCCTGCCGGCGCCGACGCGGGCGGTTTTCCTGGCGGAAAAGCCTTAATCAGTCTTTGAACTCCTGCCGCGCCTTGTCAATGGCCGCCCGGATGCTGACCCAGGCGCTTTCCGCGCCTTCTTTCAAATCTTCCCAAGCTTCGTCGGCGGCCTGCTGCAAGTGCTCCAGCTTGGCCGCCGCTTCGCCGCGCTGTTGCCGCAAGAGGGCCAAGCGCTCTTCGAAAGCGATTTTCAGCTCCTCCTCGGCTTCGTGCATCTGGGCTTCCAACTGGGCCAAGTCGTCGTCCCATTCGTCCAACCGGCTTTTCAGCTGTTCGACAAAAGCGTGTTTGCTGCTCATGGCGCATTCTCCTCAGGGTCAATGGCGGCGCGGGCCGCATGCCTAACAGTAGCAGAAGGGGCTAGTCGTTGTTGTTTTCCCTCGGCGCGGTCTTGTCGAGGAAACTGCGGAACCAGCGCGGGTTGAACAGCAGGATGTAGACGATGAACAATTCGCTCACCGGCAGGAACAGCAGGAAATAGTGGATGGCCAGCAGCAGGACGCAGAGTAAAACGCGGGTGAAGACGTGCATTGGATCCTCCTGCTGTAACGGCCCGGCGGCAAGTATGACAAAAGCCAACGCTTGCTGTCCGGGCCCCTTCTCCCTCAGGGAGGAAGTTGGGATAAGGGGGGAATAGCCGCGGCTTTTTATATTCCCTCACCCTAACCCTCTCCCGGAGGAAGAGGGAACTCGAATGCCGGCCTTTGTAGCGCTATGCAGAGATGGCAGCGCTCAAAGCTTCTCCACATCCACCCCCGGCAGCTCCATGCGCATCATGCCGTTTTTCCACACCAGCGTGCCGATGTCGCGCCAGGGCTCGGCCAGGTTGCGGTTGCGCAGGCCCGGCTGCCAGTCGTTGGGCACGGTGGCGTGCTTAAACTTGAGGGTAAACACCGCGTCGTCGGTGTCCAGCCCCACCTGCGGGCCGAAATAGGCGGTGACTTTGCGCAGGAATTTTTCCAGCCGCTCGGCCTTCAAATGGGGCGTCAGCGCCACGTTGGCCCACATGCACTGGATGCGGCCCCAGTTGGGCGCCACGATGCGGCCCTCCTCGTTGACGAAAGGCAGCCATTGCTCCTTGCCGTCCTTGTCCCGGTAGGTGATGGCGAAAATGTGTTCGAAGCCCTCGAAATGGTCGTGCATGTACAGCGCATGGGGCGTGATGCCCGCCACGGCGTGGGAGAAAGTGAGCAGGGAATTGCTCAGCAACGCCAGCGGCGCCAGCGCCTCCACCTCGGCCGGCTTGATACCGAGCCGGTACAAAATGCCGTAATGCACCGTGCTGTTGAGCTGCAACACCGCCAACAGCATCAGGCACTTGGCCAGACGGCGGGCGCGCAGGCCCTCGTCGCCCAGGTAACGATCGGCCAACAAGCGCCAGGGATCGACGCCCTGCTGCGCGGCGGGAACCAGGCAAGCGGCATCGCAACGCGCTCGCCCATCCGCAATCCGCCGGTAAACCGCCGCCGCCAGGTGGTAAATCCCCGGCACGCTCAGCAGCCAGCCCAACGGCGCCGCGTAACCCATGGCCCGCAGGATGCGGATGTAGGTATCCAGGCCGCGATAAAGCCGGCCTTGGCCGTCCACGGCGTACAGATCGGCGAGCAGCTCCCGTTCGGGAATGCCGTCCAGGGCGCGGCAAGCCTTGGCGTGGCTCTGCAAGCCCTTGAACTCCACCGCCCGCTTCACATCGAAATGGTTCACCACGATGGCCGTGCGGTTGCACAGCGGGCAGGCCTCGTCGAAATACACCGCCAAGCGCGGCTGCGCCGCCCGGTACGCCCGACCCAAAGCCCGCCACCAGCGGAACGGCACCAGCAGCAGGTAGTGCACCAGCATGGCGAAGCCGAACGGGTAAATGTTGAGGGTAATGATGATGCCGGTGTGGAAGGTCGCCCCCAGCGCCATCAACGGCACACGGGCGCGGCGGTGCCAGAACAGCGCCGGGAAAACGAACTGGAACGCCAGGATGGTGTAACCCAGGCCCTTCTCGAAAACCTTGTTGTCCAACAGCCAGGACCAGTCCCAACCGTTCATGTAATAGGGATGGCTGGGCGGCAGCCAAGCGCCCACGCCGTTGCGCCAGAACTGCGCCGACAGCTTGTGCACGCCCGCGTCGAAATACAGGCAAGCCAGGGCCATGGTCACCGGCAGCAAATAGCACAGCACCGACACCGTGGCCGGCTCGGCCGCCGCCGGCGCATACACCGGCCGCGCCAAGCGCGCCCGCAGATTGTCCAGGGACAAAGCCCGCTCCGCCGGAATAAACAGCAACAACAGGCTGCTGCCCACCATCAACTGGTCGAAACCGCCGTCGAAATCGTGCCACATGGGCGTGAAAGCCGGGAACAGCACCCAAAAGGCGTAACCGACCGCCGCCGCCAGCCGCGTGCGATAACCCAAAGTCAACGCCAACGCCGCCGCCGCCCAGGCCAACAACAGCAGGTGCAGCACCGGCGAGGCCTGATCCACATAGGGCAGCGGATCGAAAATCAGGTGGCGGAAATAGAAGACGAACAGGATTTCCTGCAAGGCCACCAGCCCGAACAGAATACGGAACAGCCCCAGCCCGGTAGCGGGCACCTGCTTGGCAAGGCCCCAGCGGACCAGATTCTTCAACGCTTGATGCATGGCGGATTTCGTGTGGGTTGACTCGGCGGCCCGAACGGCCCGCCCCTGATTTTTGTGGGGCTAATGGTAATCGAAGCGGGGCGGGATGGCGATTTTGACGGTGCCGCGTGTCAGCATGAGCTTACAGTTTTGTAAGCCTAGACCGACAGACCGTACCGGAGCGACCGGTTACAATCCCGGCACACGCCCAAAGGCACCATGCGTATTGTTTCTTGATAACAAAGTTACCGAATGTGCTATACGGATTCCGTGTAGCACTGATATACCAGATTCTGTTTAATAAACTGTTAGGCTCTGGACCTACCCTTAAATTCTGACCCAGAATAAAAATTCTACATGGTTGATACAAAAGAGTTTTTAGTCCTTAGATATTCACTCATTAAAGAACAGCAGCATTCAGCCATTGTTGAACCTATGCCAAACCCAAAAGGAAAAGCGGTTCTTGTTGCGATCAATCAAGATCGAGAGTTTATTCTTAGGGGTGTCAGATATAGCTTTGTCGGATTTTCAGAAGCAATTCCTCCGAGAGGATTTAACTTTCCTAGCTCTCGTTTTTTCCTGGGCAAGATAGCGAAATTAAAAAAGGCCCACATGGGAAAGAAAATCCCTGGAGACATCATTGAGACCGAAGAAGATGACTGGGTTCCAGTAATCACAATATTTGATATTGAAACACAACATATTTTTGTTAAAAAAGACTGGCGATTTGGAAACCCAGAACAGACAATTCGGGCGATACAAAGCGGGCTACGTGAACCGATTCTAGCGCACTATAATCATAGGATTTTTGTTGAAGGAAAAACCAGAGTAGAGCATTTTTGGAAAGTGATTTCAAACCATATTAAAATATATAAATTAGAATTAAATCTAATCTCCCCAAACATTCTTGAGACAAATCTGCGAGCTAGAGAGGCACTAGCAGCCCTCAAGTCTGTTTTTGGGCAGGACGAAGTAGCTGTAAAGCTTGAGAACGATTCGGGTAAACTCCGCGTACCTTCTGAACCCATAGGAAGTTACTTGGAGTACATCGAAGAAGGCGAGGGATCATGGTCTTTAACAACCGAGAACATACGCGGCGGCAAGAAAAAGCATACAAGCGCTGAAAACATAGATACCATTGCGCTTCCGATTGGAGAAGAAAAAACTCCGCCTGAGAACATTCAGAGGCAGTTATATGAAGCGGACGAGCCTTCCCTCATAAGCTCTCCAGAGGCAGAAATGATCGCGACAGTATATGCAGAGGTCGTCAAGCCCCGTGAACGCTAAGCAATTGGCAAAGTTGATTGCTCTAGTGGCAATAACTTTTGGCATTTGCTTTGGTTTGTTAGTGCTCTCTGATGGCGCATCGACTCAAGTATTCGAAGAAATGCTTTCAGCCTTCCTTGTGGTTGCGACATTCCTAGTCACTCTTTCTGTCGCAATGTTTACCTATGTAGATAACATTTCAAAGGATTTAGTTGAGCTTAGAAATGAAGTACCGAGAGATAAACTAAATAACGTCATAGACCAACTCTCATCTCTAAAGCGAGAGGTTGTCAGTAATGGCGGCTTAATTGTGGCACTCGTTATCTTGGAAAGAACCACAAAAGGAATAGCAGTTTACCAGCTCGCGTACTACCAAGATGAAATGCAGGCAATGATCTCGTATATTGCTTTGTCATTGAGATTTTCATTTTTCTGCGTATCAATATTTGCAGCTTCCATGCAACTCAATGGCTTCATTATCGCCTCACAATACCGAGATATAATTGCAAAAAACCGAAAGTGATTTTCATAGCCGATTGGCTAACGACTTGATGCTTCTCATGAGATAGAAAACCTAACAAGATGCTGAACCGGACCCCGCCCTTTGGTTCTTTCTTAGATCTCGTGCTGACGCGTAGTTTTGCGACTCCGGTCTAGCTCCGCGAAGGGCGGGTCCGGTTAGCTTGAACGTTCGCTTTCAAGATCGGCCTTACCTATGCTTTCCGTCGAGCATCTCGCTGACAGGTGCGTTCCTAAGAGGCATCTTGGACGGTGAACTGAAGAGCCCTGAGTCGGTTCTCAAGTCTCTCGATGCCGACTGGAATGACTATCGATTTCCACGGTGTTAGTTCCTCTCGTAGGGCCGTAGGGTCCGGTGAGTCGGCGAACCGCACCGTTCGCGATTCAAGAAGCCTGAATGTTTCCGCGAGGACGCGGTGGCTTTGATGCGGTTCGCTATCGCTCACCACACCCTACTCACTATTAAGGATAGTTAGACATGAATTGCTTTTCCCATAACGCCGCGCCGGCTGTCGGCGTCTGCAAGGCTTGTCAAAAGGCGGTATGCGTCGAGTGTTCCATAGATACAGGTAGGGGGTTGGCCTGTTCTCCAGCGTGCGAAAAAGAGGTGGGCGAGCTGAATCTCATAATGGATAAGAGCAAGCAGATTTACAGCATCGGCGTTACGTCCAAGCTACCGCATACCGCCGTGCTGATGTATTCCTTTTTTGGCCTAGTTTTCTGCTCCGCCGCGATCTATCAATACGCAACAAGGGGCCGGTTTGACTTTATTTCGTCGGCTTTCGGGTTGGGTTTTCTGGTGTTCGGCATGCTGGCTTATATAAGAAACAAGCGTCTGAATTTGAACTGCTGACCGCAACAGGTGGGTTACGGCGCGCGGAAAGGCGTCTGTGTCACAGATATTCGGGATAATGCGCGCCTAACCCACCCTACATTTTGGCTTTGCCTGGCGACGGGTCGGATTGCTCGAAACGCGGGAACCGAAAAAACGCTCCCCAGTCCTGAATCGCATTCGGCGGTGCAGAAAAACCGCTTCCCTATCCAAAAGGCTAAAAACCATCCCATGAAAATGCTTTTACCGATTTTCCTGCTGCTGCCGGCGCTGGCCTTCGGCGCCGGTTCCCTGTGCGAATCCGGCGAGCAAATCCTGTTTTCCTGTGGGGTGGGCAAGGGCGGCAAGCAGGTGTCGCTGTGCGGTTCCCGGCGGTTGGAGAAAAACCTGGGGTATCTGCAATACCGTTTCGGCAGGCCGGGGAAAATCGAGCTGGCGTTTCCGGCCGCCAGGGAGGGTTCGTTGGAGCAATTCCGCTACGCGCACTATTTCCGCTTCCAGGTGGATCGGACGGCGGTGTCGTTCGCCAACGGCGGGTTCCGTTACAGCCTGTTCAGCAGCTACGACGGCGAGGAAAAGCCGGCCGTGCAGGAGGAGGGCGTTACCGTGGCGCAGCAAGGCGAGCCGGACAAAGAAAGCAGCCTGGTGTGCCGCAAGCCGGTGGTTTCCCGCCTGTCGCAGCTGGAAGCGGTTTTGCCTTGCGACAAGGACAGCGACATCGCCGCTTGCGGCGATTGACGCCCAACCCATCACACCGTGGACCAATAACAATAACCAAGGGGACATCATGCATCACCGCAATCGTGGGAAACATCGCAGCGCCGCGTACACACCGATCGGCTTTGCCGTCGCCAAGGGGCTGATGATGCTGTCACTGGCTCTCGCGGCCGCCGACCCGGCCTTCGCTTTGCCTCACCCCATGAGTTTGACGGACGCGCTCAAGAACGGCGCTTGCCAAAAGCCGAGCCAGGCCAATCCGTCCGTACAGGCGTTGATCGTCGATGCTTCGACGCCCTGCGGCAACGTGACGGTGGGCGCGCAAGACGCCGCGGCGTTTTCCGCCGCCGCCCCTCTGCTGCCGGTGGTGATCGGCCGGCGCGGCGTGCTGAGCATCCAGGATCAGGCCATGACGCTGTACGCCAGTTCCTTCCGTATCCAGGACGGCGGCATCATGCAGGCCGGGGCGGGCAAGCCGGTAACAAGCCAAATCGCCATCGTGATGGCCGGCAATGCCTCCGCCAGCGCGGCGACGACGGCCACGGGGAGCTCCGCCATCGTCAGCCAATCCAACGCCAGGGACATCACCGTCGCCAACGGCGGCATACTGCGGCTCTACGGCGGCAAGGGCTTGTCCGCCGCGCCGGACGGCGTCCGCAACAATCCGGCCAAGAACCCGGCCTTCATCAATACCACCAGCGGCACCGCCAGTTGGACTTACCTGGCCGCGCCGGCCGGGCCGGCGTCCTACAACGACGGCGAAAACGTCAGCGCCCCGGTGCCGTCGAGCAATCCGGACACCACTTTGACGCTGGCCACCACGGTCGATTGGCAAGCCAACGACTGGATTTCCGTCGCCACCACCAGCTTCAGCTCCCACCAAACGGAAATCGTGCAGGTTTGCGCCGTCGCTTCGGTCGCCAATCCCGACCCGCAAGCCGCCACCCTGGGCTTGCCCGCCAACGTCAGCCGGCTCACCCTGTGCCAGCCGTTGAAGCATTACCACTACGGCGGAAACGCCCCGACGCCGGGCTTTTTCCCCGCCAACACCACGCAAAAAGTCGTGCCGGACAAGGACGCCAAGGCCATCGACGTGAGCCATCAGGCGAAGAGCTTTTACGACGGCCCGGAGCGCAATTACGGCATCGACGAGCGGGCGGAAGTGGCCTTGTTGTCGCGCAACATCAAGCTGAGCTCAGTGGCGGACGCCGATTTCATGGGCGGCCATTTGGTGGCCCTGCAAGGCGCGGGCAGCGTGCAGCTGGTCGGCGTGGAAATCGAAAAATTCGGCCAGCCTTTCGTCGGCCGCTACCCGGTCCACCTGCACCATTTGTTTGGCGGCGGCGGCAATGTGTTGGTGCAGGACGCCAGCATCCATCACAGCTACAACAAGTGCTTCACCGTGCACGGCAGCGGCGGCGCCCAGTTCTACAACAACGTCTGCGTGCGCACCGTCGGCCAAGGCTTTTACCTGGAGGACGGCGCCGACATCACCGGCAACCGGTTCATCCGCAACCACGTCGCCGGCACCATGGCGGCAAATACCACCTATTCCTATCCGCGCCAGAACGGCAGCACTTATTGGGACGGCGACAATCTGCAAGGCGCCCATGGGGCCGCCGATTGGTACACCATCGACAATATTCCCGACACCTCCGCGTCCGGCGCCAACAGCAACCCGGTGGATTCGACGCATCCCGGCGGTTTTTGGATCACCAATCTCGGCAACGCCTTCGTCAACAATTCGGTAGCCGGTTGCCAAGGCAAAGGCCGAGGTTATTGGCTGTTGGCGCAGAGATCGGCGAAAGGCGCCGGCTATCCCGAATTCACGGGCAATCGCGTGCACGGCTGTTACAACGGGATCGACAACGACGACACCACGGGGAACACCCAACAGCCTTACCCCATGCTGTCCGGCCAGGCGAAACACGCCCCTGTGCTGTTGCTGACCGACAATACGATCACCCGCTCGCGCAACAAGGCCGCCTGGTTCCGTAACTGGTATGCCACGCTGCACAACCATCGATTCGCCACCAACCTGCGTGGATTCTCCCTGCTGGTGGGGGGCGGACCGGAAGGGACCTACCCCGGATTTTGGAGCCTCGTCCATCAAAACGTCATCGCCGGCATGACGAGGAACAATGTGGAGCGGTATCCGGGCTGCGCCATCGGCAGCTGGCAAACGGAATGCACGGATGTGAGCGGTCTTGATTGGGGCAACTATCCCAGCGCCAATACCAACATCCAGGGCTACAGCTATTACGACGGCCCGGCCAGGATCGAGCACAATCGCTTCGTCAATTTCCGCTTCGATCCCACCGGCCTCCATCCGAACGATCCGGCGGCGCGGCTGCTGACTCGAACGGACATCGCCAATATCCAGACCTACGCCACACAGGGCCAGCTCGAGGGCATCGTGACCCAGGCGGCCGCCAATGCCGCGCCGTCTTCGCAATATCAAGGCTACGCCGGCGACGCGGCCAACGGCTGGCAAACGTCCAACGCGCAAACCGTTCCGCCGACGCAATATATCCGCGACAGCCTTTGGGACAACGTGGACTTCAAGCATCAGGTGTATACGGAGGCGGTCAACATGGGCCCCTTCAACGACGGCGACAAGACGACGGTGATTCGCGACCTGGACAGTCGGTTGAGCGGGTTGAGGGTCGTGGACGGCGGCGGCAATTCCGATCCCAACGTGGTCCCGATCTCGCTCAATAGCGTGGATTTCTACGCAACCGATTTCACCGTGGACGAGCCCCATTCCCGCGGCCCCAACGACTTCCGCGCGACTTCCCTCATGAGTCCGCACAAGTACGCCACGCTGAATATCGAAACGGTGCACAACGCGCCGTACGGCGGATCGGGAAGCTGTCCCTCGAGCAGTGCGCCGTATATCCCCACGTGCTTTCGCGTGGAGATCAAACGGGACATGCCGGCCTATGGCGACGCGGACTATCCGAGCCTGTTTCTTAACGGTCGCGGCCAATTGCCGATCTACGAACCGTTTGTCATGGACCGCATGGGATATACGGTCTACGGCCTGCAAGGCACGGAACACAACCCGCCTTATACGCCCACGGCTTTCCAGGATCGGCTCGTCTTCAGCTACACCGACCCGGCGGTGAAAAAGGCGGGCGAGTTTTTCGTCAATCGCATCGCGGTGTACCAGCCGGTGACGACGCCGTCGAACATCAAGGTCCATCGGATTCGCCGCCAGTGGGGCGGGCAACTCTATGGAGGCTCCTCCTCCTCGTACCCGCCCCACTACCACCGGCCGGGAGGCGCCGGCAATTCTTGCGACGGCATCTTCAGCCAAAACCAAGCCACAGCGGCTCAGAAATGGACGGATTGCTTAAATCGCGCGAACAATGTGTCGCCGTATGCCGGCGGGATGACCATCCCGGCGGCGACCAGCTGGTCCAGTTTCGAGCAGCCCTATAAGACCCTGATGGGGATCGCGAAACCGAAGCCGTCGGACATCGCGGCGTTCAAAGCCAACCAGACCTTCTATTACGACACCGCGAACAGCCTGCTGTATTTCTACATGATCGAGGACAAGCCGGTGCAGAGGCAGTATTCGCCCTTCGGCACCTGCAACGCCGCCAAATACAGCGATTACGTGACGCAGATTCAGGGAATCAAGGCCTTCAGCGATCGGAACAGCGTACAAGCCGCGCTGGACGCCTCTTGCCTGGTCAGCGGCGGAACGCCCCAGCGCAACGATCTGTTCGTGTGCCATGAAACCGGCTGCGCGGCCTACCTGGTGGACCTATCGACCGCAACGGCCACGACGCCGACCCAATTGCCCGCGTCCACGCCGCCCAAACCCATAACGCGTAAGGACTATAAAGCCTGGAACCAGTACACACTGGTCTACGGGACGCCCGCGCAACAACCCAACGGCCTGCCGGTGCCGGCCACCGCCCCCGCGGACGGCTCGGCATTGCCGGCCTTCCTGGCGCCGATCGACGGGACACCTCCCCCGGCCGGCAATCAAATCACCTATGACTTTCTCCCCCTATCGGGCGCGCCGTTCCCGGTGACGGAAAACTTCCGCTACCACTGCGTGACCAATCCGCCTTGGTCTCCGGTGAACGCCAGAGGCGCCTATCCGCCAACCGGAGGCTTCACCTATCCGCTAGGCCCTTCCCTGTGTAAGACGACGGCTGAGGGAGGTGCCGTGATGGAGGTGGGAATCGTGCTGCAGGTGATCGTCACCAATCCCGGTAGCGGTTACACCTCGCCGCCGACGGTTACGATTGGCCCTCCTACCAGCGGCATGCAGGCTCAGGCCGTCGCCACCATCGCCAACGGATCGGTGACGGGGGTGACCGTGACGAGCCAAGGCAGCGGCTATGACTTCGGACCGCAGGTCACTTTTTCGCCTCCTCACTGAGGGAAAGCCAGGTTGCCGCTTGCAAGACCATGAGGTAAGGCGCAATAGGGGTAGCCGTATTGCGCCGGATGCGTGAACGGCAACGAATACCATCCACTTCCAACCCACGGCGCTTGGCTTTGGCGGAAGGACTCCGCTGCGGCGCGAAAACGAAGCAAAACGAGATGATGAAACAAACGACAACCCTGCTGATCCGTCCCGCCGCCCGCGGCGGGAAATACCTGGGCGCCGATGCGGCCAACGCCCATCACCACAGCGCGGCGGCGTTCCTGCTCGATCCGGCCGCGGAGCGGGTGGCGGCGTTCGGCTTGACCGAGGCGGCCACACCGCAGAGCGCCGGGCCGGCCGATTTGATGGCGCCGGTGAGCCGTTGCGCGCCGTTCGCGGCGGACGGCGATACGGTGGGGGTGCGCTTGAGCGTGGACATCGCCGAGCCGACCGTGTTCCGTTTGCTGGCGGTGGGTCCCTTGAGCCACCCGGACCAGGCGCGGGTGGTTCAGGCCGACATCACCCTGCTGCCGGGCGTGGACATCGGCATCGGTCCGCAATATCCGGAAGGTCTGGTGGTGGAGATTCCGGGACTGTGCATCAGCGCCGTGGCGGCCCAGTGGCAGGGAGCGCAATTGAGCTGCCGCGCCAAGGTGACCATGATGTGCGGTTGCCCCATCCGCCGGCAATCCGGCTGGTTTTGGCCGGCCGGCGATTTTTCCGTGCGGTTGGTGACATGCACGCAACGCGGCGCGGTGTACAGCTATCCCTTGGCGTTCGACGACAGCCAGCCGCTGGGCAGTTCGTTCCAAGGGCAATGGGACAACCAAGCGCCGGGCGATCCGGTGGCGCAGGCGTGGGTCTACGCTTCCGAGCCCAAGCTGGGCAACCAGGGCTGCTACCGGATACTTCCCGCGCTGCCGCTGCCGCCGTTGAGGCTGCCGCGGGATGCGCAACGGGTGCTGCGGGAGGCGGACATTACCGGCAACGCTCGTGCATGCGCGGAGCGATAACTCCGCCGCGCCTACGGCGCGCCGGCCGCCCGCGCCGCGATCAACGCCTCGAACTGCTCGGCCGGCACGGGACGCCCGAGCAAATAGCCTTGCATCACTTGGCAATCTTCCCTCAGCAGAAAAGCCTCCTGCTCCTCGGTTTCCACGCCTTCCGCCACGGCCACCAAGTTCAAGGCGTGAGCCAGCGAAATAATGGCCTGGATGATGGCGCGGTCCTCCGGATCGGATGAAATGTCGCGGACGAAGGACTGGTCGATTTTCAGCACGTCGATGGGCAGCCGTTTCAGGTAGCTGAGGCTGGAATAGCCCGTGCCGAAATCGTCCACGGCGATGGAAATGCCCAGGGATTTGAAGCCGTGCAGCACTTTGATGGAGTGATTGACATCGCGCATCAGCAGGCTTTCGGTGATTTCCAACTCCAAGCGGTCCGGCGCCAAGCCGGTCTCCTGCAGAATTCTCGATACTCGGTCCAGAATATTGGGCTCCTGCAGCTGCCGCGCCGACACGTTGATCGCCACGCGCAAGTGCTCCATCCCCATGCTTTGCCAGGATTTGGTTTGCGCGCAGGCGGTTTGCAGCACCCATTCGCCGATGGGCAGGATCAAGCCGGTTTCTTCCGCCACCGGGATGAATCGGTCGGGCGAAATCAGCCCCTTGGTCGGATGTTGCCAGCGCAGCAGCGCTTCCATGCCCGTGATGCGTCCCGAATCCATCACCCGTTTCGGCTGGTAGAAGAGCTGGAATTGCCCTTTTTCCAGCGCCAAGCGCAGCTCCGACTCCAACTCGGCGCGGCTTTCGGCGACGACGGCCATTTCTTCGGTGAAGAATTCGTAGTGGTTACGGCCTTTTTCCTTGGCGCTGTACATGGCGGCGTCGGCATGCCGGATCAGCGTTTCCGCATCGAAGCCGTGGTCGGGGTAAACGGTGATGCCGATGCTGGGCGTGCTGACCAGGCTGTGCGAGCCGAAGACGTGGGGCGGAGCCAGCTCGTCGATGAGTTTCTGCGCCACCCGGGCGGCGTCCTGGGCGCCCACCGCCTCCAGGATCACCACGAACTCGTCGCCGCCCAGCCGCGCCACGGTGTCGATTTCCCTGAGGCAGGATTGCAAGCGCTGGGCCACGGAAATCAGCAGCTGGTCGCCCACGGCGTGTCCCAGGGAGTCGTTGATGTGCTTGAAGCGGTCCAGGTCGATGAACATCAGCGCCAGGGGCGTTTCGTGACGCTTGGCGTTGGCCAGCGCTTGGTCCAGCCGAGCGTGGAACAACAAGCGGTTGGGTAGGCCGGTCAGCACGTCGTAATGGGCCAACCGCTGGATATGCTCCTCGCTGGCCTTGCGCTCGGTAATGTCGGAAAAAATCGCCACGAAGTTGGCGATCCGGCCGGCGATCTTGATGGTGTTGATGTAGGTCCACTTGGGGTAAATCTCGCCGTTTTTGCGGCGGTCCCAAATCTCCCCCTCCCAGTGCCCGTTTTTCAGCAGGGTGCTCCACATCTCGCGGTAAAACGCCTCGTCGTGGCGGCCGGACTTGAGGATGCGGGGCGTTTGGCCGATCGCTTCCGCGGCGCTGTAGCCGGTGATATCGGTGAAGGCGGGATTGACGGAAACGATGACGTTGCGGCTGTCGGTCACCAGAATGGCTTCACTGCTGGACTCGAACACCTTGGCCGCCAGCAGCCGGGACTGTTCCGCCTCTTTGTGCAGGGTGACGTCGGAGAAGGTGACGACCGCGCCGATCGCCTCGCCGTTCTCGTATTGCGGATAGGACCAATACTCGGCGAAAAACGAACTGCCGTCGGCGCGCCAGAAAACGTCGTCGGCGCCGTGGATGATCTCGTCGGTGAGCAGGGCCTGGCGCACCTCGCACCGTTCTTTGTCGCAGGGCGTGCCGTCGGCGAGAGTATGGTGGATCAGGCAATGAATATCTTTGCCCACCAAGTCCGCTTCGTGCCGATAGCCGAGCAACGTCAGGCCGGCCGGGTTGCAGAAGGTGCAGCGGCCTTGAACGTCCAGGCCGAAAATGCCTTTGCCGATAGAGTTGAGCAGCAACTGGTAACGCTCTTTTTGCTGCCGCAGCTTTTCCTCCGCCTGCCCCCGTTCCGCCGCAACGGCGTCGGCGATGCGCAGCTCGTCCTCCAATTGCTCGCGCCGCTTGAGCTCGGTAATGTCTTCGGCCAAACCGACGTATTGCTTGACCGGGCCGCTGTCGGCGGGCACCGGAAATCCCCGGTCCCGTATCCAGCGCACCGTGCCGTCCGGCCAAACGATGCGAAATTCGCATTCGAAAGGTTGCCCGGTTTTTTCCGTGGCCAGGTTGGCTTGCACCCGCTCCCGGTCGTCCGGGTGGACGGCGTCGAAAAAGGAATGCGGATTGTCGTACAGCTCCTGGCAACTGTGGCGCCAGACCCGCTCGTAACCGGGGCTGACGTAGAAAGTCTTTTCGCTGTCCACATCGGCCATCCAGAACACTTCGGCGATGTTGTCCATCACCAGCCGCAGCTTGGATTCGCTTTCCTTGAGCAGGGCCTCCGCCTGTTTGCGCTCGCTGATGTCGCGCAGGATGCCGGTGAACTGCCGCTGGCCGTTGACCGTCATTTCGCCGACCGCGAGATCCAAAGGAAACTGGCTGCCGTCCTTGCGCCGGCCGACCACTTCTCGGCCGATGCCGATGATTCTGGCGTCGCCGGTTTCCATAAAACGGCGCAAATAGCCGTCGTGAGCGCTGCGGTAGGGTTCGGGCATCAACAGGTTGACGTTGCAGCCCAGCACCTCGTCGGCGTGATAGCCGAAAATGCGTTCGGCGGCGGGATTGAACAGGGCGATTCGACCGTAGGCGTCGATGACGATCACCGCATCCACCGCCGTCTCCAGCACCGCGCGCAAGCGGGCCTCGTTTTCCGCCAGCTTGCGTTCGGCCGCCTTGCGCTCAGTGATGTCGCTGTGGGTGCCGATGACGCGCAACGGCTTGCCGTTTTCGTCGCGGCCGATAATCATGCCCCGGTCGAGGAACCAGCGATAGCCGCCGTGCTTGCAACGCATGCGGTGTTCGCTGACGTAAATCGGCGTTTCCCCCTCCAAATGCCGCCGGATGCCGTCGTAGCATTGCGCCAAGTCTTCGGGATGGATGTGCGCCTCCCACTCCTGCAAAGAGTCGCCCAGCTCGTCCTGACCGTAGCCCAGCATCTCCTTCCAGCGGGACGAGGCGTAAACCTTGTTGTCGGCCACGTGCCAATCCCACACGCCGTCGCCGGCTCCCTCCAGGGCGAATTTCCAGCGTTCCTCGCTTTCCTCCAGGGCCTTTTGCACGTTTTGACGCCGGGCCAGCTCGTCGCTCAATGCCCGAGCCGTCACCAAGGCGCGCTCGCGGCCGCGCACCAGCAGCCAACACAACAGCGTCAACGACAGCCCGAACGCGACTTCGCTGTAGACAGCCTGCATTTGGCCGGCGGCGTATGGCTCTTGCCGCCAAGTTTGGTAGATGAGCGCCAGGGAGGTGGCCAAGACCAGGCAGGGCAATAGCCTGGTCGGCCTAAACCGAGAGTTTTTCTTATTATTATCGCCTTTCATGGGCCGCCTCGAACTGCCGCCCGCCCCCGTCCGGCATGGACGCCGACGGGTGAACAGGCAATTACCGCGCAGTTTAGTGGAGTTTGCGCCTCGGGGGGAACCGGCTGGCTTAGGCTATTTCGCGGAGCAGCGCACAAGCCGCCGAACGAAAGGCGCGGGGCGGCGGCGGCGCAAGCGAGGAATTACCCGTCCTCGGCTACCGGCCGCGGCGCGTCGTGGAATTGCCGCCGGTGCAATTGGGCGTAGATGCCGCCGAGCGCCAGCAGTTCGGCGTGATCGCCGCGCTCGACGATGCGGCCTTGGTCCAGCACCAGGATCAGGTCGGCGTTCTCCACCGTGGACAGGCGGTGGGCGATCACCAGGGTGGTGCGGCCGCGCATGGCTTTGTCCAGGGCCAGCTGGATTTTCTGCTCCGATTCCGTGTCCAGGGCCGAAGTGGCTTCGTCCAGGATCAGCAGCGGCGCGTTTTTCAGCAGGGCGCGGGCGATGGCCAGCCGCTGGCGTTGGCCGCCGGACAGCTTGACGCCGTTTTCGCCGATGAGGGTGTCCAGGCCGTCCGGCAGCCGCTCGATGAATTCCAGGGCGTTGGCTTGCCGCGCCGCCTCGACGATGGCTGCCCGCGGCGCGTTGCCCAGGGTGCCGTAGGCGATGTTGGCGGCGACCGTGTCGTTGAACAACGTGACGTGCTGGGTCACGAAAGCGATCTGGCGGCGCAAGCTCTTCAGGGCATATTGGTTGACGTCGACGTCGTCCAACAGGATCTGGCCCTGGTGATGGTCGTAAAAGCGCGGGATCAGGTTTACCAGGGTGGTCTTGCCGCTGCCGGAATGGCCCACCAGGGCCACGGTCTGGCCCGGTTCGGCGACGAAAGACACGTCGTCCAGCACCGGCCGCTGGCTGGCCGGGTAGCCGAAAGTCAGCCCGCGGAACTCCACCCGGCCGCGCGCCCGCTCCACGTCCAGGGTGCCGTGGTCCGCTTCCGGCGCCTCGTCCAGTACCTCGAAAATGCTTTCGGCGGCGGTGATGCCTTTCTGGATGGTGGAGCTGACCTCGCTCAACTGGCGCAGGGGCTTGGGGATGAGGATGGCGGTGGTGATGAAGGCGACGAACTGGCCGGCGCTGCCGTCGCTCATCATCAGCAGGGCCAGGTAGATCAATACCGCCAGGGCGCTGGTGACGATCAGCTGCAACACCGGCGTGCTGATGGCGGAGGTCTTCACCATGCTCAGCAACTGGCGGTAGTTGTCGCGGCTGGCTTCGCGGAAGCGCCGCTTTTCGTAGTCCTCGCCGCCGAAGCTGCGCACCACCCGGTGGCCGGTAATCAGCTCCGACGAGATGTGGGTGACGTCGCCCATGGAGCTTTGAATGCGCTTGGCCTGCTTGCGGAAGCGCTTGTTGGCGCGGGACACGACAAAAGCGATGAGCGGCGCGATGGCGAGGAAGATCAGCGACAGCCGCCAGTTGAGGTAGGCCAGGTAGCCGATCAGGGCGATCACCGTCATGCCTTCCCGCACCACCACTTTGATGGCGTCGGTGGCGGCGGTAGTCACCTGGGTGACGTTGTAGGTGACGCGGGAAATGAGGTGGCCGGAGTTGTTGTCGTCGAAGTAGCTGGTGGGCAGTTCCGTATAGCGGTCGAAAATCCTGCAACGCAGGGTGTGCACCACGTTGTTGGCCACCTTGGCGATGTAGTAATTGCCCAGGAACGAACCGATGCCCCGCACCAGCATGATGCCCACCATGGCCAGGGGAATCCACATGGCCTCTTCCTGCTTGCGGTTCTGCACGTAG
This sequence comes from Methylogaea oryzae, assembly GCF_019669985.1. Classification (NCBI taxonomy): domain Bacteria; kingdom Pseudomonadati; phylum Pseudomonadota; class Gammaproteobacteria; order Methylococcales; family Methylococcaceae; genus Methylogaea; species Methylogaea oryzae. Next base: position 3,650,719 of record NZ_AP019782.1, read on the forward strand.
TCCACGGCGCTTTCCATCAGCTTGGTGAAGGCGGGCTGGGTGGCGGCGTAGATGACGAACCCGATCAGGCTCACCGAGAAAATCAGCCAGTAGGGCCGGACGTAGGACAGCAGCCGCAGATAGGCTTGCAGGCTGTTGGGGGGCTGGGCTTTGGTGTCGTTCAAGGGGGGAGGCTTTCGCAGTGTGGGACGGCGAGGATTGTACCGTAGGGGGGCTGGGGGCGGTAGGCGAGCGGGTCGGGGGGCTTGCAGGGACAGTCCGCGCCTACGGGACGGGGGCCGCCATCTCCGGTTGATAGAACTTGGCGTTGTTGCGCCCGCTTTTTTTGGCGTAATACATGGCGGTGTCGGCGTTTTTCAGCAATTGGATTTCGTCGTCGCCGTGCTCGGGATAGACGGCGATGCCGATGCTGGAAGAAATGCGGATGTAGTGGCCGGCCAGGGCGAAGGGCGCAGCCAGGGCTTGCAGGATTTTTTCCGCCACCAGCAGGGCATCGGCGGCCACGTCCAGGGTGGGCAACAGCACGACGAATTCGTCCCCGCCCAAGCGCGACACCGTATCCGACTCGCGCACGCATTCCTGCAAGCGAATGGCGACTTCCTTCAGCAGCAGATCGCCGACGGCGTGGCCCAGGGTATCGTTGACCGGTTTGAAGCGGTCCAGGTCGATGAACATCAGCGCCAAGGCAGCCTCCTCCCGCCGCGCTTGCGCCAGGGCCTGCTGGATGCGGTCGGTCAGCAGGGTGCGGTTGGGCAGGTCGGTGAGCACATCGTAATGGGCCATGTGATGCATGCGCCGCTCCGTGGCTTTGCGCTCGCTGATGTCGGAAAACACCGCCACGTGATGGGTGAGCCGGCCTTTGTCGTCGCGCACCTGCTTGATGGACAGCCATTCGTTGAACAACTCGCCGTTCTTGCGGCGATTGACGATTTCCCCGTTCCAGCAGCCGGTGGCGGCCAACGTGGCGTAGAGCTCGTCGTAAAAAGCCGGCGGGTGGGCGCCGCTGGACAGCAGGTGCGGATTCTTGCCGATCACCTCTTCCGGCGCATAACCGGTGATGGCCGCGAATGCGGGATTGACGGCGATGATGCGGTTGTCCCGGCTCGTCACCATGACCGCTTCGTCCACGGCGCTGTAGACGGTGGCGGCCAGCCGCAGCGCCGCCTCCCGCGAGCAACGCTCGGTGACGTCCTGCACGAAGGCGTAGATGCACTGGCTGTGGCGGGTTCGCATATAGGTCGCGCTCACCTCCACGTCGATATGGGCGCCGTCCTTGCGTTTCCAGCGGGTTTGGAAACGGTCGGCGCCGGCCGCCATCATTTTTTCGAAGTGCCGGGCGATTTCCTCGGGCGTTGCCAGCGCCTCCATGTCCGCGATGCCCAAGGCCAGCAACTCCTGCTCCGTGTAACCGGTCATGTACGCCAGGGCCGCGTTGGCCTCGACGATCCTGCCTCGGCAGTCCGCCACCAGATAGCCGTCGATGGAGGTGCGTATGGCCGTGGCATAACGCTGCGCCAGCGTCGCCTGCTGTTTCCAATGCAAGGCGAACCAAACGAGCAACGCCAGGGACAAGCTGACGCCGACGCCGGCAATGGCGACGAAGGTCGGCTTGTCCTCGTCATGGGTGCCTTCGAAATTTCCCTGGGAATACACCTTGATCGTCCAGGGATGTCCGGCGATTTCCAAGTGCCGGATGCTGTGCAAGCGAGCGGCATCGCCGCCCCGGCCCAGGTTGGCGCTGCGGTGCAGCAGCGCGGCGTCCTCCAGGCTGTCGCCGTCGTAAATTTCGACTCCGAGCTCGGCAGCATGTACGCCGAAAATCCCGGCCATCAAGTCGTCCATGCGGAACAGCCCGACGATCCAGCCCAGCAAATTGGCGCGGCGGGACGCCAAACCGTCGTGCCGGGCGTTGGTTTGGTATACCGGCAACAACATCTGGAAGCCGGCTTGCGCGTGCGGGCCGGTTTCCACGGACAACCGAATTTTGCCGGTGATGGCGGCACGGTCCGAGTCCCGCGCCGCGTCCATGGCGGCGCGGCGAATGGGCTCCGAATAGATGTCGTAGCCGAAGGCGTTCAGGTTGGGGCCGTCAAACGGCTCGATGTAGACCAGAGGGGCATAGGCGTCGCGCTGGCCTTCGGGCCGGACGGCATAGGCGGGAAAGCCGTCCCGCCGGACGGCGGCGAGGTGGCTGGTCTTTTGCTGCGCCGGCACGGCCTGGGCGAATCCCACGCCCTGGATGCCGGGATAGTTGCGCGCCAGGTCCAGGGCGGCGACATAAGCGCGGAACTCCTCGCGGTCCACCCGGCGCGAAGCGGCGAACAACCCCTGCACGCCGGCCAGCACGTGTTCGTAGGCGGACATGCGGTGCTCCACGTCCCCGGCCAGCTCCCGCACGCGAAAATCGAAACGCACCCACAAATCCCGCTGCGCGCTTTCCTGCGCGCCCCGCCACAGTTGCTGGGCGACGGCGAGGGATGCCAACAGCGCCAGCCACGGCAATAGGTATTCCAGGTGCAATGCACCGAGATGGGCGCGCGGCAACCGGTTCCCGCTGACGTGACGCATTGGCGAGGCTTCCTGCGTGAATCGCTTAGGCATTAAAGCGTAGTCGGGCGTGGGGTTTTTTGTGGTAAATCCGCCACCTCGCGCCGCCCTGCGGGGCCAAATTCAGCGGGCGCCCGGCAAAAGGCGGTAAACTTTGCCGCTGATTCTCCGCTCGCTTCGCCCCATGCCCGCTCCCACCGCCCAGCAGGTTTTGCACAACGTTTTCGGCTATCCGGCCTTCCGCGGCCGCCAGCAGGAAGTCGTCGAGCACGTCGCCGGCGGCGGCGACGCCCTGGTGCTGATGCCCACCGGCGGCGGCAAATCCCTGTGCTACCAGATTCCCGCCTTGCTGCGCCGCGGCGTCGGCATCGTCGTATCGCCGCTGATCGCCTTGATGCAGGATCAGGTGGATGCCCTCAAGCAACTGGGCGTGAAAGCGGCTTTCCTCAACTCCAGCCTGGAGCCGGCCGACGCCCGCGAGGTGCAGGGACGGCTGGTGCGGGGCGATTTGGATATCCTCTACGTGGCGCCGGAACGGCTGCTCAAGCCCAACTTCCTGGCGACGCTGGAGCAGGCGCAAGACGGCGCAGGGCTGGCCCTGTTCGCCATCGACGAGGCCCATTGCGTGTCGCAATGGGGCCACGATTTCCGCCCGGAATACCGCGAGTTGACGGTGCTGCACGAGCGCTTTCCCGACGTGCCGCGCATCGCCCTCACCGCCACGGCGGATGCGCCCACCCGGCGCGAGATCGTCGAGCGGCTGGGGCTGGAGCAAGCCGAGCAGTTCGTCGCCAGTTTCGACCGGCCCAACATCCGCTACCGGGTGACGCAAAAAGCCAACGCCCGCCGCCAGCTGCTGGCCTTCCTGGAGACCGAGCACGCCGGGGATGCCGGCATCGTTTACTGCCTATCGCGCAAAAAGGTGGAAGACACCGCCGAATGGCTGCGCGAACAAGGGCGGGACGCTCTGCCGTACCACGCCGGCCTGCCCGCCGCCGTGCGCGAGGCCAACCAGCGTCGTTTCCTACGGGAGGAGGGCGTGGTGATGGTGGCGACGGTGGCGTTCGGCATGGGCATCGACAAGCCCAACGTGCGCTTCGTCGCCCACATGGATTTGCCGAAAAGCATGGAAGGCTATTACCAGGAAACCGGCCGCGCCGGCCGCGACGGCCTGCCCGCCGACGCCTGGATGGCTTACGGCCTGGGCGACGTGATCGCCATGCGCCAGCTGCTGGACTCCACCGACGCGCCGGAGGAACGCAAGCGCCTGGAGCGGCACAAGCTGGACGCCCTGCTGGGCTATTGCGAATCCACCGCCTGCCGCCACCAGACCATCCTGCGCTATTTCGGCGAAGACGATCACCCGGGCCATTGCGGCCAGTGCGACAACTGTTTGCAACCGGTGGACACCTGGGACGCCACCGAAGCCGCCCGCATGGCCCTGTCCTGCGTCTACCGCACCGGCCAGCGCTTCGGCGTGGGCCATGTGGTGGACGTGCTGCTGGGCAAAAGCACCGTTCAAGTGGAGCGCTTCCAACACCAGCAACTCAGCACCTACGGCATCGGCCAAGCCCTGACCCAATCCCAATGGAGCAGCGTGTTCCGCCAACTGGTGGCCGGCGGTTTCTTGACCGTGGACATGGAAGCGTTCGGCGGCCTGCGTCTCACCGAAGCGGCCCGGCCGGTGCTGCGCGGCGAGCAAGCGGTGTGGCTACGCCGCGACGCCGAACAGCCCAAGGTGCGCAAAACCCGCGAGGAACGCAAAGCCCGCCCGGAAGGCGCCGGCGACGACCCGCTGTGGCTGGCGCTGAAAGCCAAGCGGCTGGAGTTGGCCAGGGAGCAGGGCGTGCCGCCCTACGTGATCTTCCACGACAGCACCCTGCTGGAAATCCTCAACCATCGCCCGCAAACCCTGGACGAGCTGGGCGAAGTCAGCGGCGTCGGCCAAGCCAAGCTGACGCGCTACGGCGACGCCTTTCTCAAGGTGTTGGAGGACGTGGCGAACGGGGTGGGCGGCTAGGGCGGCGCCGCCCCCATGCTTCCCGTCGCAACGAAACCCAGGCCGCTTACAACCCGATCGGACATGTCGATGAAATACTGGATATTCGGTTTGGCGCTGATCCTGGCGGCCGGCCACGCCGCCGCTAACCCGTTGCCGCCGCCTGGCAGCTACAGCCTGCCGCCCATCAAGCAAGCCGCCGACGGCGAAGTGCTGGACGAGCAAGGCCGCGCCCTGCGCCTGCGCAGCCTGCTGGACGGCAAAATCACCCTGCTCAGTTTCATCTATTCCGCCTGCAACGACGCCAAGGGCTGCCCGCTGGCGACCCAGGTGCTGCACCAGGTCGGCAAGCGCCTCGGAAAAGAGCCGGACGTGGCGGGCAAGCTGCGCTTAATCACCCTGAGCTTCAACCCGCAACAGGATACGCCGGCGGCCATGGCCCGTTACGGAGAGCACCTCAAACGCGGCCTGGACTGGCACTTCCTCACCACCAGCGGCGAAACGGCCTTGCGCCCCATCCTGGACGCCTACGGCCAAGCAGCGGAGCGCCTGCGCGACAAACAGGGGCGGGAAACCGAGGCGTTCGCCCACCTGCTGCGCGTCTACCTCATCGACGGCAGGAGCCGGGTGCGCAATATGTACGACCTGTCCACCCTGCAGGCGGACCTGCTGGTGAACGACGTTCGGACGTTGTTGTCGGAAGAGGCGTCGACGCCGCCCGCGACCAACTCCGATTGCGCCGCCCCCCTCTGCGGCAAGGCGCTGCCCGCCACCACGCTGCTCGGCTGGGCCAAGCGGCCGCCGCAGGGCCTACAGCCGCCGCCGCTGGACCTGGACGCGCCCCTCACGCCGGAAGCCGTCGCCCTGGGCCGCAAGCTGTTCTTCGACCGCCGCCTGTCCTTCAACGACACCGTCTCCTGCGCCATGTGCCACGTGCCGGGACAGGGCTATACCAGCAACGAAACCGCCACCTCCGTCGGCATCGAAGGCCGCAGCGTGCGGCGCAACGCGCCCACCCTGTTCAACGTCGCCTACCAGCGCAGCCTGTTCCACGACGGCCGGGAATCGGCCCTGGAGCAACAAGCCTGGGGGCCGCTGCTGGCCGCCAACGAGATGGGCAATCCCTCCATCGGCCACGTATTGGCGAAGCTCCAGGCGCTGCCCGACTACGCCGACCGCTTCCAAACGGTGTTTCGCCGCGGCCCGACCATGGAAACCCTGGGACTGGCCTTGGCGGCCTACCAGCGCAGCCTCAACGCCGCGGACTCGCCGTTCGACCGTTGGCGCTACGGCGGCCAACCCGACGCCATAACGCCCCAAGCCAAGCGAGGCTTCGAGCTGTTCACCGGCAAAGCCGGCTGCGCCGCTTGCCACGGACTGGACGACAAATCGGCGCTGTTCACCGACCACGCGTTCCACGACACAGGCATCGGCTACCGTACCAGCCACGGCGACCCCGCCCAGCCGGTGCGGCTGGCGCCCGGATTGAGCGTGCGGCTGGATCCGCGGCGGCTGGCTTCGGTATCGGAAACCAAACCCAACGACTTGGGCCGCTACGAAATCACCCAAATCCCGGCCGACCGCTGGAAATACAAAACGCCGTCCCTGCGCAACGTCGCCCTGACCGCGCCCTATATGCACGACGGTTCGTTAAGCACACTGCGCGACGTGGCGGCCTTCTACAACCGAGGCGGCGTGGCGCATGCGGAACTCGATCCGGCGATCAAACCGTTAGGCTTGAGCGACGAGGAAATGGACGCTTTGGTGGCGTTGCTGCAAGCGTTGACCGGAAGCAACGCCGCGCAGCTGATGGAGGACGGCCGGGCCGCCGAAATCGGCGACCCGCGCTGAAACGGCCTTCGGGCCGGCGGGACGGTGAGTGCCGATACGCCTCAAGGCGCGGCGGTAACGTTTACCCGCGATGAGCAAAGCTTCTTGCCGCGCCCCGCGAACGCATCGCGATCCAATCCGCCGCGGCGGATGCGTTCGTTGAGGACGAACCGCACTTCCTGCAACGCGCCTTTTTGGCAAATGAGGCTGAGGGAATCCGCGGCGGCGTCGCCGAAATCGCGGCGCACGGCCTCGATCAGCTGATCCCGTTCCACCGATCCGCCGGCGGCATTGGCCAGCCGTTGGTTGAGCTCGCTGGCGTCCACCTGCGTCGCCAGCTCGACCGCCTTGGCGAAGTAGCCGTCCGGCGACGCGCTGTAACAACTGCCGTGCTTGGTCCACTCGTGGCGCTCCAGCAGCGATTGCGTGCCCGGCATGTATTTATCCAGCTTGGAACGGTTTTCCCCGGCCAATTGCACCGGCGGCAGCCGATCCCAAAGATGCCCCTCATCGTCCTGCCGCTGTTGCGCCGGCACTTGGCAATATTCGCCGCCGTCCGGCCACAAGCCGTGCAGCGTCAAATGGCCGGCCGCGAACGAAGCGCTGCTCTCGGCCCGACATTCGGCCGTCTTGCGATGGCTTTGGCAAAACGCCGGCTCCCAGCTCAACGCGAACACATATTGCTCCGCCCCGGCCGAGCCGGCCCAAAGGACCGACAACGCCGCCGCGGCGATGACGCGTTTAACATGATTCATCTACTCGCTCCCTGTTTTCCGTGTGCGCTTATTCCAGCCAATTGCCGATCATGGCCGCCGGACAGCGCCGCCTGCGCCGCCACGGCGCCGATCAACGCCATCAGCATGTCCCATTGGGTGTCCCAGGGATCGCCCTGGGTGGCGAGAAAATACTCCGCCGACGCGCCCACGGCAACGGCGGTCCACCACTCGATGAACTCGTACGCCGCGCTGATGGACAAACACACGCAGGCGACCAGGAACGCCAGCCAGCGCCCCGGCACCAACGGCGAAGTGCGCAGCAGGATCTCCCGCGCCAGTACGGCCGGCACGAAGCCCTGCATGAAATGGCCGATCCGATCGTAGGGATTGCGGGACAGGCCCAATAAATCCTCCAGCCAAAATCCCAGCGGCACGCGGGCATAGGTATAGTGGGCGCCCACCAGCAGCACCAGGGCGTGCAAAAAAATCAGCCGATACGCCAGCGGCGTCAGGGGAAAAGCGCGATGCGTCCGCCATAACAGCGGCAAGGCGATCAGCACCGGCGCCGCTTCCAGCCACCAGGTGGGCCCGTCGTAAGGCGCGGTTCCCGACCACGCCAGCACGGCGAGCGCGCCGGAAATCAGGGCGAAAAATTCGTAGCGCGACGGCGTCATAGGGACTCCTTGGGCACCAGCACGGGCCGGTTTCGGTTTATAGTTATGGGCTACTCCGTCCCCATTATCCCGAACAACCCCATGCGCATAGCAAGTTGGAATGTGAACTCCCTGCGGGTGCGCCTGCCCCAAGTGCTGGACTGGCTGGCGCAAAATCAGCCGGACTTGCTGGCGGTGCAGGAAATCAAGCTCTCCGACCCCGAGTTCCCCAGCGCCGAACTCAACGCCGCCGGCTACCAGTGCCTCTTCAGCGGCCAAAAAACCTATAACGGCGTGGCGATCCTGGCGAAAATCGCCGGCAGCGACGTGGTCACCGACCTGCCCGGCCTGGAAGACCCGCAACGGCGCGTGCTGGCCGCCACCTTCGGCGAGCTGCGCCTGGTGAATTTCTATGTGCCCAACGGTTCGGAAGTGGGCAGCGACAAATACGCTTACAAGCTGGACTGGCTGGACAAGGCCGCCGCCTTCGTCGCCGCCGAGGCGGCGCGCTACCCGCGGCTGGCGGTGGTGGGCGACTTCAACATCGCCCCCGACGACCGCGACGTGCACGATCCCGCCGCTTGGCGCGAGAAGATCCTTTGCTCCACGCCGGAACGGCAAGCGTTTCAGCGCTTATTGGACATCGGACTGGCCGACAGCTTCCGCCTGTTCGATCAGGAGGAAGCCAGTTTTTCCTGGTGGGACTACCGCGCGGCCGGCTTCCGCCGCAACGCCGGCCTGCGCATCGACTTGATCCTGGCCAGCCCCGACCTGGCCCAACGCTGCATCGCCAGCACCATCGACAAAACGCCGCGCAAATGGGAGCGACCGTCCGACCACGCCCCGGCGGTGGCCGATTTTCACGACTAAAACGCCATGGTTAAAGCGCTACGCGCGGCGCTGCTGATCGCCGTCCTCCAGGCTGCCGGTCCGGCCGGCGCCCACGACGAAAGCCAGGAATGGCTGGACCTGGAAACGGAGGCGGTCGCCGCGCAACAAGCCGATGTCGAAGCCGGCCTGCCGGCGGACGCCGACTTCGAGCAAAGAGCCGCCGCCTGGCGCCAATGGCTGCAAGAAAGGGAAAACGAACGCCGGCGGGAAGGCTGGGGCAGCGACGATATGCCGGAGGAACCGCTGATCATCCCGTCACGTCGCGGCCGGGGCAAACCCGCGCCCAAGCACCCGGGACACGGCATCCGCACGGAAATCAAGGGCGACGGCCGCCAGCATCACGTCCTGGGCCTGGGCCATCCGCTCCCCATGCGCGGCGCCCGCGGCGCTCCGCCGGCAAAATCGGCTCCACCGGCTAAAGCTGCGCCGAAGAAAAAGGCGCCTCCCGCCAAGAAGCGGCGCTAAGCGGGGCTCCCGCTCAAAAAAAGTCGACTTCCGCCTGGGCCGGCTTGCCGATGGTGTTGAGGTACTTGGTTTCCTGCTCGACGATGACTTGATTGTGCAGTGAGCGCACACGTTTGACCAAAACGTCGCCGTTGGCGGGGTGGTAAATAACGATTCGGGGATAAACGCTGCCCACGTCCTCGGCAATCACCCGAAATCCTTCCGCAGCCAGGTAGTCATGGACGAAAGCGACGTTTCTGGCCCCGACGTCGGTCATATTGGCCAAAATGCGTCCGCCGCCGAACACCTTGGCCTCCAGGTTCCGGCGCGCGCCGCCGTTTTTCATGATCTCGTTGATCAAATGCTCCATGGCGTAGTTGCCATACATGGCGGCGGGGGACCCCCACTCGCGCTGTTCGGCCATCTCCGGGGTGAAGGGCAGCATGAAATGGTTCATGCCCCCCACGCCGGTTTCCCGGTCGCGGATGCAGGCCGCCACGCACGACCCCAGGGTGGTGTAGATGGCCTCGTCGTGGCGGGTAACGTAAAACTGCCCAGGCAACAAGTGGGCGGTGGACTTTCGCGTCCTGGCGTCCCAGCCGCGCTTGATGTGCTCGAAACCGATCAGCGCCGGAGGGAGCAAGACATTGGAAACGGGCATGGTCGGTGTGGTGCCGTGACTCAGTTTAAGTGCCGCCAACGCTAGCACGGCGGGATGGGCCGCACGCGTCTATGTCAGAAAGGAAACGCGCTCCGCGTACCGAGCGCCGTACGCCTTAAGTGTAGTCCCTCGCCGCGCCTGCGGGCCAATCCAGTAGGGACGGGGACAACAAGCATGGCCCTTAACCGCCGGCCCGGTCGCGCTCAATCCCAGGGAGGCGCCTCGCCGCAATAAGGCACGAAATGCTTGTCCGCCGGCTGGGTTTGCGCAACGACCGCGCCGCCGACGGAATCGCCCGACGCTTTGGACGAAACGCCCGCGGCGCGTCCGCGGGACGGCGTGCCCGTAACGGCCTGCGCCTTGCCGTCGCCGGCGACATCCGCCGGCTCCCATTGCTGGAAGAGGGAGACATCGACCCCGGCGGGAACGTACCACTTTTTCCGGGACGCGTCCCATCGCGCCCCTAGCGCCTTGGCTTGGTCTTTCTCCGCGTACGGAACGTTCAGGTAGAACTTCGCATTAGTCATGAAGAGGGACGCCTACTGGTGGTCGTAACGGAAGCGGACACTTGAAAAACAAAAGGCTTAGCCGAAAAAGCTAAGCCTTTGTTCTTTATGGTGGGCCCTCAAGGGCTTGGACCTTGGACCTTGGACCTTGGACCTTGGACCTTGGACCTTGGACCTTGGACCTTGGACCTTGGACCTTGGACCAAGGGATCATGCGGCCCGACTGGGGAAAAGTATACCTTTTAATATCAACACCTTGCAATCGCCCGCAAGCACACACGAAGTCTCGTAACGTGTTGATTTATGGAACGTGGCAAGTTGGCGTGGCTACGTTTTGACTACGGCGTCCAGCCCAAGGCGAACACGAATCTTGGCCGCTTCTGGCAGGAATAGCGATAGCTAGCCTAAGCCTCGTGCCAGTGTAACGGCGACACCTTTTTGTATAAAAACGGTTGCGTTTTTATACCGGCTTGGGCATAAATCCGCTATGGGCTTCGAGTACGACCAAGACAAAAGCGACGCCAACCGGGCCAAGCACGGCATCGACTTCGATGAAGCGCAAGCCCTGTGGGACGATCCCGACCTACTCGAAATCCCGGCCCGAGACACCGACGAACCGCGCTGCCTGGTTGTCGGCAAGATCGGCAACAAGCACTGGTCGGCCGTCGTCACCTATCGCAGCGAAAACATTCGCCTGATTTCCGTCAGACGATCCCGAAAAGAGGAAGTGGAAATCTATGAAAGCCTCGGAATTTGACCAGCGTTTCGACGCCGACGAAGACGTCACCCAACTCCTCGACCTGGCCCAAGCCCGCCGCCCCGGCCTCGTCTCCAAGCGCGTCAACGTCGATTTCCCCGCCTGGATGGTGCACTCCCTCGACAAGGAAGCCCGCAAGCTGGGAGTAACCCGTCAATCCCTCATCAAGCTATGGCTTGCCGATAAGCTGGAACATCCCAAGCAGGCGGTCTAATTGGCGGCTGACGGGTTGTCGATGCCCGCTAAGGCGAACAAGGATGTTGGCCGCTCCCGGCAGGGATAGCGCGCCTAAGCCTCGCGGCAGCGTGGCGTCACTAGAAGCAAGACCTGACCCCGAATACGCCGCGCCTAGCAGGGACAGCGCCCCTAAGCCTCACGCCACTGTAGCGGCCGGCGACATCGCGATCTGCTCGAAAAAGACAAGAAACAAGGCATAACCCAAAATCCCGTGACTCTGCATCCGTCTCCTCTCACCACCGCCTTAGACGCCATCCTGATCGATCTCTCGTTTTGGTATCACATCCTTGGTTAGTCTCTTCATATGCTTTTGTCCAGGCAATTTCCGTCCCGAGGTGTGCTTTGCTGCTGCAAGTTTAATAAGATGCTCGATATCAGATAGAACACGGCGTGGCGCATAGCAATGGCGATATTGCTCCCGCAGAATCCTATAAACATCTAAAAGATAAAAAGAATTAGGTGAAACCGATTCAATATACCTTTCCATCTGTTCGCGCCAATCACGAGGCCTTTGATATATCAACAGTATGGACAATATGTGTCTTTTTAGCTCATCTGGCTCATTTTTAAACTGATCGAGTAAAAGAGGGCCCATTTTCTGTGAGAACAAGTCGTCTTGGGTCCATAAAACCATATTATTGGGAATCTCCAGCAATATGGTTTTAAACCTTTCATCGAAGTTATCGCCAAAATACCCTCGCAGGTTAAACCCCTGTCCATCGAAAGCTGCATGCCCCCTCTCTGCCAGAAGTGGCAATAGAATCATCAGGACCTTTGAGACTTGTTCCCAGCATCTCATGATTTCCTTGAGTAGATCACGTTTGATGTCAGGGTCCACATAGTCGCTATTTCGAAGCGCCCTCGCGCCGGCCTTCATTGCTTGCATCATGAAGGCTACGGAGTACGCTTGAATTATGTCGCGAACTTCCTGGTTATAGGGGCGCGATTTATCATATTGGCGGTCAAGGTAACTATCCTTTATTGTCTCCGGCAAATTCGAATCTTGTACACCATCACAAATTTCTTTTTGCATCTGCTCTAGCATGGCCGTTGATGGTCGCCATGTCGCAAAACGGTATGGATTCATACCATCTGGAATTCCGATCTTTTCCTGCACCTTATCGGTGGTGTCGCGGATATCTTTCGTCAAGCGCCTTAACGCAGCCTCTCGATTTCGGTCAACTCCAGTGTAAAACTCAATTATTTCTGGAAATCTGGCATAATTCATATGATCCAATACAAAATCAGCAAAGGCCTGATCATGAAACATTCGCTGTGCGGCGAAATAATATATCCAATAGGTGAATTTAAAACGAAACGAATTATTATGCGCAATAATTATATTGTTTGCATAAAGAACATCAAAGACAACATGAACCTCTAAATCGATAAAGCGCGCTTTGCAATACCTGAGAAGTGTTTCGAGAAAGTACTCCCTAGTAAAGCTCTTGCGCATCTCCCTAAGCAGGGTTTCGCAAAAATAGCCAAGAACATATTCGCAGTCCTTGAGATCGGGTCGCGCCTTATACGTCGGAATATCATCAACATTGAAAAGCAAGAAAAGCACGCGCTTAATCATTTCAGCCCGGTTAACAGGGCTTTCATCAAAGTCAACTTCCGACACTTTCAATAAAGTTAAGCAATTTAGTGGAGTGCGATGCAGATTGAGAACGTCCATGTCGGAAATAACTTTCTTTATAACTGCATCCTCACTGCCGACGTTCCTCACTTCGTTATACCTTGCAACCATCTTCCGGATATCGCCTCTAGAAAGAGACCACAGGTAGAGAATATTGAACTCGCGACCATGCAAATCAGGTGTCTGACTGACAAAACTTGTGCCATCTAGTGATTGCATCACTATGACGGGCACATCTTTAAAGTGATTACACACTTTTTCAAGAAGCTTGATTGAATCTTGTTCGGTGTTACTCCACGAATCTAGTATTACACATGCAACATCCTTCGTATCTAGACCAAGGGGGTTCAGTTCGCGCTTTACGGCCCTTTCGATTTCTGACACATGGGGCTTCAATGTTTTGGCGTCCAAATAGAGCCATAATGATGATTTACTGGCAGCCCATGCCTGCTGGATTAAGTAATAGGCTAAACATGTCAGGCCAAATTGAGGCGGTGCTTTGATGATAGTCGACTTTGGTTCTTTTAACAGGTCCGACATGGGTATTCTGTCTTCCGTTTCCATATCGGAGTTATGTTCCGGAGCTTTTGCTAAGACCGGATCAACCCAAATCGTTGGCTGGGAGGAAAATGATGATAACGCATCGTTTAGCCGGTTATTAAAATGGCGCCCTACTGTGTCAGGGGCAGTCGAACCGAGTGTATGGGATTGTGTTGTAGTTGTTACTGCTCCAGACTTTTGCTCGTTGATAAACTTACATAGAAGACGGTGTTGGAAGGCATTACGATCAGAAGGCTTAGCTATGGTAGAGTGATCTGAGTCAGGAATTTTAACGGGCTCGCCGAAATACTTTGCCCCAGAAAAAGACTCAACAATTGGCTTACCAATCCAGTTCTTCAAGATCAATGACCTATCCTCAATCAGTTCCTTTCCTTTAATATCAAACAGCGAGCCTTCCTTGAGATTTTGAAAGTTTTTATCGAGATCGTTTAACCAAGTATTATCTCTTGCAAACCGAAGCGATTCAGCTTGGGCATGCCTTATCTTAAAAGCTGTCGCGAGATATACGATCCAATTAGCGTATTGGGATCCAAGCGAAGGAGATGCAACGAGAAACAGAGCGAGCTTGATGGCTTTATCAATTAAGTCCAGTTGTCGATCAACTATGAATTTCCGAACAACGATACCACCCATGCTGTGGCAGACAAATATAAGTTGCTTGTTGTTCTCCAGGACATTATCTAATCGCAGATGCTCTTTCAGTGCGTCCACGATGTCCCCCAGTTGATATTCTTTTGAAAAAATCCCAGTGGCATACGAGAAGGTATAAATACCAATACCGTCCAAATCCGGCTCTTCATTTAGCAATTGGGGCCAGTAGGTATTATTTTCATGTGTCCAGCACTTTTCTGAGCTCGATAGGATTCCATGAACGAAGATTACGGTTGTGTCGTTTTCAGATTGCTGTATCCACTGGCCTTTCATTCTAAAGCTCCGTGTTGGCGAATAGAGATAGGCTGGGTCTCCAGTCCTGTGTTGGTTGAGTATCGGTTGGCGGTACAAACCAATGTGGGTAACTTATTTAAGAGACTCCATTGTTTCAAAAGGGCCGATATCTGTTCTCTTTGGACAACTGAATAAGTTTCGAGGTTTTTACGCGCACTGCACTGAAAGCGTATGGTCTGAAACCCTTGCACTGTTGCGCTTGTGCCTGACATCCCTAAGGTAACTACGGTATTAAGTTGATAGTCAGTCGGTAATGTGTGGGTTTTCTGGTGCTCTAAAGCAAAGAGGGGGGCGAGGTGTCGGGCGCGGTAGGAGGGCGTAGTCAGCCAGGGCCGCCGGCTGTGGTGTGGGTACTGCTGGTGGTCCCTGTCATGTCGTCCCATCGTTGCATCTCCGTGAAAGGAAGCTCTCCGCTTCCCTGTTTAAGCGCTCAAGGGCCTTCTGGGTCTCTCGTAATCTTTGAGCGATTGCCGAATCTTTCCTGGTGTCCGTTTCTTGTTTTGTTCAGCTTTTTGGCTCATCTGCCCGGCTTGTTGCTCTGCTCAACCAAGCGTCCAGAACTTTCTAGTGTTCACGTCGCATGATGCCGGCTGCCTGTAATTGATCTTTTGTTATTGCAGGCCGGTAGTCGTTTGAGAACGCCGGGAATATTGGTTCACCTCTTTTATGGGTAAAAAAGAAAAGGGTAAGAGCAATCGCCCCTATAAACAAACCTATTGGCACTACCGCTTTTTTTGATCTACGGCCTTGGTAATAGGTGCTATATGCGTTGGCGTTTTGGGAATTGTAGGTGTGCCCTTCGCGAAACTTACGAAGACGTGTCGTAAGTTGCTTTGCGCTGTCGCTGGGCTCGTCAAGGCTGCGAAGGCGTTTTGGGATTTCTTCCGTGTGCTCGTAGAGGCGGCGGTGGCGCTCTATCATGTAGTCTCGTTCGTCCAGGCTCATGGCTCCCCCTGGACAGGTTTTTCCGTCGTTCTCATTCCTTGTACTCCTTGCGCCGTATCTGGTGATCGTCGATCACTATGGGCTTCCTCTCGTCCTTCGGCTGATTGCGTTTTTGGCTATCAGCTAACCGTTTTTGCTTTATTTATCGCCGCGCCCCGTGAACTCTGTCCCACCGTTCGGAGATGATTTTGCCGTCGTCTATGGCGAATCGGTAAATGATGTCCCCGATACGGTAAGTCCATGTTTGCCCGTCGCTAATGGTGTTTCCGCCCAGAGTTAATCCTCCGCTGGTTATGGCTAGCGGTCGTCCCAAGTTAATGAGTAATTTGTCGGCGGGCTCGCCTTCTCGTATCAGTTCGCCGTTGGGTGCGCGTAATCCGAGAAGAAAGAATGATGCGGTTGCTACTAACAGCAGCTTTCGGGTGCTTCCAAGTTTCTGCGTGTCCATGTCAATCTCCGTTTATTTTTAGGGAACTCCCTCCCGTCCAACGGCTGATAACCTTCGCCGCTATCAGCCACCCGTCCCTAGTTTCTTTCTGCTGTCCTCAATTTCCGGGCTGATTTGTCCAGCCTCGGGGATTGTGTTGCCTGTGGTTAGCCAATAGGCGTATTGTGGCTATCGTTTAGCCATTGCTTGGATGTGGTCTTCGTTGGCTTTTTGCAGCCCGTTTTCTACGTTGGACCACGTCTTCGCCGCTATTCCCGTCTCGGTTTCGAACTCCGTTCGGTTGTATCCAAGTCCTTCCCGTAATTGGCGGATTCTTTCATTGCTGTCTAACTATTAGCCGACCGTCTAACTGTTAGATGCCAGTATTTAGACAGGCCCCAACAAGGGGAGATTATGGGAGGCCCGTCTTTAGGTCAAGCCAGCCAAAGCCTACAAAGCATGGTTCGGTGCCCGTCATGCGCCGCGAACGCTTCGCCGAACTCACCGGCCTTTACATCGGCGTCATCGACGGCTGGACCGAACGCACCTACCTCCCCACAGTCCTCATCGGCAAGCACCGTCTCGTAAACCTGGTGCTAGTTCACAAGCAATGCCTGGAAGCGAAGACCTACAAATGAAAAAGGAGGTATTGGATATGGGCACTCACAAGCGCCCCACCAAAAAACAGGCAAGCCGCCCCGTAACCGGCCCCAATCCAAACCCCACGCCCGCAGCAGCCAGTGCGCCTACTGCAACAAATGGTTCACTGGCGAGGCCACGCACACCGCCTGTCCCGAATGCGAAGCCGACTTTGTTCTTCTGCTCGGCTACTCGCCCAACGAACAAGCGCCACTTCGTGCGGAACATGACCGAATAGCCGAAAGTGGCTACGTTTTGGCTACAGTCAGAGAAAAAAAAGGCCTAGCCGAAGCTAAGCCTTTGATTTTGGTGGGCCCTCAAGGACTTGAACCTTGGACCAAGGGATTATGAGTCCCCTGCTCTAACCGACTGAGCTAAGGGCCCGGAACGGGGTTAATCCACATCCAGGAAGCTGCGCAGCTGTTCCGAGCGCGACGGGTGGCGCAGTTTGCGCAGGGCTTTCGCTTCGATCTGGCGAATGCGCTCGCGCGTCACGTCGAATTGCTTGCCCACCTCTTCCAAGGTGTGGTCCGTGTTCATGTCGATGCCGAAGCGCATGCGCAGCACCTTGGCCTCACGCGAAGTCAAGCCGGCCAATACCTGCTGGGTGGTTTCCCGCAGGCCGGACACGGTGGCCGCTTCGACGGGCGACATGATCCGGGAGTCTTCGATGAAATCGCCCAGATGCGAATCTTCGTCATCGCCAATGGGAGTTTCCATGGAAATGGGCTCCTTGGCGATCTTCAGCACCTTGCGGACTTTGTCCTCGGGCATTTCCATGCGCACCGACAGCTCTTCCGGCGTGGCTTCACGACCCATCTCCTGCAGCATCTGCCGGGATATCCGGTTGAGCTTGTTGATGGTTTCGATCATGTGCACCGGGATGCGAATCGTGCGCGCCTGGTCGGCAATGGACCGGGTGATGGCTTGTCGTATCCACCATGTCGCATAGGTGGAGAACTTGTAGCCGCGGCGGTATTCGAACTTGTCCACCGCTTTCATTAAACCGATGTTGCCTTCCTGGATCAAGTCCAGGAATTGCAGGCCGCGATTAGTATATTTCTTGGCGATGGAAATCACCAGACGCAGGTTGGCCTCGATCATTTCCTTCTTGGCCTTGCGCGCCATTTCCTCCGCCACCAGCATGCGGCGGTAAATATCGCGGATTTCGCTGATGGCCAGATAGTTCTCTTTTTCGATGGCGGCCAAGCGGGCATGGGCGCGGCGAATGTCGTCGGCGTAACCGCTCAGTTTTTCCGCATAGGCCTTGCCGCTGGCCAACTGCGCGTCCAACCACTCGGGGTTGGTTTCGTTGCCTTGGAAGGCGCTGAGGAAGTCCTTGCGCGGCATCCGGCAGCGGTTGACGGCGATATCCTGAATGATCCTTTCCTGCTCGCGGATTTTGCCCATAACCCCGCGCAGCACGTCGGTCAGTTCCTTCAGGAACTGCGGCGTACGCTTGAACTCAAGGAACGCGTCGGTAACGGCGGCAAAAGCCTTGTCGGTCTTGGCGTGCTTGTAACCGTTCTTGTTGAGGGAGGAGATCACCGCCTTGTGGCGCTTCTTAAGTTCCTCGATTTTTTCTTTCACCAACTCCGGATCCGGACCGGTATCGGCCTCCGCAATATCCGAAGTTTCCGAATCGTCATCGACCGCCAACACTTCTTCAGGCAGCACTTCGTCCTGCATCGGGTCGACGAAATCGGAAATCAAATCCGACAAGCGGGTTTCGCCTTCGTTGACGCGATCGAACGCCTTGATGAAGTAGTCCATCACGGCGGGGAAGCGCGCCAATTCCGTGGAGGCTTGCAGCAAGCCTTGCTCGATGCGCTTGGCGATGGTCAACTCGCCTTCGCGGGTAAGCAGTTCGACCGTGCCCATTTCGCGCATGTACATGCGCACCGGGTCGGTGGTGCGGCCGTGCTCGGAATCCACCGAGGCCAGCGCGGCTGCCACTTCCGCGGCGTCGTCGTCGTCGCCGACCACGACGGCGGCGTCGGTAATCATGTCCGTATCCGGCGCAACTTCATGGACTTCGATGCCCATGTCGTTGATCATGCCGATGATGTCTTCCATTTGATCCGGGTCCACAATGTGGCTGGGCAAATGGTCGTTGACCTCGGCATATGTCAGATAGCCTTGCGACTTGCCCTTGGCAATGAGCTCTTTCAGCTGGGCTTGTTGCTGTTCGTGGTCCATCGATTACCTACGTCAAAAGTGAAGTTTCGAGAAATACCAAATTCAATATCGCGCCTAACGCGCCCGGACTACCCTGCGAAAAACCGGCTTAACGGGAGAGGCGTTCGGCCATCAATCCCTGATATTCCGCTTTTTCGGCCGCATTGAGCCCTTGGGTTTCCATCTTCGCCACCAGACTGTCCCAGCGTTCGCCGCGCATTTTGTCGCGCAAGCGCTCCAATGCGCCGGAGAACTCCGCCTCCAGAAGTCCTTCGGGCCGTTCTTCGTCCAATAGGGACTGGGCGTAATCCCAGTGGGGGGTGTCGCGAAACCTTTCGACTACCGCCGATGCCTGGATATGGGGATGGCTGCCGGCGATTTCCAGAAGCTGCTGCAAAAAAAACAACTCGCCATCGTTGCTGGCCGCCAGCCAGTTCATCAACGCGCTATCCACGCTGCGCGCCAACCCCGGCTCGGCCAATACCAGCGCCATCATGCGTCTGGCCACGGACGGCGCCATTCGGCGGGGCGACGGGCGACGGACGGCTTGAGGGACAAGTGTAGTCGATTTCGCCGATAATTCGACCCGTGCCACCCCGCCCACCTGCGCCAGGCGCGCCTGCATCATTTGCCGAAACACGCCGTCTGGCAGCTTCCCCAGCATCTCCCGGCCGCGCGTCACCAGGCCGGCCCGTCCTTCCATTTCCGTCAAATTAAGGCCGGTTTGCAAACGCTCGAAAAAGTAGTCGGACAAGGGCGTCGCGCCGACGATACGAGCGCGGAAACTTTCAGCGCCTTCTTGCCGCACCAGGGTGTCGGGATCGTGCCCCTGGGGCACGTGCAAAAACCGCACTTGGCGCCCGTCGCGCATATGCGGCAAAGCCGCTTCCAGGGCGCGCCATCCCGCGGCATGGCCGGCCGCGTCGCCATCGAAACAAAACACCACTTCCGAGCAATAGCGGAACAACAGCTCCACGTGCTCCGGCGTGGTGGCGGTTCCCAAAGCGGCGACGGCGTAGGGAATGCCGTATTGGGCCAACGCCACGACATCCATGTATCCCTCGACCACCAGGATGAACGGCGGCTTGCCGGGCGCCTTTAACAATTCGTAAAGGCCGTAGACCTCGCGGCGTTTTTTAAACACCGCCGTTTCCGGCGAATTCAAATATTTCGGCTCGCCGCCGTCCAATACCCGCCCGCCGAATCCCACCACCCGTCCGCGCCGGTCGCGAATGGGAAACATGATGCGGTCGCGGAAGCGATCATAGCGGCGGCCATCGTCCCGATTCACCAGCAGCCCGGCTTCGAGCAGGCCGCTCTCGTCGAAGCGGGCCATCAAGTTGTCCCAGCCCGGCGGCGCGTACCCCAAACCGTAACGGGCGGCTACGTCGCCGCTGACGCCACGCTGTTTCAGATAATCCACCGCCCGCTGGCGCTGGGGATGCCGCCGCAGCTGCTCGGCGTAATACCCCGCCGCCTGTTGCTGCAATTCGTAAATAGCACGGGTCGGCGCGGCGTCATCGGACGGCGCCGTGTCGCGCGGCACTTGCAAGCCGCAACGGGCCGCCAGTTCCTCCACCGCCTCGATAAACCCCAGGCGGTCATGCTCCATCAAAAAGCCGATGGCAGTCCCGTGGGCGCCGCAACCAAAGCAGTGGTAAAACTGCTTCTCTCGGCTGACGGTGAAGCTGGGGGTTTTCTCGTTGTGGAACGGGCAGCGCGCCGAGTAATTGACCCCCGACTTTTTGAGCGGCACGCGCGCGTCGATCAAGTCGACGATGTCGACGCGCGCCAACAGGTCATCGATAAACGATTGGGGAATTTTACCCGACATGCCGTAACAGCCCTTGCCGGCCGGACATGCCGCGAAACAGCGGTTGCCTCAGCTGCTCAGCCGCTGCTTCACGATGGCGCTGACCGCCGACATATCCGCCCGGCCTTGCATTTTCGGCTTCAGCACCGCCATCACCTTGCCCATGTCGGCAGGCCCAGCCGCACCGGTTTCCGCGATGGCCGCGCCCACCATGGCGGCGATTTCTTCGTCGGGCAGCGCTGCGGGCAAATAGGCCAGGATGATGGTCAACTCGGCCTCTTCGACCGCCGCCAAATCCTCGCGGTTGGCCGACCGATATTGGCTGATGGACTCGCGCCGCTGCTTGGCCATTTTGTCCAGCACCAGCAACACCTGCGCGTCGTCCAGCACAATGCGCTCGTCCACTTCCCTTTGCTTGATGGCGGCCAAAATCAGGCGAATAACGCCCAGCCGGTCTTTTTCACCGGCCTTCATGGCAGCCTTCATATCCTCTTGGATACGCTGCTTGAAAGAGAGAGAAGTATCGCTCACAACGGCTACCGCTTAGGACGGACGGCCTTTGCGCAGATTCTGCAGGTTGTAGCGCTCGCGCGACAGCTTCTTCAGGTGACGCTTCACGGCGGCGGCAGCCTTGCGCTTACGTTCCGCGGTGGGCTTCTCGTAGAATTCGCGGCGGCGGATTTCCGACAGCACACCGGCTTTTTCACAGGCGCGCTTGAAGCGGCGGATGGCGATTTCGAACGGCTCGTTATCTCTGACTCTGACCGAAGGCATTGAAACTCCTGGTGACTTCCCAACATTAGCCTGCCCGACAATCGGGCCTGCGGAAATACAAACGCTGAAGTATACTCCTCTCCCCCGCCAAAGCAACTTCAGACCATGCTCGTACTGGGTATCGAAACCTCCTGCGACGAAACCGGCGTCGCGCTATACCATGCCCAACGGGGCCTCGTCGCCCATCGGCTGCACAGCCAAGTCGCCATCCATGCGGAATACGGCGGGGTGGTGCCGGAGCTGGCGTCCCGCGACCACGTGCGCAAGCTGATCCCCTTAATTCGCCAGACCCTGGCCGACGCCGGCCTTACAGCCAAGGACGTGGACGCCGTCGCCTACACCGCCGGCCCCGGCCTGATCGGCGCGCTGCTGGCCGGGGCGGCGGTGGCGCGCAGCCTGGCCTGGGCTTGGAAAGTTCCGGCCGTGGCCGTGCACCACATGGAGGGCCACCTGCTCGCGCCCATGCTGGAGCCGGATCCGCCGGCGTTTCCTTTCGTCGCCCTGCTGGTTTCCGGCGGCCATACCCAGCTGATCGCGGTCACCGGCCTGGGACAGTACGAATTGCTGGGGGAGTCCTTGGACGACGCCGCCGGCGAGGCTTTCGACAAATCGGCCAAGCTGATGGGGCTGGACTATCCCGGCGGGCCGGCCTTGTCGCGCTTGGCGGAACAGGGCGACCCGACACGCTTCCAGTTTCCCCGCCCCATGGTGGACCGCCAGGGCATGGAGTTCAGCTTCAGCGGCCTGAAAACCCACACCATGGTGACACTGCAAGGCACCGACGGCACCCCGCAAGACCAGGCCGACGTGGCCCGCGCCTTCGAAGACGCGGTGGCCGACACTCTAGCCATCAAGTGCCGCCGCGCGCTGCAAGCCACCGGCATGAAGCGGCTGGTGGTGGCCGGCGGCGTCAGCGCCAATCGGACGATACGGGAAAAATTAAGCGGCTTGGCGCGGCAGAGCGGCGGCCACGTCTACTTTGCCCGCCACGAATTCTGCACCGACAACGGCGCCATGATCGCCTACGCCGGCTGCATGCGATTGCTGGCCGGCCAGCGGGAAGCGCCCGTCATCGCGGCGCGGGCGCGCTGGCCGCTGACGGAATTGTCGCCGCCTTAAGCCGCCTTTTTCTTCTGGCCGATGCGGCTTTCCGTGCCGGACAGGATGCGCTGGATATTGCCTTTGTGGCGCCACACCAGCAGCACGCTCAACAAGCCGGCCGTCGCCGTCATGGCCATATCGCCGCTCAGCCACCACACATAGAAGGGCGCCAACACCGAAGCGGTCAACGCCGACAGGGAAGAAATGCGCGAAATGGCCGCCATCGCCAGCCAGGTGCCGAGCAGGGCCAGGCCCACTTGCCAGGAAAACGCCGCCAGCACGCCCACCGCGGTAGCGACGCCCTTGCCGCCCTGGAAGCCGAAAAAAACCGGGAATAAATGACCGAGAAAAGCGGCCAGGCCGATCATCGCCAGCAGCATCGGCTCGACGCCCAAGGCTTTGCCCAAGACCACCGGCAACACGCCTTTCAACACGTCGCCAAACAGCGTGATGGCCGCCGCTTTCTTGCCGCCGATACGCAACACGTTGGTGGCGCCGGGGTTTTTCGAGCCTTCGGCGCGGGGGTCGGGCAGTCCCATGGCCCGGCACACCACCACGGCGCTGGACACGGACCCCATCAAATAAGCCAAAGGCACCAAAGCCCACTGCCACATCATTGCCATTTCGTACCCGCCAAGTTGGTTAATAGGAGCCGATTCGCCTATGATAAGCCGCTATTGCGACCAACCCCGAACACGCCCATGGATATTATATTTCTGCGCGGCCTGCAGATCGAGACGATCATCGGCATCTACGACTGGGAGCGGGAAATCCGCCAGACGGTGATTCTCGACTTCGAAATGGCTTGCGACATACGCAAAGCCGCCCAATCCGACGCCATCGAAGACACCCTGGACTACAAGGCCGTATCGAAGCGGGTCATCGACTTCGTCGAGAACAGCCAATTCTTCCTGGTGGAAACCATGGCCGAACAGCTGGCGCAGATCATCCGCAACGAATTCGGCGTGCCCTGGGTCCGCCTCACCCTCAACAAAAAAGGCGCCATCCGCGGCGCCAGCGACGTGGGCGTCATCATCGAAAGGGGCGACAAATCCTGCCATGCCTAAGGCTTACGTCAGCATCGGCAGCAACGTGGAGCGGGATATCCACGTCCCGCAAGCCTTGCGGGATCTGGCCGAACGCTTCGGCGCCCTGGACGTATCCAGCGTCTACGAAACCGCCGCCGTGGGCTTTTCCGGCGACCCTTTCTACAACCTGGTAGTGGGCTTCGACACGGATCAGGAAGTGGATCAAGTGGCCGCCGCCCTAACCGAGCTGGAACACCGCCACGGCCGCCGCCGCGACGCCCAGAAATTCGCCCCCCGCACGCTGGATTTGGACTTGATCCTGTACGGCGACCTGGTTCGCACCGATCGCAAGCCCCTGCTGCCCCGCGACGAGATCGTCCGCTACGCCTTCATGCTGGAACCGCTGGTGGAGATAGCGCCGAACTTGCGCGACCCCCTGAGCGGCGAACGTTATGCGGATTTGTGGGAACGCTTCGACAAAGCCGACCTGGCGCAGCGGCGCGTCGAACCGGCTTGGCGGCGTCTCAGCTGAACAAACTCCGCCCGCCGTCCACCGCCAGCACCTGACCGGTCACGTAGTCGGCGTCCCGCACCAAATACAGCACGGCCTTGGCGATGTCGTCGGGGCAGCCCGGACGCCGCAAAGGCACGCGGGCGAGGATGCTGGCTTTTTCGTCATCGCCCACAGGCCGCTCCGGCCACAGGATGGCCCCCGGCGCCACGGCGTTGACGCGCAGTTCCGGCGCCAACTCTTTCGCCAGACATTGGGTCAAAGCGACCAAACCGGCCTTGCTCACGGAATAGGCGCTGTAGCCGGGCAAGCCGCGCATGGCGTGGATGTCGGTGATATTGACGATGCAGCCCCGGCGCAGCCGCAACCACGGCAGGGCCGCCTGGCAGAGAAAGTAGGGCGCCTTGAGATTGGCGTCTTGCAGCCCGTCCCACTCCGTTTCGCTGGTTTGGCCGACCGTCGTGGGATAAAAAGCCGACGCGTTGTTGACCAACACATCCAAGCCGCCCCAAAACGCCGCCGCCCGCCGAACGAAATCGTCCAGATCGCCCACCTGGGCCAAGTCCATGGATAAAACGCGGGCGGAGCCGGGGCGCGCAGCGTCGAGCCGTTCGCATAAGGCCTGCGCGGCTTCGGTCGAACGACGGCAATGAACGACGACGTTATAACCGGCGTCGTGCAAGCGCTCGGCGATGGCCGCACCGATGCGCCGAGCGGCGCCGGTGATCAGGGCGCTACGGTGAGGCGGGTCCAACGCGACTATCCGGTGCCGACGGGCCGGTTACGATGCGTCCCCTTCGTTCCAAACAGCCTTGAATTCTTGGTACAGCTCGTCGCTGAACACCTCATTCGGCTCGTATTTGCGCCATTCCCTCTGCGCCTCCTCAGGATTACAGTCCCTGCATTGCGCGGGAATCTCTTCCTCTGATTTCCCCGACACTTTCTCGCACAGCCGTTCCGAAGTGAATTTTTTCAAAGGACGGCAGATGAAGTATTTCATGGGATGGGCAGCTCGGACTCAAATAATTGATCATGTTGGTACGGCGGCAAAAGGCACGGAGCGCTTTCGCGTGAGCCGCACCGCATTATAGACCGTCACGGGCAAACCACCGCCAGCACTTCGCGCAGAGCGATGCCCTCCGTTCCAACCTCGGCCCGATAAGCCAACGCCTCCACCCCTTGCGCCAGCGCTTCGCGCAGGGTGCGGCCATACAGAGGATCGATCCCATCCGCCGGCGACACCGCGCCGGCGTCCCGGCGCTGCACGCAATAAAAAATCACCGCCCGATGGCCCTGGCGCACCATGGCCGCCAATTCCCGCAAGTGTTTCGCGCCGCGGCTACTGACCGCGTCGGGGAATAAGGCTATGCCGCCTTCAACCAACGTGACGTTTTTCACTTCCACATAGCACAAACCGCCGTCGTCGCGCTCCAGCAGCAGATCGATACGGCTGTTTTCCTCGCCGTAGCGCACCTCCTGGCGGATGCGGCGGTAGCCTTGCAGTTCCTGGACCACGCCATTCTCGACGGCTTCCCGCACCAGAGCGTTGGCCAAGCCGGTGTTGATGCCCACCAACACGTCCGGCGCCGCCTCCACCAGCTCCCAAGAGAAAGGGTATTTGCGCGTGGCGCTGCCGCTATCGCGCAGCCACACCCGGCTGCCCGGCTCGCAGCAGCCCTTCATGGAGCCGGTGTTGGGGGTATGTGCGGTGACCGTGCTGCCGTCGGCCAGCCGCACGTCGGCGAGGAAGCGCTGGTAGCGGCGTAGGAGCACGCCTGGAACTAGGGGAGACTCGAATTGCATCGGGGGGGGGCGAACGTCCGGTTTGAAATAGCCGCCTCATGATACCGCGGCGCGGCGCGGCCAAGGACGCGACCGATCAGGCCGCCGTCCGGAAAATCCGCGCCAGGGCCAGGGTGGCCGGACCGGCCAGCTGGGGATCGCGCAGGACCAGGTAAAGCGGAGCGTGGCGCACTTGGCCGGCGGCCAAGTTCAACGGCAGCAGCGTGCCTCGCGCCAGCGGCTCCTCGATGCGGTGGCGCGCCTGCCAAGCGAAACCGAAGCCGCTGGAGAGCAGCGCCACGGCGGTTTCCGGCGTGCTGACCGTCCAGCGCCGGCTGGCTCCCAACCAGCCTTCGTCGCGCGGCTCGCGGGTGCCGGAGTCGCGGATCACCACTTGCAGCTCGCGGGCCAGATCCTCGGCGGTCAGCGCCCGCCCCAGCTGATGCAGCGGGTGGGAAGGATGGGCCACCGCCACGAACTCGACGTCCAGCAGGCGGTCGCCGAGAAAACCTTCCGGCACGCGGCTGCCGATGATCAAGTCCGCTTCGCCGCCGAACAAGGCGTCGTCGGCGCCGGACAGGATCACCTCGCGCAGCTCCACCTGGGTGTCCGGGCATTGCGCCGAAAAGGCCGCCAGGCAAGCCAACAAGCGCGGCGTGGGGAACATGCTGTCCACCGCCAAACGAACCACCGCCTCCCAGCCCTGCTGCAAAGCGCGGGCGCGCTCCTCCAGGCGCAGCAAGCCTTCGACCAAAGGCTGCGCCTCTTGCAGCAGCGCCGCGCCGGTGGCGGTTAGGCGCGCCCGCCGGCCCTCCGTCTGCAACAGCGGCAAACCGAGCTGGGCTTGCAGCCGCGCCAAGGTGTAGCTGACCGCCGATTGGCTGCGATGCAGGACGCCGGCGCCTTGGGCGAAGCCGCCCGAGTCCACCACGGCTTGCAGCACCCGCCATTGCTCCAGGGTCGTATGGGGTAAACGCAAGGTCATAAAGCGAAATATTCGATTAATTACATCGAAATCTTGCGCTTTTTTATCGAATAAGCAACTCCTATGATGAACTCCAAGCGCCGCAACCGGGGCGCGACCACCTCAACCTTCCCAGGAGCACACCATGGACAAATACACGCAAATCGCCGCCCGCATCCTGTTGGCGCAAATCTTCCTTGTCACCGGCATCAACAAAATCGGCGGCTACGCCGGCACCCAAGCTTACATGGAGGCTATCGGCGTGCCGGGCGTCCTGCTGCCGGGCGTCATCGCCCTGGAAATCGGCGGCGCCCTGGCGCTGATGACCGGATACGGCGCGCGCTGGGCCGCCCTGGCCCTGGCGGTTTTTTCCGTCGTCGCCGCCTTGTTGTTCCACCACGACTTCGCAGACAAAACCCAGTTCATCATGTTCCTGAAAAACCTGTCCATCGCCGGCGGCTTGCTATTGCTGTTCGCGCAGGCCGAAACGGGGAACCGTTCTTGAAAACGGCGCGGCGCCGCCACGATCCAATTTAAGGAGAAAGCCATGCATACAAACTCAACCCCGATCGCCCCGCCGGAATCCCGGCGGGTGGAACGGCTGGTGGCCGGCAAGGCCGTCACCGACGGCGCCGGAGTGAAGCTGACGAGAGTGTTGACGGCGGAGCTGCAAACCCGCCTCGATCCCTTCCTGATGCTGGACGAGTTCCGCTCCGACTCCCCCGGCGATTACATCGCCGGCTTTCCCGACCATCCCCACCGAGGCTTCGAAACCATCACCTATCTGCTGGCCGGGCAGATGCGCCATCGCGACAACGCCGGCCACCAAGGCCTGCTGGGGCCCGGCGGCGTGCAGTGGATGCGGGCCGGCCGGGGCATCGTCCACTCGGAAATGCCCGAGCAGCGGGACGGCCTGTTGCACGGCTTTCAGCTGTGGCTCAACCTGCCGGCGCGGCGCAAGCTGTCGGAGCCGGTGTACCGGGACATCGCCGCCGAGGAAATCCCCCAAGACGAAACCGACGCGGGCGCCGTCGTCAAAGTCATCGCCGGAGACAGCCGGGGCGTGAGCGGACCGTTGCAGTGCCCGGACACGGAACCGCTGATCCTGGACATCGCCCTGCCGGCCGGCGCCGTCCATAGGCAAAACCTGCCGCCGCAGTACAATGGCTTTTTGTTCGTCCACAGCGGCGAAGTCTTCGCCGGCCCCGACGACCAACGCGTCCCGGCGCGAACCTTGGCGGTGCTGACCAACGGACCGCGCGCCGTGGCGTTGCGAGCCGAGCAAGAGGCGCGGCTGCTGCTGATCGCGGGCCGGCCGCTGGGGGAACCCATCGCCCAAGGCGGGCCGTTCGTGATGAACACCCGTGCGGAGGTGGAGCAAGCCTTCGCCGATTACCGCAACGGCCGCTTCTGAAACCTTAGCTGGAGAAATCCCATGAAATTCGCCGTCATATCCGGCAGCCACCGGCCGGACTCCCAATCGGGCAAGGTGTCCCGATTTTCCATGGCGCGCCTCGCGGCGCTCGATGCCGAGCATGAATGTTATCTACTGGAATTGGGCAAGACGCCCCTGCCCCTGTGGGAAGAAGGCATCCGCAGCGGCGACGCCCGCTTGACGGAGGCTTGGAACCCGGTCAGCGCGGCGCTGGCGGAATGCGACGGGGCCGTCATCGTCGCGCCGGAATGGGGCGGCATGGTGCCGGCGGCGCTGAAGAACTTTTTCCTGTACGCCGCGGACGGCTGCCTGTACCACAAGCCCGGCCTGCTGGTGGGCGTTTCCGCTTCCCGCGGCGGCGCCTATCCCATCGCCGAACTGCGTATGAGCAGCTACAAGAACACCCATCTCACCTACATTCCGGAACACGTGATCGTGCGCAACGTGGGCGAGGTGCTGAACGGGGAAACGGCGCACTCGGAAGAAGACGCGGCCGTGCGCCAGCGCCTGGATTACGGCCTGATGGTGCTGGCGGAATACAGCCGGGCGTTGCGCCAGGTACGGGACAGCGGCGTGCTGGACCGCGGCCGCTTTCCCTACGGTATGTAGCGGCGCGCCCTGTCCGGCGGGAAAGGGCTCCGGCTATTCGGCGACGTTGACCGTCAACCCCAAGCGGCGGATATCCGCCGCCAGCCTTTCCAGCCACTCCGACGGCAGGGCCGACAACAGCGGCGCCTCCGGCTGCTGGGACTCCCGCGCCAGGCCGTACAATTGCACCCCCTGGATCGGCACCTTCTTGTCCAGCAAGTCCGTCAGCAATTTCACATAGGCTTGGCACTCGCCGAAAGTGGGCGGCTCGTCGTCCAGGCTGAACATGCAGGTTTGCAGCCAGACTTTGCACAATCCGGCGGCGGTTTCCAAATTCTCCCGCAGCTTGGCGGCGGAAATGCCGGCGTTGTTGATGCGTTCCAGGCCCGCGTCGGTGGCGCTGTCCACCTTGAACCACATCTTGCCGCCGAGCTTGCCCCAGCGCCGCAGGCCTTCCTGCACCGTGGCCTTGTGCACCAGGCTGCCGTTGCTGATGAGCACCAGCTTGCCGCCGGCAGCCAGTCCCGCCTTGGCGACGACGCGGCCGATCAGGTCGACCACCTCGGGAAATTGTTCCGAGCTGGTCGGCTCGCCGTTGCCGGAAATGGCGATGTCGCGCACCGTGCGCAACTCCTCGGGCACCTGGAAGCTTGCGAAAAAGTCGCCCCGCAATACGTCGTCGAGAAACCCCTGCAGCTCCCGCTCCAGCAGGGCCAAATCGATCTCCGGCGCCGCCCCCCGTTGCAAATTGGGCACTTGGCAGTAAATGCAGCGCCAGTTGCAGGCATTGTTGGGATTGAGGTTGACGCCGATGGACAGGCCGCCGGAGCGGCGCGACAGCACCGGGTAAACGTGGGTCAGGCCGACGCGGTAGCGATCATGGTTGGTGGTGGTAAGCATGGGTGACTCGAAAGGGATGGTAAGCCTTAGGTGATCCATTACGCTGCGGCTTTGGGAAGCCTTTTGACTTCACCTGACAGCAGGCGCAATAGTAAACGCTCCCCGCCGAACCGAACAAGGAGGCCGCCGTGAAGTCCCTGTTATCCATCGCTATATTGTCGGCAATGTCCGTTTTTCCCACCACCCGCGCCGAAGGAGCATCGCCCATGATCCTGTCCTCCCCCAGCTTCTCGCACCAAAGCGAAATCCCCGTCCGCCACACCTGCGAGGGCGGGGACGCCTCTCCCGCCTTGCAGTGGTCGGATCTGCCGGAAGGCACGCAAAGCCTGGCCTTGATCGTGGACGACCCGGACGCGCCCGATCCCAAGGCGCCGGCTGTGACCTGGGTGCATTGGGTGCTGTACAACATCCCGCCCGACGCCGGCGGCCTGGCGGAAGGCGCGCCGCCACCGGCCGGCGCAAGGGAAGGGCTCAACGACTGGAAACGCACCGGCTACGGCGGCCCGTGCCCGCCCATCGGCCGCCACCGTTATTTCCACAAGCTGTACGCCCTGGACACGGTGCTGCAGGACCTGGGCAAGCCGGACAAGGCGCGGCTGGAACAAGCCATGCAAGGGCACATCCTGGGACGGGCGGAGTTGATCGGCACCTACCAAAAACGTTAGTTTGTCCATAAACCGGGAACACATCTTCCGCCGCAAGGAACGGCAAACCATGAGGGCAGGCCATGAATCCCGCATGCATTTCCGAGGAAGACCACAACCTGTTTCAACGGGCCATGTCCGGCGTGCGCCCCATACGCGGCTCGGGCAACGGCGCGGCGCGGCCTTTGGGCAACGGAGAAGCCCCGCCGCCGCCGCTCCTGCGGCGGCGCAACGAAGACGAGGAGAACTTCCTCGCCCAAGGCCATGCCGAATTGATCAACGCGCAGGCGACGCTCAGCTTTCGCCGCAACGGCGTGCAGCACGGCGTGTTCCGCCACCTTAAGCAGGGCGGCTACGAAATCGAGGCGGTGCTGGACCTGCGTCCCTTGCGGACGGAGCAGGCGCGCCGGGAGCTGTACCGCTTCATCCGCGACTGCCTGCGCCAGGACGTGCGGCTGGCCCTCGTCAAGCACGGCCGCGGCGGCCGCCTGGGCGACAAGCCGGCCGTCATCAAAAGCCAGGTGGCGCGCTGGCTGCCGCAGTTTCCCGAGGTAATCGCTTTCCACTCGGCGCGTCGTTGGCACGGCGGCGTCAGCGCCGTGTATGTCATGCTGCAAAAAAGCGAAAACCGGCGCGAGCTGACCCGCTTGCGGTTGGGCTTGATTTCCGGCAAGCCGGTGGCTTGAGCCGCCCGCGACAGCGGCGGGCAGGGACAGCCTGTCATAAATTGTGCAATAATTCCGCGCCTTACCCGTGGATATTGGAAGCCCGTCCGCAATGAGCCAGCCGCAGCGCAAAATCCTCGTCACCAGCGCCCTGCCGTACGCCAACGGCGCCATACACCTGGGCCATCTGCTGGAATACATCCAGACCGACATCTGGGTGCGTTTCCAGAAAATGCGCGGCCACGTCTGCCACTACGTTTGCGCCGACGACACCCACGGCACGCCCATCATGCTGCGCGCCGAGAAGGAAGGCATCACGCCGGAAGCCCTGATCGCCCGGGTGCAGCAGGAGCACGAACGGGATTTCGCCGGCTTCCACGTGGCCTTCGACAACTTCCATTCCACCAACGCCGACGAGAACCGCCGGCTGGCCGAGGAAATCTACCGCCGCCTGCGCGACAAGAGCCTGATCGAAGCCCGCACCATCGAACAGTATTACGATCCGGCCAAGGCAATGTTCCTGCCGGACCGCTTCATCAAGGGCGAATGCCCCAAGTGCCACGCCAAGGACCAGTACGGCGACAATTGCGAAGCCTGCGGCGCCAGTTACGCCCCCACCGACCTGATCGATCCCTATTCGGCGGTGTCCGGCGCGGCGCCCGTCCGCAAGGAATCGGAACACTACTTCTTCAAGCTGGGCGAATGCGCCGCCTTCCTCAAGGACTGGACCCGCGCCGGCCATTTGCAGCCGGAAGCCGCCAACAAAATGGACGAATGGCTGGAAGGGGGGCTGTCCGACTGGGACATTTCCCGCGACGCGCCCTATTTCGGCTTCGAAATTCCCGATGCGCCGGGTAAGTATTTCTACGTCTGGCTGGACGCGCCCATAGGCTATATGGGCAGCTTCCAAAACCTGTGCGACAAAAAAGCGCCGTCGCCCCTGGCCGGCGAAGGCTGGGACCAGCCGCTGGAATTCGGCGACTACTGGAACGCCGATGCCCAAGCCGAGCTGTACCACTTCATCGGCAAGGACATCCTCTATTTCCACGCGCTGTTCTGGCCGGCCATGCTGCAATTCGCCGGCTTCCGCACGCCGACGCAAGTCTTCGCCCACGGCTTCCTCACCGTCAACGGCGAGAAGATGTCCAAATCGCGCGGCACGTTCATCACCGCCGAAAGCTATCTGCAGCAAGGCTTGAATCCCGAGTGGCTGCGCTATTACTACGCCTGCAAGCTCAACGGCAGCATGGAAGACGCCGACCTGAACCTGGAGGATTTCGTCCTGCGGGTCAACAGCGACCTGGTGGGCAAATACATCAACATCGCCAGCCGCACGGCGGGCTTCGTGTCCAAGCGCTTCGACGGCCGCGTGGCCGGCATCGACAGCTACGGCCCGGCGGAAAGCAAGCTGCATGACACCTTGCTGGAATCGGCGCAAGCCATCGCCCAGCATTACGAAGAAAGGGATTTCGGTAAAGCCGTGCGCGAAATCATGCGCCTGGCCGACCTGGTCAACGAATACGTGGCGGCCGCCGAACCCTGGGCCATCGCAAAAGACCCGGCCAACGACGCCCGTTTGCACGTGGTGTGCAGCGCCGCCCTGCGCTTGTTCGCCATGCTCACCCTGTACCTGAAGCCGGTACTGCCGCGGTTGGCGCAGCAGGTGGAGCAGGAGCTGTTCGGCCTCCAGCAGGGCTTGGCCTGGAGCGATTTGGACGACCTGCCGCTCACGCAGATCCAGCCCTACAAGCACCTGATGACCCGTGTCGATCCGAAGCAGGTGGAAGCCCTGGTGGAAGCCAACAAGCAATCCCTGCAACCGGCGGCGAGCGCCGCCTCCCAAGCGCGCCACGCCGAGCACCAGCACAAGGCGGTGCAAGCCGAGGAAGGCCCGGTGGCCCACATCGGCATCGACGACTTCAGCAAAGTGGACCTGCGCATCGCCAAGATCGTCAACGCGGAACACGTAGAAGGCGCGGACAAGCTGATCCGCCTCACCTTGGACGTGGGCGAAACCAGCACCCGCAACGTCTTCGCCGGCATCAAGTCGGCCTATCCGCCGGAACAACTGGTGGGCCGATTGACGGTGATGGTGGCGAATCTCGCCCCGCGCAAAATGAAGTTCGGCCTGTCGGAAGGCATGGTGCTGGCCGCCAGCGACACCGACGGCAATACGCCGGGACTGTTCCTGCTGTCGCCCGACTCGGGCGCCCAGCCGGGCATGAAGGTGAAGTAAAAGCCTATCGCCGGCCGGATAGGCTTATAACCAAATACCGCTTGGATCGAAGAGACTAAAAACCTACAATTGCACTCAGGTATAGACCGGACTCAGCCCCGCATCCCATGAAAGAGTATTTGCTCATCCTCGTCAGCACCATCTTGGTCAACAACTTCGTGTTGGTGAAATTCCTGGGGCTGTGCCCGTTCCTGGGGGTGTCGCGCAAACTGGACACGGCCATGGGCATGGGCATGGCAACCACTTTCGTGCTGACGCTGTCGTCCATCTCCAGCTATGTGGTCAACCATTACCTGCTGGCGCCGCTGGGGCTGGAATACCTGCGCACCATCGCTTTCATCGTGGTCATCGCCGTGGTGGTGCAATTCACCGAACTGGTGGTGCAGAAAACCAGCCCGGTGCTGCACCAGGTATTGGGCATCTACCTGCCCCTCATTACCACCAACTGCGCGGTGCTGGGCGTGGCCCTGCTCAACGTCCAGTCGCAGCATAATTTCATGCAGTCGGCCCTGTACGGCTTCGGCGCGTCGCTGGGCTTCACTTTGGTCTTGGTGCTGTTCGCCTCCGTGCGCGAACGAGTGGACGCCGCCGAAGTGCCGGCGCCGTTCCGCGGCAACGCCATCGCCCTGGTGACCGCCGGCCTCATGTCGCTGGCCTTCATGGGCTTCGCCGGCCTGGTGAAAGGCTAGGCTATGGCCATCGTCGGCCTCTTGCTGGTTTGCGCCCTGTTCGCCGGCTTCGGCCTGCTGCTGGGCTATTCCGCCATCCGCTTCAAGGTGGAAGGCGACCCGCTGGTGGACAAGATCGACGCGGTGCTGCCGCAAACCCAGTGCGGCCAGTGCGGCTTCCCCGGCTGCCGGCCTTACGCGGAAGCCATCGCCAAGGGCGACGCCGACATCAACCGCTGCCCGCCGGGCGGCGAGGACGGCGTCAAGGCGCTGGCCGAATTGATGGGGGTGGAGCCCAAACCCCTGGACGACGCGGTGGGCGAGGAAAAACCCAAGGCCCTGGCCGTCATCGACGAAAACCTCTGCATCGGCTGCACCCTGTGCATCCAGGCCTGCCCTGTGGACGCCATCCTCGGCGCCGCCAAGCACATGCACACGGTGATCGCCGCCGAATGCACCGGTTGCGAGCTGTGCGTGCCGGTCTGCCCGGTGGACTGCATCGACATGAAGCCCATCCCTGAAACCCTGGCCACCTGGAAGTGGCCGCAACCGAAAAACGGGCCGCTGTGATGCTTGGCTTATTTTGGGAATTCCACGGCGGCGTGCGCCTCAACCGCCACAAAGAGCTGTCCAGCGAGCAGCCTTTGGCGGTCGCGCCGATACCGAAACAGCTGATTTATCCCTTGCAACAGCGCGGCGGCCGCAACGCCGAACCGCTGGTGGCGGTGGGCGACACGGTGCTGAAAGGCCAAGTCATCGCCCAGGACAGCCACCCCTTGAGCGCCCCCATCCACGCCGCCAGCTCCGGCGTGGTGACGGCCATCGAAAGCCGCGCCATTCCCCACCCGTCCGGCCTGGACGACGTGTGCATCGTCATCGACACCGACGGCGAGGACCGCGCCGTGCGCTTCCGCTCGCTGAAGGACTTCCGCCGCTCCAAGGTGCCCACCCTGCGCCAACGCATCCAGGACGCCGGTATCGTCGGCATGGGCGGCGCGGCGTTTCCCACGTCGGCCAAACTCAATACCGGCGGCCGCGCTATCGACCTGCTGGTGCTCAACGGCGCCGAATGCGAGCCCTACATCACCTGCGACGACTGCCTGCTGCGCAGCTGGCCGGAACGGGTGCTGGGCGGCGCCGCCATCCTCATGCGCGTCATCGGCGTGGAGCGCTGCATCGTCGCCGTGGAAGCCGACATGCCGGAAGCGGCCAAGGCCCTGGAAGCGGTGCGGATACGGGACGGCTACGAGCACGTGGAAATCGTCAAAGTGCCGTCCAAATACCCCACCGGCGGCGAAAAGCAGCTGATCCAGGTGCTCACCGGCCGCGAAGTGCCGGTGCGCGGCATCCCCGCCGACGTGGGCGTGGTGTGCCAGAACGTCGGCACGGCAGCGGCGGTCTATGCCGCCGTGACGGAAGGCAAGCCGCTGATCGAGCGCATCGTCACCGTCACCGGCCCCGGCATCGCCCAACCGCAAAACGTGCTGGCGCGCATCGGCACGCCCATCGCCGAACTCACCGCCTTCTGCGGCGGCTACACGCCCCAGGCCCAACGCCTCGTCATGGGCGGCCCCATGATGGGCCTGGCCCTGCCCAGCGACGAACTGCCGGTCATCAAGTCCACCAACTGCATACTGGTCGCCGACCTGGCCGCCATGGGCGGCGAAAAGCAACCCATGCCCTGCATCCGCTGCGGCGCCTGCGCCGAGGCCTGCCCGGTCAACCTGGTGCCGCAGCAGCTCTACTGGCACAGCCGCACCGACCAGCTGAAAAAGGCCCAGAACTACAACCTGTTCGACTGCATCGAATGCGGCTGCTGCGACTACGTCTGCCCCTCGCAGATTCCCCTGGTGCAGTACTTCCGCGCCGCCAAGGGCCGCATCCTCGCCAAGCAAGGCGAACAGCGCAAAGCCGAACACGCCCGCCTGCGCTTCGAAGCGCGCCAGAACCGCAAGGAACAGGAAAAGCGCGAAAAAGCCGAGGCCATGGCGCGCAAGAAGGCGGCCTTGGAACAAGCTCAGGCGGCAGCGGCAGCAACGGCTTCGGCACCCACCGACAAGGAGCAAAGCTGACCATGCGTTTCGCCGTAGCCGCCTCGCCCCACGTCGCGCCGACCAACAGCGTCAGCCGCATCATGCAGCAAGTGCTGCTGGCGCTGATTCCCGGCGCTTTCGCCATGCTGTGGTTCTTCGGCGCCGGCATCCTCATCAACGCCGTGCTGGCGGTGGCCACCGCCCTGGCGGCGGAAGCCTTGGCGCTTACCCTGCGCCGCCGGCCGCTGAAGCCCTATCTCACCGACTACAGCGCCGTGGTCACCGCCCTGCTGCTGGCCCTGTCCCTGCCGGCGCTGTCGCCCTGGTGGATGACCGTCACCGGCGTGGCCTTCGCCATCCTCATCGCCAAGCACCTTTACGGCGGCCTGGGTTACAACCCGTTCAACCCGGCCATGGTGGGGTACGTGGTACTGCTGATTTCCTTCCCCAAGCACATGACTTCCTGGCTACCGCCGTCGGGGCTCTCCGACGTCAGCCTGGGACTCACCGGCGCCTGGGACATCATCTTCCACGGCCAATACCCGGCCGGGGTGGACGCCGACGCGGTGGCCATGGCGACGCCGCTGGATACCATGAAAACCCAGTTGGGCATGGGCCGCAGCGTGAGCGACATCTGGACCGACAACCGTTTCGGCGTGCTGGCCGGGCGCGGCTGGCAGTGGGCGGCGCTGGGCTACTTGGCCGGCGGCGTGTGGATGCTCAAGCGCAAGGTGATCGACTGGCGCATCCCGTTCGGCTTCCTCGGCGGACTGTTGGCCATCTCGCTGTTTTTCTTCCTGATGGACCCGGCCCACCACCCCTATCCGACCCTGCACCTGTTCGGCGGCGCCACCATGCTGGGCGCGTTCTTCATCGCCACCGACCCGGTCACCGCCGCCACCACCGTGACCGGACGGCTGGTCTACGGCGCCCTCATCGGCATGCTGGTGTACATCATCCGCACCTGGGGCGGCTATCCCGACGGCGTGGCCTTCTCCGTGCTGCTGATGAACGTGGCGGCGCCCATGATCAATTACTACACCCGGCCCCGCACCTACGGACATAAACCATGAGCGCCCTGGAATCGTTGCTGGCGCGGTTCGATCCCGCCATCGTCAAGGCCGCCAAGACCCTCGGCTTGTTCGCCCTGCTGGGCATGGGCGCCGTGGGGCTGTTCCACGCCATGACCGCCGGCCGCATCGCCGCTAACGAACGCGCCGCCCTGCTGCACAGCCTGCAGGCTCTGGTGCCGGCAGGCAGCTACGACAACGACCTGCTGGCCGACCAGATCGAAATCGACGACCCGGCAGCCCTCGGCACGGCCCAGCCGGTGCCGGTCTATCGCGCGCGCAAGGACGGTCAGCCCTTGGCGGCGGTGCTGTCCACGGCGGCGGGTGACGGCTACAACGGCACCATCAAGCTGCTGGTGGCGGTGAAGGCCGACGGCACGCTGGCCGGCGTGCGCGTGGTGGGCCACAAGGAAACGCCGGGCCTGGGCGACGCCATCGAGGAAAGCCGCTCCAACTGGATTCACGGCTTCGACGGACTCTCCCTGGACAATCCGGGCGACGCCCAATGGAAAGTGAAGCGCGACGGCGGCCGCTTCGACCAATTCGCCGGCGCCACCATCACCCCGCGCGCCGTGGTGAAGGCGGTGCATAAGACCCTGCTGTATTTCCGCGACCACCGCGACGCCTTGTTCGCCCCTTCCGCAAAGGAGAACCAGCCATGAACGACTACGGCAAGATCGCCTACGACGGCCTGTGGAAGAACAACCAGGCCCTGGTCGCCCTGCTGGGCATGTGTCCGCTCATGGCGGTGAGCAACACCGTGGTCAACGCGCTGGGGCTGGGTCTTGCCACCACCGCCACCCTGGTCGCCTCCAACGCCCTCATTTCCGCCATCCGCGAAAAAGTCAGCGACGAAATCCGCCTGCCGGTGTTCGTGCTGGTCATCGCCGCCATCGTCACCGTGGTGGAACTGACCATGAACGCCTTCCTGCACGAGCTGTACCTGATCCTCGGCATCTTCATCCCGCTCATCGTCACCAACTGCGCCATCATCGGCCGCGCCGAAGCCTTCGCCGCCAAGAATCCGGTCAAGCAGTCCGCCGCCGACGGCCTGTTCATGGGCCTGGGCTTCACCGCCGCCCTGGTGCTGCTGGGCGCCCTGCGCGAAGCTTTGGGCACCGGCACCGTGTTCGCCCACGCCGAGCTGATGTTCGGCGAGTCCGCCAAGAACTGGGCCATCGTGCTATTCCAGGATTACGAAGGCTTCCTGCTCGCCATCCTGCCGCCGGGCGCATTCATCGGCCTGGGCTTCATCATCGCCGGCAAGAACCTCATCGACGGCTGGCTGGCAAAGCGCAAGAAAGCCCCCGCCGCCAAGCCGGTGGAATTGCCCGCCGAAGCCTAAACGGCCGTGAAGCCCGCCGCCCGCAAGGAACTGTTCGCCCGGCTCGCCGCCGCCAATCCCCACCCCACCACGGAACTCGCCTACAGCACCCCCTTCGAGCTGCTGGTGGCCGTGGTGCTCTCCGCCCAAGCCACGGACAAAGGCGTCAACAAAGCCACCGCCCAGCTGTTCCCCGTCGCCAACACGCCAGAAGCCATCCTGGCCCTGGGCGAGGACGGCCTGAAGGAATACGTCAAAACCATCGGCCTCTTCAATAGCAAAGCGCGCAACATCATCGCCCTGTGCCGCCTCCTGCTGGAGCAGCACGGCGGCCAGGTGCCGGAGAACCGCGAAGCCCTGGAAGCCCTGCCCGGCGTCGGCCGCAAAACCGCCAACGTCGTCCTCAACACCGCCTTCGGCCACCCCACCATCGCCGTGGACACCCACATCTTCCGCGTCGCCAACCGCACCGGCCTTGCCCCCGGCAAGACCGTGCTGGAAGTGGAAAAAAAGCTGGAAGCCACCGTCCCCAAGGAATACAAGAAAGACGCCCACCACTGGCTGATCCTGCACGGCCGCTACATCTGCGTGGCCCGCAAGCCCAAATGCGAGGTTTGCCCGGTTAGTGATTTGTGTGATTGGTATGGGGCGTCTGCGTCTGTAGCCTGAGCTCGGGCTACGGAGAGATTTGACCGCCTGCGGCGGGCTGATTTTGAATGTGGGTTCCCGCACCCACGGGCGAGTTCCTTTTCTTTGTTTGCCCAAAGAAAAGGAACCAAAAGAAAGGGCACCCGATTGTCGCGCCGCTACGCGGTGCCTTGCGCTCCTCATTTTCGGCGGGAGTTGGCCGACAGCACATACCTGTGCTGACGGCCAACCGGCCGCATCCCTGCGGCCGCCCTACGGGTTATTCCCGCCGAAAACTCCGGTGCTCAGCGCGGCAAACGGGACGACGAAATCCGCCCCGAATCCGGCTTTTGGTAGGATGTGCCTACGCAGGAGGCGCATCAATCGCAAACGGTGCGACTCGCAGACTCACCGCACCCTACGAGCTAGGCCGGCGCCAAACACGGGAGAGAAAACAGTAAAAGTGGGGGTCGCATGTTCCTAACAGCCCGCTTCAGGGGTGCCGGCTTGCAGGACATCCCCTGCGAGCGGATGTTAGGGCTGGATGTACCCGAGAGTCTGGCGGACCATCTCATCTACGTAACCAATCGCGGAGTTCATACTTGGCCGGTAGAGCGTCGGGTGTGCGCATTGATTTCGAACCGACAACTGACCTTGCAACACCCGAAGAACCGCCTTCCCAATAAACTTCACCTCTTTTCCGACATCGAGGAGGTGGGCCTCGGCCACCTGTTCTTTCAGATCGGGAAGGTCCTTAAACATCCATTTTGGCCGCGCTGACCGAATCTCAGCCTCGTGCTTTAAGAACAAGGTTTCAGAGAAAACATGGAAATGACCGGCCCATGCCAAGACTACTCCCGACCTGTACAGCCCTTGCTCAAGACAGGTTGTCGCTTCACGAAAGTAGTCCTGAACATCCACGGGTGCGACGGACAATTTCTTTACGAGGTCCTCTAGCAAGATGACTCGGGAAGCCGACTGCTCATGGGTCGCAAGAACGACGTGAGCAGCACGCTGTGCCGTTTTGGCTCGGATCAACCAATCATCGAACTGCATTCCACTACGCCTTAGGTAACAGGTGTTCCTTCAACGCCTTGAAAAGCTTTTCGTAAACTTCGGCATTCTCAGTTTCTGGCAAATGCAATTGGATATTAATAGCGATCTGCGGTGTGATTGACGTCGCGATTGGTGGCAGCGAGGCTGTCACCGGAGCGACGGGCGGCTGTATGGTGGGAGCAATCTGTCCGTCCACGAGTGGTTGGACTATTGTCGCAGGCGTGGATATCTCTGGGTCTTGAATTGCAATCGCGACGTTAAGCTTGCCATCCGCCTCCTGAAGCAGGCCGGCAGCGAGGAGAACATCAACTACGCATCGAGCACCGGTGCGATTTCCGGCGTTGTTTTTCTGGCCCGAAACATATAGCACATGATCAGAGAAGTCCTTCTCCGACATTCCACCCTTTATGCGAACCGTAGTTACTAGCCCAGAGACTTTCTCATTCGTCTGGACTGCTTCCTTCCAGTAGCGGCGCCCATCTTCGGCTTGCTTGTGATCCAGGGCTCTTCCCAGACGCTTACCCAGGTCGGTTGCAGTCTTCTTCATCCCACCAGTGATAAGGCCAATGTCCGTCAGGAACTTATTGTTCCGACTAATGATTGTCAAATGCAGACCAATGAGCTTCGATAGGGACTCAAGGGTTGAGTTCTCTGGCGCGTGGCTGTAGCCCTTGATGATCTTCTGTACTTCCTCGAAGGAAGAGCCTGGAAGATTAAATTCTTCTGCCATTCCTGATCTCCTGAAAATGGTGCTGAGAAACCCTAGCAGTTGATTAAACGGAACCTTGCATAAATGTGCTAAATGGAATCCGTATTGCACCGTTATACCAGATTTCGTTTAGCTCGTTACTAACCTCGCAGCACAAACCACAGGCCCTCACAGAAAAGCAAACGAGTCGTCTTACCAACCCGCCCGCCTTCTTATCAATCCCGTTTGCCGCGCTGAGCACCGGAGTTTTCGGCGGGAATAACCCGGAGGGCGGCCGCAGGGATGCGGCCGGTTGGCCGTCAGCACAGGTATGTGCTGTCGGCCAACTCCCGACGAAAATGAGGAGCGGAGGGCACCGCGCAGCGGCGCGGCAATCGGGTGTCCTTTCTTTTGGTTCCTTTTCTTTGGACAAGCAAAGAAAAGGAACACGCCCGTGGGTGCGGCTAACCCACATTCAAACACCCCGCCGCGAAGCGGCATCAAATGTGCTCCCCAGCAATCCAGCGGGTTAGCGCCACCGCCTAATCCACCGTACCCGACCTCCATGCGCTCGGCATAGCCTTCAACCGCCCGCCTTTCGTGAACGTGCTTGCGGTTCAGCACCGCTATGCTTTGCCTTTGGTATCCTTAGGCAACTGACCTTAAGGAGCATGTGTTATGTCCGCCACTGTCGAGGCCATTGAAACAGCCATCCAGCAACTTCCGCCATCCGAACTGGCCGAATTCCGCCGTTGGTTCATGGAGTTCGACGCATCTCGCTGGGACGCCCAAATCGAGGCAGACGGAACGGCCGGGAAGTTGGATTCCCTAGCCAATGAAGCCCTGGCCGAATACCGCGGCGGCAAGGCTCGCGAGCTTTGAGGCATTTTGCTTCCTCCCGGTTCTGGGCTTGCTTTGAATCGCTGCCCACAGAGGTTCAGCGGCTTGCCCTGCGAAACTATGCCTTGCTGAAACAAAATCCCACCCATCCTTCCCTACAGTTCAAGCCGATCTGTTCCGGCAAATTCCGCAGCGTACGTGTTGGGCTTCACTACCGTGCCTTGGGCGTTCCCGTCGAAGAGGGTGTCCAATGGTTCTGGATCGGCAGCCATGCGGACTATGACCGGCTCATTGGTTAACCCGGCGGATGAGGGGCCGGATTACTTTTCGTCGTCCCTTTTGCCGCGCTGAGCACCGGAGTTTTCGGCGGGAATAACCCGGAGGGCGGCCGCAGGGATGCGGCCGGTTGGCCGTCAGCACAGCTATGTGCTGTCGGCCAACTCCCGTCGAAAATGACAAATCGGCAGGAAAGCCGATTTGCACGGCGCAGCCGCCCGAAGGGCTCGGCACATGGATGTGCCGAGTGAAAAGCGCAGGGCACCGCGTAGCGGCGCGGCAATCGGGTGTCCTTTCTTTTGGTGACT
This sequence comes from Methylogaea oryzae, assembly GCF_019669985.1. Lineage (NCBI taxonomy): Bacteria > Pseudomonadati > Pseudomonadota > Gammaproteobacteria > Methylococcales > Methylococcaceae > Methylogaea > Methylogaea oryzae. The sequence continues at coordinate 3,692,625 of NZ_AP019782.1, forward strand.
TTTCTTTGGACAAGCAAAGAAAAGTCACCCGCCCGTGGGTGCGGCTAACCCACATTCAAACACCCCGCCGCAGGCGCTCAAAACTCAAAACCTTTCCCCAGTCCCCGAACTCACAAACCACTTTTCTCCCTGGCAAAACAACAAAATGCCCACCACCCTCCACCACCACCGCACCCCCTTCGACGACTGGCGCTCGATCCTCATCTCCGTGTACCTGACCCTCATCGGCTACGGGGTGCAGGTGGCCATGCCGGTGATCAGTGCGGCGCGTATGGAGTTGCTGGGGTTCAGCAAGGTGGAGGTTGGACGGGTCGCCGGGGCCGATTTGGGCGGGTTGGCGTTGGGCGCTTTGCTGGCGGCGCTGTTGCTGGGGCGGGCCGATCGACGCGTGTTGGTGATTGTCGGCGCGGCGCTGGTGGTGGTGGCCAATGGCTTGTGCATGACCTATCCGCAATATGAGCCAACGCTGTGGCTGCGGGGCGTGGCGGGCATCGGCGGCGGGTTGTGCACGGCGGTGGCGGTGTCCAGCCTGGGCGCCAGTTCGCGACCGGCGCGGGCTTATAACATCATGCTGTTCGCCTTTGCCTTTTTCCAGGCGCTGGAAATGCGCGTGCTGCCGACCTTGTCCATGAACGGCATCTATTGGCTGTTCATCTGGGGCTTTGTGGCCGGGGCGGCGGGCGTGCGCTGGCTGCCGGCCCGTCCGCACGAGTCCATTCTGGATGCGGAGCTGGACGTGGCCGAGCCCAGCGGCGGCCATCACTTGGAGCACCGCCGCGTGCCGGCCTATATTCCCTGGCTGGGCCTGGCCGCCATCTTTTTCACCTACGTCAACATCGGCGGCTACTGGACCTACATCGAGCTGGCGGCCGACGACGCCGGTGTGGCCGAGGGTCTGATGCGGGGCTTGCTGGAATGGGGTTCGCTGGCCAGCATCACCGGCTGTTTGCTGGCGACGCGCATCAGCGACCGCTTCGGCCTGGCGCGGCCGCTGATGATGACGCTGGCAAGCATGGCCCTGGCGGTGGGCCTGCTGCACAGCGGCATCGACGCGGGCAAGGTGGTCGTCAGTATCCTGTCCTTCAACCTGCTGTGGACCTTCGTCGATATCTTCCAGATGTCGTCCGTGGCCAACGCCGACCACTCGGGCGTGTTCGCCGCCCTGATGCCCGGCGCGCAGGGCTTGGGGCAGATCGTCGGCCCCAACCTCGCCGCCTCGCTGCTGGACGCTTCCCTCGGCTACGACGCGGTGTTCCTCCTGTGCGCCCTGTCCACGCTGATCGGCCTGGCGGTCTATGCGGCCATGTACTGGCGGCTGCGGCGGCTGATTCCGGCGCTGGCCGACGCCTCTTAGGCTGCACCTCCACAAAATTAATGGCCGTGCAAGGCAACGGCCATACAATCGGCCTCCTACACTATGGCGATAGCGAGGTACGGCCGCATGAGCACTCCGCAACCGGCTTTTTGGCAAACCCCGCAGGATCAACTGCTGCAGCGCCTGGACAGTTCGCCGCAAGGGCTGGCTACGGCCGAGGCGGAACAACGCCTGTCCAACTTGGGCAAGAACCGCCTGCGCAACGGCATCGACGCCGCGCCGCTGAAGCTGCTGCTGGCGCAGTTCAAGACTCCCATCATCCTGCTGCTGATGGTTGCCGCCGGGCTGTCCTTTTACCTGGGCGACCGCACCGACGGCGGCATCATCCTCGGCATCGTCACCCTCTCCGGACTGCTCGGCTTCTGGCAGGAATACGGCGCCATGCACGCGGTGAAGCAGCTCATGGCCGGGGTGCGCACCACCGCCACGGTGCTGCGCGACGGCGGCAAAACCGAAGTGCCGCTGGAGGCCGTGGTGCCCGGGGACGTGGTGCTGCTCAACGCCGGCGCCGTGGTGCCGGCCGATTGCCGGCTGTTGTGGGCGAAAGACCTGTTCGTCAACGAAGCCGCTTTGACCGGCGAAACCTACCCGGTGGAAAAGAGCCCCGGCGATGTGACCGCCGACGCGCCCCTGGCGCGGCGCCGCAACTGCCTGTACCTGGGCACCCACGTCGTCAGCGGCGAGGCCGGCGCGGTGGTGGTGCATGTCGGCGCCGACACCGAGCTGGGCCACGTGGCCGGCCGGCTGGCCCGCCAGGCGCCGGAAACCGAGTTCGAACGGGGCGTGCGGCGCTTCGGCTATCTGCTCACCGAAGTCACCCTCATCATGCTGGTGATCATCTTCGCCCTCAACGTCTACTTGGGCAAACCGGTGGTGGACACTTTCATGTTCTCCCTGGCCCTGGCGGTGGGCCTCACCCCGCAGTTGTTGCCGGCGGTGATCAGCGTCAACCTGGCGCGGGGCGCCAAGCGCATGGCGGAGGCGGGCGTCATCGTCAAGCGCCTGGCCGCCATCGAGAATTTCGGCAGCATGGACGTGCTGTGCTCGGACAAGACCGGTACCCTCACCGAAGGCCAAGTGCGTGTGCACGGCGCGGTGGACGCCGCCGGCCGCGACAGCCCGGAAACGCTGCGCTACGCCGCCGTCAACGCTGCCCTGGAAACCGGTTTTGCCAATCCTATCGATTTGGCTCTGCGCGAGTTGGTTTACTCCCCTCACCCCAACCCTCTCCCGGAGGGAGAGGGGGAGAAAATGTCGGCGAATTTTAATTTGGCCGGCATCGCCAAGCTGGACGAAATCCCTTACGACTTCCTGCGCAAGCGCCTGTCGGTGCTGATAGACGAAAACGGCGAGCATCGGCTGGTGACCAAGGGCGCCCTGGCCCAGGTGTTGGAAATCTGCAGCCAGGCGCGGCTGGACGGCCGAACCGTGCCGTTGCAGGAAGCCAGGCCGGCCATCGAAGTGCGCTTCCAGGAGCTGAGCGGGCAGGGGTTGCGGGTGCTGGGCGTGGCGATTAAGCCCATAGACGGCGCCACCCGCTTCGGCCACGAAGAGGAGCAAGGCATGACCTTCCTCGGCTGCCTGGTGCTGGACGACCCGCCCAAGCCCGGCATCGCCGACACCGTGCGGGAGTTGAAAAGCCTGGGCGTGGCCCTGGTGGTCATCACCGGCGACAACCGCCTGGTGGCCGCCAATCTGGCCAAACGCATCGGGTTGAACCACGAGCGCATCCTCACCGGGCCGGAAATCCGCCGCATGAGCGACGAGGCGCTGAAGGTGCAGATACGCCGGGTGCAGGTGTTCGCCGAGGTGGAGCCCAACCACAAGGAACGCATCATCCTCGCCCTGCGCAAGGCCGGCCACGTGGTGGGCTTTCTAGGCGACGGCATCAACGACGCTTCCGCCCTGCATGCGGCAGACGTGGGCATATCGGTGGACTCGGCGGTGGACGTGGCGAAGGAGGCCGCCCATTTCGTGCTGCTGCAACACGAGCTGGCGGTGCTCATCGACGGCGTGCGCGAAGGCCGCCGCACTTTCGCCAACACCCTCAAATACGTGTTCATGGCCACCAGCGCCAACTTCGGCAATATGTTCAGCATGGCCGGCGCCTCGCTGTTCCTGCCGTTTCTGCCGCTGCTGCCCAAGCAGATTCTGCTGACCAACCTCCTCACCGACATCCCGGAAATGGCCATCGCCACCGATACGGTGGATGCGGCCCTGGTGGAGAAGCCGGAGCGCTGGGACATCGGTTTCATCCGCCGCTTCATGATCGTGTTCGGCTTGCTCAGCTCGGTGTTCGACTATGCCACCTTCGGCGTGCTGCTGCACCTGGGCGCCGACGCCGCCACCTTCCGCACCGGCTGGTTCCTGGAATCGGTGCTGTCCGCCACTCTGGTGGTATTGGTAATCCGCACTCGCCAGCCGTTCTTCCGCAGCCGACCGTCGCGCCCGCTGCTGGCGGCGACGCTGCTGGTGTGGGGCTTGGTGCTGGCCCTGGCCTACGCGCCGGCGGCGCAACTGCTGGGCTTCGCGCCGCTGCCGCCCGTCATGCTGGGCTGGCTGGCGGCGATCCTGGCGCTGTACGTGCTGGCGGCGGAAGCGGCCAAACGTCGCTTTTACCGTAACGCCCAAAACGGCGGCGCGAAGTTGGCGTCCATGGAAGCCTTGGGCCATCCGGCCAAGAAACGCTAATATCAGGGCAGGGAAGCCGGCTCGGCGGCCCCGCAATCGATCAACGGCCCCGACCATGGACAATCCCCCGTTTTCCATCACTCCTTGCGGCTGCCGGCGCGGCGTGTTCCTCGTGACGCCCTGCGCCAACGCCGCCGCCGGCCAATGCGGCCGCTGCGGCATTCCCCTGTGCAGCGAACACGCCCGCCACTTGGCGCAGGACTGGCTGTGCCCCGCTTGCTACGCCGGACAGGCCGGCGACAGCGGTGACGGCACCACCACCACATCCTACGGCGACACGTTCTCGACCGGCGCCTCCGACTTGGCCGACCCGTTCTCCGAAGAAGACTACGCCGCCTTCGACGCGGTGTCGGACTTCGACAAAAACGCCGGCGACGGCCATGGCTACGACAGCTGAAGCGTTGATCTACGCCATCGGCGGCGGCCACGGCCACGCCCGGCGCGGCTGGCTGCTGCAGCAGCGCTGGCTGGAAGCAGGCCGCGACGCCGTATTGCTGGTCCGGCCCGGCTCCGACCGCCATTTGCCCGCGTCGCCGGGCCTGCGCCTGTACGCCCACAGCCTGGCCGACGCCCACCTGGACGCGCTGCGTCGCCGTCCGCCCCGGCGCATCGTGGTCGACACCTTCCCGTCGGGCTGGCGCGGCGAACTGGACGCAAGCCTGCTGGGCCGCTTCCAGCGGCGCGCGTGGATCGCCCGCTACGGCCGGGGACCGGCGCCGGGGACGACCTGCTACGACCGGGTGATCGCGCCTTATCCGGCGCAACGCTGCGAATGGGGCGGCGAGCTGGACGACGCGGCCCACGCCGGCTATCTGATCGAGGCCGGCCCTGTGGCGGTGGACGGCGACGCCGCCGACTTCACCTTGCTGGACCCGGAAGGGCGCTGCTCGCCGCATTTGTTGCAGCTGTTCGCCCGGCTGGCGCAGCGCGCCGGCTTGGGCTGGCGCCACCAGCGCCGGCTGGCCCCCCACCAGCCGGCGCGCAAGCTGCTGGTGGTGGGCGCCGGCTACCACACGTTTTACGAACTGCTGGGCGTCGGCGCCGATCTGCGCTTTTTACCCGTACACAAGCGCCACGACGACCAGTTCCGCCGCGCCGACCTGTTCGGTTTGGCGCTGAACCATTTGGAACAGGTATTGCCGTGGCTGGCGGCGCCGTTCCGGCCGGTCGCCGAGGATACCGCGCCCCGCTGGCATCGGGCGCTGGCCTTGCTGGAGGAGTGACGCCATGTTTTTCCGCTACAACACCGAACCGGTCCGTTTGCTGCGCTTGTTCCGCGCGTTCCGCAACCAGGCGTTGCGCTTGCGCCGCTACAGCGGCGGCTACCTCATCGGACTGGGCCTGGCCTTGGCGGTTTATTGGGTGGCCACCTTGCCCTGGTTGATGCGCGAGACGTTCGGCCAGTACTTCCTGTTCTTCAGCGCGGCGGGCGGCATTTATCTGTTGCTGGCCTGGGGCTGGGTCGCCGCGTTCACCACCTATCCGCGCGTGCGGCGCGGGCCGGGCGTGAAGGCCTTGAGCGTTTTCGGCTTGGGTTTCGCCGGCGTGTGGCTGACAGTGATGCTGTCGGCCTGGTGGAACGGGCTGTCGCCCGATCCTTTCGCCCTGCTGCAACAGCCGGCGAGGCGGGCGGAAGTGTTGTGGCCCTGGGCTTGGTCCAGCCTGGGCCTGTTCCTGCTCAGCCGGGGCATCGTTTGGCTGCGGCTGAAGGCGGTGTTCGTGGAGAACGACGAACTGGATTACCTCTACCGCACCCTCAAGCCGCTGCTGCGCGATTTGCCGCCGGACGCGCAATGCTCGCTCGGCTGCAACCCGTTCCACGCCATGTGGACGGTGGCGTTCAACGAGGTGGAAAAGCGCGGCCGCCGCTTCAGGGCCTACGACGACGTGCTGCTGGATTTCAAAGCCAAGCTGGGCGACGGCACGGTCTTCGTGCTGCGCACCCTGCACCGGCGCGTCGACAAGTACAAGGTCCGCAAATCCAAGTTCAAGGGCAGCAAGCACCGCATCGCCCAGCTGTGCCGGCTGGAGCTGCCGGCGGCGGCCTTGAGCGAAGCGGACTTCAAGCGTTTCATGCAACTGCCCAGCCAATGGCGGGAACAGGCGGACGGCTACGACAGCACCGTGCGGCAGCAGGCCGGCCGGGACCGCTTGGCGCTCACCGTAGCGCACAAGAAAAAATTCCAAAGCGAAGGGGAGCTGGCCGCCGAGCATCTGCCCGGCACGGCGCTGACGTTGCAGACGGTACGGGCGCTGTCGGCTTTCGCGGCGGAGGCGAAAGCCGCGGCTAGCTCGACAGCCCCGCGATAACGCCGTCGGACTCCAGCAGCAACGCCGCCTGGTCGGCGGCCACCGGCTTGCTGAAATAGTAGCCCTGCACCTCGTGGCAGTGCTGCTCCCGCAAGTAGCTCAGCTGCTGGGCGGTTTCCACGCCTTCGGCGATCACCTTGAGGTTCAAGCTGGTGGCGATGGCGATGATCATCCGCACAATGGCGGCGTCGTCCGGATTGCTGATGACGTCGTTGACGAAAGACTTGTCGATTTTCAGCTTGTCGAAGGGGAAGTATTTCAGCTGGCTCAAACTGGAATACCCCGTGCCGAAATCGTCGATGGACACCAGCATGCCGCGCTGCCTCAGTTGCACCAGGATGTCGCGGGATTTTTCCGGGTAACGCATGGACGGTGCTTTCCGTCAGCTCCAACTCCAGATATTGCGCCTCCAAACCGGTCTCTTCCAATATCGACATGATGGCGGCGGCCATGTCGTCCCCCTCGAATTGGCGCGCGGACAGGTTCACGGCGACCGGGACGCAGGGCAATCCGGCCTGCTGCCAAGCCTTGTTCTGCGCGCAGGCGCTACGCAGCACCCACTCGCCGAGGGACTCGATCAAGCCGGTTTCTTCCGCCAGGGGAATGAACTCCAGCGGCGGAATCAGGCCCCGCTCCGGATGTTGCCAGCGCACCAGCGCCTCCATGCCGATAATCCTGCCGCTCCTGATGTCGAACTGCGGCTGGTAATGCAAAAACAGCTCCTCGCCTTCCAGGGCCCGCCGTAGATCGCCTTCCAGCCGCAAGCGGGCCGATACGGCCAAATCCATGCCTTCTTCGTAGAAGCGGTAAGTATTGCCCCGCTCCTTGGCGCGGTACATGGCGATGTCGGCGTGCTTGACCAATACCACGCTGTCCGAACCGTCCACCGGGTAGACCGAGATGCCGATGCTGGCGCCCACATAGGTTTCGTAGCCCATGACGACAAAAGGCTTCGCCATGGCTTGGCAAATTTTCTGCGACACCTCGGCCGCCACTTGCGGCGAGCCGATATTCTCCAGCAGCAAGGTGAATTCGTCGCCGCCGAAGCGCGCCACCAGGTCGCCTTTCCGCACGGTGTTTTGGATGCGCTCGGAAACGGCCTGCAACAGCCGGTCGCCGATTTCGTGCCCCAGCGTATCGTTGGTGAGCTTGAAGCGGTCCAGATCGAGAAATAGGATGGCGTGCATTTGCTGCTGCCGGCCTTCCTCGGAGCCGGACAGCAGGGTGTTGATTTTTTCCAGGAACAAAGCGCGGTTGGGCAGGCCGGTCAACAAATCGCCGTATGCCAGGCGGTTCAAGTGCTCCTCGGCGCGGCTCACGTCCAAAAGGCGCGCCACACGCTGCCGCAGCACGGCGAAATGCACCGGCTTGGGCACGTAATCGGTGGCGCCGGCGGAAAACGCCTGATCGATGGAGCCCTCGTCGTCCAGCGAGGTGACGATGATGATAGGAGTCTGAAGCGCTTCGGGACGCTGCCGCAAGCGGGCGCAGACGGTGAAGCCGTCCATTTCCGGCATCATCGCGTCCAACAGCAGCAGATCCGGCATTTGCCGCTCGCACAAAGCCAGCGCCTGGGCCCCCGAGCTGGCCTGCTCGATGCGGTAGCCGTCTTTTTGCAGCAAATCGTGCAGGGTGCAGCGCATCGCCCTATCGTCATCGGCAATAAGCACCAAGGGTGCGCCGGGCTTATGGGCCTGGCCCAGCAACCGCTCCGCATCCTGGGCCACCTCCCGCCGCAATGCGGCGGTCACGCACTCGTACTCCACGAACAAAGAGCCAAGGAGCTCGTCGCTGCCCTGGGTCGTACCGCTGCGGCCCAAGGACTCCAACTGCCTGGCGATGTCGCCGAAACGATTGGCGCCCAAATTCATGGCCGCGCCTTTCAAGCCGTGGGCGATGTCGCATAAGGCCGAGGCGTCCCCGGACTCGACCGCGCGGCCCAAGGCTTCGAGCTGATCCGGGGTATCTTCGAAAAACACCTGCGCCATGCGGCTGAAACCGTCGCCGATCTCCTCGCGCAAACGCCGCACGGTTTGCTCGTCCAGCGGCCTCCGCTCATCGCCTTGGCGCGACGGCGGCGCATCGCCGGTCGCGGCGGCGGGGCTCTCCTGCCGATCCCCCAGCCACTGCTGGAGCTTGTCCTTCAACGCGCTCAACTTGAGCGGCTTGGCGAGGTAATCGTCCATGCCGGCGGCCAGGCAACGGTCGCTGTCGCCCTTCTGCGTATTGGCCGTCATGGCGACGATGATCGGTTGCGCCACCGTTCCCGCCAGCGCGCGAATTCGCCCGGTCGCTTCGAACCCGTCCATCACCGGCATGTGGCAGTCCATCAAAACCAAGTCGTAGTCGAAGCGGCCGATTTTCTCCACGGCTTCCAGTCCGGTCCCGGCGACGTCGATACGGCAGCCGAGCCGCTCCAGCATGCCGATGGCGACCTCCTGGCTGGCGCGGTTGTCCTCCACAACGAGAATCCTTTTCCCCGGATACGCGGCCGAAGGCGGCTGCGCGGCGGCGGGCGCCGCCACGATCTCCTTGCCGGCCGGCAACAGCAGATGCCCGTAAAGCTGCGACGCGCGCACCGGCTTTTCCAGGCGGCCCGCCACGTTGGACAAGCCCGAGTCGTCGATCTTGTCCTGGGTCCTATCCACCAACAAAATGACCTTGCTCTGAACCAGGGCCAAGTCTTGCGCCATGACGCGAACCAAGGCCAGGCCGGACTCGCCCAACGCCGCGAGATCGACGATGACGAAGCGGTACACCTCGCCCTTGGCGGCGGCGGCGCGCAATTGCTCCAGGGCGTCGGGCCCTTGCTCGACGGTGTGATGGGGCATGTCCTTGCGGGCCAGCATTTGCGACAAGAATTGCCTGGTTTTTTCGTCGCCGGTGACGATCAGTATCCGTGCGGCGGCCGCGGGCTTGCTCGACGCGGCAAGCGCCGGCGTCCCTATGGGCCGGTCGAAGGGCAGGGTGAACCAAAATCGGCTGCCGACGGTGGGCTCGCTTTCCACGCCGATGTCGCCGCCCATCAGAGCCACCAGTTGGCGGCATATGGCCAACCCCAAGCCGGTTCCCTCGTAACGCCGCGTGCTCGAACCGTCGGCCTGGACGAAGGCCTCGAAAATGTCTTTTTTCACGTCCGCGGCAATGCCGATACCGGTATCGACGACATCGAAACGCAATAAGCTGCGATTGCCCGTTACCGCCACGGGCGAGACGCGAACGCCGATGCTGCCTTTTTCGGTGAACTTGATGGCGTTGCCGACCAGGTTGATCAGAACTTGGCGCAGCCGGGAAGCCTCGCCGCGCAAGGACACCGGCACGTCGTCGGCGATCTCGTAGCTCAAGTCCAATTGCTTGCGTCGCGCTTGGCCGTCCAGCAGGCCCATGACGTCGTCGAGCAAATCGTGCAAGACGAAATCCGACGGATACAGCTTCATCATGCCCGCTTCGATGCGGGAAAAGTCCAAAATATCCTCGATCAGCTTCAACAGCGAATCGCCGGCGCCGCGCGCCACGTCCACGTATTCCGCCTGCTTGGCGGTCAGCCCCATGTCGCGCAGCAATTCCAGCATGCCCAGCACGGCGTTGAGCGGCGTGCGCAACTCGTGGCTGACGTTGGCGGCGAATTCACCCTTGAGGCGGGCCGATTCCAACGCGGCGTCACGCGCTTTTTCCAGTTGCTGCTCCCGCGTTTCCAATACCCCCATCATGGTATTGAAGGCGATCTCCATATTGATGATGTCTTTCGCCCCCCGGACATCGGCCCTCACTCGCTTTTCGCCGGCGGAAGCGCGATCCATGGTTTGGGCCAGCTGTTGCAACGGGGTGGTGAGCCGTTTGGTGATGCCCAGCAAGATCAAGAGAAAAACGCTGGCGAACGCGATGGCCACCACCAGGTTGGTATGCAGAATGCTGCGTTCCATGGCCAGCAGCGTGTCTTTGCCCATGACCAGACGCACAAAACCCAACAATTGGGCGCTTTTCGCGTCGCTGGCGAACGGAAGGGCCTCTTCGCTAACGTCCCGGTGCGAATAAACCGGCGCAACGAAGTACCAAGCCTCGGGGGTTTCCAATTCCAGTTGCAGCGCATCCGGCCACGCCGCGTCATCCGGTGGTTTCGCTTCGGCGCTGGCGCCTTGAGCGAACAGCAATCGGCGGCCGGTGTCGTACACGGCGACGCCCTGCACGCTAGGGAAGCCGAGTATGGCCTTGGCCGGCTCTTTCGCGTTATCCGCGCTGGCGTACAACAACGCCAGCGTCGACTGGCCGGCGAAAGTCTCCGTCGCCTGTCTGCCTTGTTCGATCAACTTGTCGCGCACGATGCGGCTGGACAGATTGGAGATGGCGATGGACGAAACCAGCGTCAGACAGAAAATGCCCCCGGCGAACGTCATCGCCAGCAGCTGCCGGAAGCTTAAGTGGGGCATGGAAAATCGGGGGAATAGCTTCATGATGGTCAGGGTGCCGGAAAAACCAGATCGAATTGACGCCGGTCCTGGCTATCAAAACGCAATCCCAAATGCTCCGCCGTGCGGAGATTGACGGCGAAAAGCAAGTCCTTCAGCGGCTCGATATCGGTGTCGCCGGACACGCCGCCCTGCAACCGCTTGCGCGCCATCGCCGCAAGGCTGCGCCCCATGCCGGCGTTGTCGGGATACAAGGAGAACAGCGCGCCTTTCCTGACGTGGTCGGGATTGCTGGAAAACACCACCAGATTATTGTCCCACGCCTCGGTCAATATCAGCGGCAACAAGGCGCGCTCGTCCATGGCCGCGTCGTCCTGCAACAACCAAAGCGCGCCGCCGCCGCCCCGCGTTTCGTCCAACACGGTGCGGTAGAGCGCCGCGGAACTGCGCAGGTCCTCGGCGGGAAGCGCGTTGAGGGTCAAGCCCCGCTCCCTGGCGGCCTTGCGGGCCTGCTCGATTTCCCAGGTCTTCGACTTCGGGTCGTAGACCACTGACACGCGCTTGATTTCCGGCGCCAGCCTTCTCAACCGGTCAAACAGCGCATCGGGAGCCGGCGCCAGCGTAATGCCCGCCAGCCCCCGGTTCTCCGCGTCCGGCGAAACAAACGTGGCGCCCACCACCACGGGCAGCGTGTCCGCCAGTTTTCTCGCCGCCAGCAGGCCGCTGCGTCCCAAGGTAATGGCGACCTCGACCCGCTCCTGGGCCAGTTGGGATTTCAAGGCGCTGTCGTCGTTCGTGAGCGCATAAGATTTGACCGGGCTTCTCAGGCCGGCTTCGATACCCTCGACGATTTCCAGAAACACCCCGCGAAAAGGTTCGCGCAGTTCGGGATAAAGCACCGCCACCGATGGCGCATCGGCTTGCGACCATTGAGGAACGGCCATCATCGCCAACGCCCATAGGACGATCGAAGCGCGGACCCGTCGTGCGAAACCGGCCTTCAACATGCCCTCCATTGGCGTCCTAACGCTGCGGCAACCGGCATATGCTCACGTCCCATCCTTGATTGTCCTTACCTGTGATCCCAACGCGGTTACCGTTGCTCGCGGCGATTCCAGCAACCGCTCCCGGCATCGGCGACTGCTCCATCGCGAACACGCCGGCCCAGGGTCGTCACGCCGAAAACATTAGCCATTCTCGCCCCCGTGGCTAAACGCCCGGCGACGGCGAGTTGGCCTCGCTATAAAGCGGCAATCCGCGAATGCTGTAGCCGCCGTCCACATCGATAACCGCACCGGTGATCATATTCGCCGCGGCCGAAACCAAGTAGGCCGCAACGCCGGCGACGTCGCCGGGATACCCCACCTTTTCCAGGGCGTGGTAATTTTTGTAATAGTCGTAGCTTCGGTCGATGAACGCTTGATCCCGGCCTAATTTAACGAACGCCTCGGTGCGAATGAATCCAGGGTTGATGGCGTTGACCCGAATGCCGTCCCGCGCCCACTCGGCCGCCAATACCTTGGTCATCTGCACGATCGCCCCCTTCACCACGCCGTAAATCGGCAGGCCCAGCAAATGCCGGTTCACCACCACGGACGCGATGTTGACGATGCTGCCGCGGCTGCGCTGCAAATGGGGATAAGCCAGGGTCGACAACAAAAACGTATGGTTGATGTTGGCGGTGAAAGCCGAGTGAATTTGTTGCCGTGACAGCTTGTCCGGCGGCGTGGTGGCGTGGGGCGCCAACGCGTTGTTGACCAGCACGTCCAGACGGCCGAAAGCGTCGACGGTCCTTTCGACCAACGGCTCCAAATCCGCTTCGTTTTCCAGCGAAAAAGCCAATCCCAGCGCCCGCCCGCCGCGAGCCTCGATCTCGCCCGCCACTTGACGAGCATATTGCTCGTCGCGGCTGGTGACGACCACGGCGTAGCCCTGTTCGGCCAGGACCTCGGCGATAGCACGGCCGATGCCTTTGCTGCTGGCGGTAACTATTGCTACTTGCAGGGCGGAGCGCTCGAACATTGCTTCAGTTCCTCAATAACTTCCCGCGAATAAAGAACAGCCACTTCTCCCACAAGAATGCAGGCCTTGAAGCGTCATGTGTCGATCTTTCTCGCCTGGGGTATTCCTTGCAAAGACGTCAGGGCTTCTGGCCACAAATCACGCTCCAGTTATTCGATGTCGGCAACACCTTAATATTAATAAAACCCGCCTCACGCAAAACGTCAGTTAACTCTTTACCTGAGTACTGTCGTCCTTCCGTCCACAACAACATGGATACGCTGGCCGATGCAGCCCGAAACGGCCCCGTCTTATCGTCATTGTACAGAACCTCATGAATAATTATTTTCCCACCGGAGGGAAGGCTATCGAAACTTTTCCTCGTCAAAAATCGACATTTTTCGATGGGCCAATCATGATAAATTTGCGAATAGAAATGAACGTCTGCGATTGGATACTGAGAGTCCCAAAGGCTGCCAGGAATAGAACTCATCCGTGCTTCAAGCCGATATTTTTTAATAAATTCGTCGGCAACTTCACACACAGGAGCAATATCAAAGACAATCGCGTGAAGATTTTGCCACCGCCGTAGCGCACCAATGGCATGAGCGCCTGAACCTCCGCCGACGTCAAGCAGACATCGGTTTTGTGACAGATCCACCTGAGACGGCCAAATTAGGGCCGGCGTCATGCTGATACTGTGCATTCCTCGAGTAAAGCGCTGTGCGCGCTCAACCTGCTCTTCATGAGACTTAAATACGTCCTCGCCCCCATACGTTTGCGAAGAGTTTGTTAGCACCGCTTGCTTCAAAGCTTTAGGGGAAGTAACAAAATCATTTTCCGAGATGAGATCCAGCATGGAGCCAAGATATGTTGGACTAGACTCTAAAAGATAATCCTCAGCCAGCGTAGTTAGCATATAAGCCTCGCCCTCCCGCCTAATTATACCGAGAGCCAAGTTAGCAATAAGTATCGCCTCAGCCGGCCTCTCGGCAATGTTAAGCGCCGAAGATATCTCGGGAAGGGTGCTGGGCCTGGAGTGCAGCAAAGGGAAGAGCTTTAAGTCATGAGCCACAACCAACGCAGGATATCCGAGCATACCGGAAATTATCCCCCACAAAATACTATCGTCGACTCGCGGTCTGAGCGGGTCGTCGAATGCGCTTAAGCTAGGCTCTGTCTCGCTATGCATTTTTTTACGTTAAATAGTTGTTCAAATCAGAAATAGGATGCCGCCGACTAAAAGTTAAAACGAACCTCCCCGAAAAAACTTCTCCCGGCCAAAGGCAGGTCGTTGGGGATAGCTGCTGCATTTTTTCCGGCAAGGCTCGGCTCGCGCGCATTCACGTCGAACAAATTACGCACGGAAAACGCCACTTCCCAATGCTCCGCCAGCTGCTTGCGCCGTAACGTCATGTCCACCCAGGTGTAATCGCCAACCGCCGGACGATTGTCGCCGTCGGTACGGCCCCGGCCGATGATCCACTTGGCTTGCGGGGTGAAATGCCAGTTAGGCATGACTTCCCACTGTGCTCGCAGATAAACTTGGTGATGCGGCGCATAGCCAGCGTCGTGATTGAGCGCCTCATCCTGGGATTTTTGGAACGCATAGTTGCCCAAAAGCTTCAGGGTGTCCGCAGCCTGCCACTCCGCCTCGAACTCCGTACCGTAACCGGTTTGCACGCCGGTATTCTGCGCCGTAGAGGAGGGCGCACCGATATCGGGTACGAAGCGGATAATATCCTTCCACCAATAATTAAAAATATTAAGCCCCAACCGCAGCTTATCGCGTGGCCGATAATCAAATGCCAACTCTATAGTATCCATGGTCTCAGGCTTGAGACTGGGATTACCCAACTGCGCAGGATTATTTATAATATACATTTCCGCAAAAGACGGCGCGCGAAAAGCACTGCCATACATCAGCTTCGTAGTCAAATCATAACGGGTTTCCCAAACCAAGGCCACGCGAGGATTTACGGTGTTACCAAAGTCGGAATAATTATCGTAACGAGCCCCCGTAGTCAGCGACCAATCATTGGCAAACTTCCATTCATCCTGCAAAAAAGCAAAGAAATTTTTTCGATCCGCGGTGCGAATGAAAGCTGCCGAAGTATCTGTGGTATTCACCAAAGAAAAATCGGAAACCAAAGGGATTGCATAACCCGTTGTTGGATCGAGGCCGAAATTCTGGCTTGCTTGAGCTTTATATAAAGTCCCATAGTTGAAACCAACACCACTGCGCACCGAATGATCGGCGAACCCTGTATAAATGGCTGAGGAGTTGAACCTAGCATGACGTTCAAATACTTCGGGATTACCAATGTACCCTTGAGGGAAGGTAACCAAACCTAAAGCAGGAGAACCAATCTGGCCGTTGGCTGCAATGGGCAGCCTGGCGCCGGCCGGAAACAGCGTCAAGTCCCGTTCGACTTCTTGCGAAGTATCGAAATAACTCAGCTGCGCTTTGACGTTCCAATCCTCGGCGAAGTTGGGATTGTCGTAGTTCAAATCCACGTTCCAACGATCACTGGCATAGCGGTTGACGGGATCCAAAGCCTGGGCTATTCCCGCTCCATTGCCCTTGTTGCCTCGATTCTGCAAACCGGCATGAAAACGCCAGTGTTCCCGGGACAGCTCCAGGCGAGCGTCGACGTTTTGCCGCTGCAAATTGACGGGGCCGGGCGCAAGGGACGCATGCGTGCCGAACTGGTGGTCGAAAGCCGTCTGGGCATCGGCGTTAATAATGCCTTTCTGGCCTTGCGTATCGTGGTACTCCACTATGGCGGCAACGTCGAAGCCAGCCCACTCGCCGCCGTGCAGCCCCCAGCCGTCGTAGGTATCAAAACTCCCGACGCGGCCGCCCACCTCGGTGCCGTTGATATCCTGCTTGCTCTTGGTGATGATGTTGATAACGCCGGCAAAGGCGTCGGCGCCGTATACCGCCGAGCCAGGCCCCCGCACAACCTCGATCCGGGAAATAGCCTGCACCGGCATGCCGCCCCATACGCGGTTCCTATCTCCCAAAAACAAATTGGAGATGGAAACGCCGTTGATCAGCACCAACACTTGCGGATTATTGTTGGAATAAACGCCGCGAATGGTATAGATAGGGTTGTAACCCGTCGTGCTGGTTGCAACATGCAGACCAGGCACCGTTTCAAGGACCTCGTCCAAATCCGTTGCGCCCATAGCTTTAATGTCTTCAGCCGTAATCACGGAAGCCACTGCCGGCGCTTTGCCAACGGGCTGTTTCGTTCCCGTGGCAATACTAATCATTTCCTGATTTCCATAGATTTTAAGCAAAGCTTTCTCGTCTTCGCTCAACTCTTCGGCGATAACCTGTCCACTCGGCCAAAGCAGCAACAGGGCGACGATGCGAATTACGATAGCCATGCACGACTTCCCCACATACTTTGTTTTCTATACAGCCACGTTTAAGGCCAACGTTTCAAGAAAATCAAACACTTTCCCATACGCGTCGCGGCGCACCACAATAAGCCAGGCGCTTGCAAGACAAAGGAAATAGGGTTCCTTCAGGTTTTTGCATAGCGTCGACATGACAAGCCGTCATGCCGGCTGAGAAACTTAACGCCATAAAGCGATAATACTCATGCGGCGTAAGCCCCTGATCCGCCGCTAACGCCGCGAGCACAATAGCGATGTTCATATGCAGCGGCTTCGGCCGGGCTAAAAGAATCTCTTCGACGGCAAAGGCGAGGCCGACATAAACGCCGTCGGAAAAGCCCAAGGTTGCCGCAAACGTCAAAAGAGGGACGATACGCTCGTCTTGATCCGTCACTGGCCTGCCATATCCGTATATTCGCTTATGCTTTTCCAACTCAAGCGCAACAACGCGTTTCAAATCGACGCCCTGATCCAGTTGCTGCTTGGCACGCAATAGAAAATCAATGGCTCGGATACCGGGTCTCCGCCCATAGAGGGACGCCTCGGAAACGGCGTTGGCGGCCCCCAGCGCCAACAAGGCCGTGCTCCTGGCGGTTCCCGCCAATGCGGCGACGCGGTTGTTCCATAAGCGGGGATCGGGATAGCTGGTGCACAGCACCCACATGGCGTCGAACAAACGGATTTGCTTTTCGTCCGGGACGCGTCCGGTGATGCCGTAGAGCAGCAATCCCATCCACGGCAAATCGCCCAGCTCGCGAAATAAGTCTTTGCCGCGAAATACCACCCGCTCGGCCGGAAACCACGCTCCCATATCGGTAACCCAGTTGTCCTCGTTTTCCAGCAGTTTGGTTGGACCTTGCATAGACCTAATCCCTCGTTAATTTTGCAGGGATTCTAGCCCTGTCTTTTATGCCGAGTCTCAGATTTCGCCGACCGGACCGGGGTCGTTGGTCAGGCGTAGCCCGTTGGCGAAAAACGGGAAGCGCCGCCAGCCGTATTCGCGCTGCTCCAGGGCATGCACCGCGGCGCCCGGCAGGCGCAGCAACAGATAGAGCATCTCCGCCTGGTCGGCGTCCAAGCCCAGGTCGTGCATGGCCGCGGCGGCCACGCCGCTCATGGCTAGTGGACAGCCGGCCGACGCTTCCAGCGACTCCCGGTGCGTTTGCAGCCAGCCCAGCGCGCCGGCGGCATGGCAACGCGCCAGCGCGTCCAGGGTCTGGCGTACCGGCGTGGCGCAGCTGGCGCCGTGCGGATCGAAACCGGGCGGGTGCTCCATGGCGGGCCAGATATCGGCCCGCTCCTCTTGGGCGGGATGCCGTAACGCATCCCGCCACTTCGTCGAGTCTTGTCCGCAAGCCTGCCAGCACGCCACGGCCAGCGCGACCTCATGGGCGCCGCCGTACTGGCCGGCCCCCACCGCCAAAGCCGCCATCAGGCAGGAGGCGTGGGTTGAACCGCCCACGCCGCCGCTCATGGCGGCATGGACGCTGGCCTCGCGCGGCCCCGGGTTGGCCAAGGCCACTGCCAGCGTTTCCAGCAGGGCGGCTTGAAACGGTTCGGGCCTTTCCCTCTTGAACAGCAGATACAGGTATTCGACCCAGCTCGCTTTGCCCAGCAGGTCGCCGTACACGTCGTAACCGGAGCAATAACAAGCGGCGGCGGCAAACGGATTGTCTGCCTCCGGGGTTTCCTCCCAAATTCGGCTATGGATCACTTCGCGGGATTCGTTCATGCGGGGCGGCCCTGATTATTCTTTTCTGAAATCGTAACACGCATGGGAAAACGCCAAGCACGCCGGCATTCGGCGAAATATTCCGGCGTCCGGATCACGCGACACCTCCCGGCTCCGATCCCCCCAATACGTTCATGCGCGTGGCGATGGGCGGAACTTCCTCCGGATCGACATGCACATCCAACAAAGTGG
The DNA here is from genome assembly GCF_019669985.1 of Methylogaea oryzae. Lineage (NCBI taxonomy): Bacteria > Pseudomonadati > Pseudomonadota > Gammaproteobacteria > Methylococcales > Methylococcaceae > Methylogaea > Methylogaea oryzae. The sequence continues at coordinate 3,710,740 of NZ_AP019782.1, forward strand.
GCCCGGAACGCTCGCACATGGCGTCGATGTCCAGCGCATCGAAGTCTTGCGGCGAACGAATGGTGTAGCCCTGGGCGCCCATGGCTTGGGCCATCGCCGCATAATCGACTTCCGGCAGTTCGAATCCGATGGCTTCGGCGCCCGCAAGGCGCTGGCCGTGCTTAACCATGCCCAAGGCCGCGTCGTTAAGCACCACAAAAATAACCGGTAGTTTCTCTTGCACCGCCACGGTCAGTTCCTGGCCGCTCATCAGCAGGCTGCCGTCGCCGGTAATGGACACGACCGGCGTCGCGCGGCAGCCCAGCGCCGTGCCGACCGCCGCGCCGATGGCCCACCCCATGGAGGCGAACTCGAGATAGGCGCGGAAATTTCCCACGCAGCAATCCCGTTGGCCGGTGACGCGCCGCCCCGGCGGATGCAAATAGTGGATGGCCCACGCTTGGCTGTTGCCGGTATCCGCTAAAAACCGGGTCTTCAGTGGAAAACGCTTGGCAAGCTCCCGCATCAGCCGCTGGGGCTTTATCGGGGTGGCGTCGGAGCGATAGGCGGCTTCGTCGTCCAATTGAAACGGCAGGGCGAGCGGCGTGACGACGCCGGACGGCGCAGCATCCTCTTTTCTGCCGGCGACGGCCTCCCCGAAAGGCCGGTCTTGCCGCACGCGCTCCAACAAGTAGCGAACTACGGTCAGCAGGTGCCCGCGCACGTGCATTCTCGCCATGGGCGAATGGGTCAGGTGCTCTTCGTTGTTGTCGACGTGGATCAACCGGCTATTGAGCAAGGCGTCGGAGTCCCAGCCATTGCTGGCCCATTCGCCCAAGTTGGTGCCGATGGCGAGAATCGTATCGACGTCCCGATCCAACAGCGCCATTCTGGCGCTTTCATGCCCGCCGAACCCGATGACGCCCCGAAACAAGGGATGGTGCGCATCGATCAAGCCTTTGCCGTGCGGCGCGGCGACGATTTGGGCGCCCAACGCCAGCGCCAATTCCAACACGCTGCCGATGGCGTCCTTGCATCCCGACCCGATCATCAGGACGACTTTCCTGGCCTGGGTCAGGTGTCCGTATAACGCGTCGGTCGCCGCCGCGTCGAACAAAGTGGGCTGCGTCAGCAACGCCGCCAAGTCGAAACAAGGAGTGTCCTTAGGCGCCGGGACGGCCAGTATGTCTTTGGGAATGCTCAAATGAACCGGACCGGCGGGCGAGCGGAAAGCGGCCATCACGGCGCTGGCCAGCTTATGTTCGAACTGGTCCGGATGGGAAATCAACGTGTTGTAGCGCGTGCAGAACTGGAACATCCCCACCGTATTGACGCCGGTACAGGACGACTCTTGAAACGCATCCTTGCCGAAGTGGGACAACGCCGTCTGCGCCGTGATCACCAGCATGGGAACCTGGTTCTCATAGGCGGAGGCCACGCCGGTAATCAGGTTGGTGGCGCCGGGACCTGTGGTGGCGCAGCACACGCCCAGCTTGCCGGTCTCGCGGAAATAGCCGTCCGCCATGAAAGCGGCGCCGGCTTCGTGCCGGGCGACCACGGACCGGGGGCCGCCCCGGCGCTGGCTTCTGGCCAAGGCATTGTATAGCTCTTCGATGGCCCCGCCCGGCACGCCAAAAACGAATTCCACCGACAATTGTTGGAGATAATCGACCAGCAGGTCGGCTAAGCGCGTGACTAGACGCGCTTGCGGCTCGGGCGAAGCGGCATCGAAATCCGCCGGCGGCGGCTTGCCTATTACGCTATCCATTTTCATCCTTACCACCGTTTTACGAAAAAATCGTATTTACCGCTCATGCGGTTCCATCGGTCGTTGTTGTTGCCGCGGTTGGCCGCCGGCAGCGTTAATTTAGTCGACGCATCCCCAATAGTGGAATCTCGCGGCAATGGCCCGCGCCGGCCGGAAAAAATCGCGGGAAATCCCGCCGGCCTTCGCGGGGCTGATCGGCGCGACCATGGCCGGCGTTTTACCGCGAGGGGCTTTATTAGCGGGGGAGATGCCGGGCGCATCGCGGCCGCCGCGAAACGGCGTCGGCTCGGCGCCAGCCGGGCTTCGCCCCTGCGCCATTGCGGCGCGGACTCGAACAACCGGCGAAAGCGGAGCGATGTGGCGAATTGCAGCCATGGAGGATCGACTTTATAAGGGTTTGCGTTTTTCTTATATACCCGAACGCTTCCTTGCCCTTACTATCCCTATGGTTATCGTAACCTACCTTGATGGGGATCGGGGCAACTATAACAGCAGCCCACCCCTTAATGCCCGCTGAAAATCATCGTGGGCGACAACCGCGCCGATCGACTCAGGGAGAATGGGCCCACAACAGCACCCGCACCGGCACCTCCAGCGGTAGCGCCAGCAAGGCGGCCGCTTTCAAACTGGCCGCGCCTTCGATATCGAGGGCCGCGGCGCCGGTCTCGTCGCGAACCTGGTAGCGGCCGCTTTTCAGCTTGCCCTGGTAGATGCGCCGGTCGCCGGCCCCATACACATTAAAACCGTCCGCCTTGATTTTCACCCGCAGCTGTTTGTCGCCGGCGGCATCGTATAGCTTGCAAGCCTCTTCTCCCTCCTCGGCGCCGCACTTCACGCGCCAGCGGAACACGCCGGCGGCGTCGTACAACTTGCCCTCCTCGGCCGTCCTGGTTTTCAACCGATAGACCGTGGCCCCGTCCCGGTCGAGCATGCGCCACTCCTCGCCGCCACCGGCCAGTTCCAGGGGCGGCGCGCCCGCCGCGTCCACCAGCCATCGCCCGCCGCTGCGGCGTATGGAAAAAGCGCTGGAACCGCTGACGCCGATCGTCGCCCCGTCGGCCGGAACCGCTGGCAGCAGCTCCGCCGCGGGAGCATCGGCCGACGGCTGCCCGCCGTCGTCGGCGACCGGCGGCGACGCGGACGATGCCGGCGGGGCAGCGTCGGGCGCGGTGGCCTCGACCTGGGCGCCGACGAACAAAATCAGCCCGGAGGCGACCACCCAGCCCAACCAGAGATAACCGGGCAAGGCCAGATAGCGGCGCATGGCTTGGGGCAACTGGCGCGTGGGATTGAAGCGGTTGATCAGCTTGCGCAGCACGACGGTCCCTCCTCAAAAGCGAAGCTTGGCGGCTAGGCCGCGATTTCAACGGCGAACCGCGGTATATTCCGCGTGGTCCGTCCTTGGCCGACCATTTTCATGCGCATAGTCTATGCCAGTTTCGACGAGGTGCCTTCCTTCAAGGCCGCCTCCACCCACATCCTGGCCAATTGCCGGGAGGTGATGGGCCGGCACGACCTCACCCTATTGACCTTGGGCGACACGCCCCTGCCGCCTCAAGCCGGCCTGCGACATATCACCGCCGCCTTGCGGGAGAAGAACTACCTGCGCCGCGGACTGGCCTTCCGCGAATTCGTCCGTTACCGGCTGCGGCACATCCGCCCGGCGCTGTTCCACTTCCGTACGCCCTGGGAAGGACTGCTCGCGGGCCAAACGGGGCTGCCGAGCGTGTACGAGGTGAACGGCCTGCCGTCCGTCGAACTGCCCTATCTGTACCGCGACGCCGGCCCGCAAGTGCTGGAGGTGCTGCGGCAATGGGAGCAACGCTGCCTGGACCACGCCTCCGCCATCGTCTGCCCGTCGGAACGAATCCGCACATGCCTGCTCAGCCGCTACCGGGTGCGCGACCCCGGCCGCATCAACGTCATCCCCAACGGCTACGACCCCGTCGCGCCGACGCCCTCGCCGGCCACGGACGGCCCGCTGCGGGCGGTGTACCTGGGCACGCTGCATCCCTGGCAAGGCATATTGTGGTCCCTGCGCGCCTTCGCCCCGCTGCGCGGCCGCTGGGAACTGGACATTTACGGCGTGGGCCAACGGGCATGGCTGCGCTGGGCGGAGAAACGCCTGATCCGCTACGGCCTGGAAGACCAAGTGCGGCTGCATCCGCCGCTGGAGCGGGGCCGGCTGGAACGGGAGCTGGGCCACTATCACGCCGGCCTGGCGCCGCTGCTGAAAACCGAGCGCAACGCCGAGCAGGGCTGTTGTCCGGTGAAGATCATGGACTACCTGGCCCACGGCCTGGTGACGGTGGCGCCGGACTTGGCGGCGGTGCGGGCCATGCTCCAGCACCAGCGCAACAGCGTGCTCTATACGCCCAACAGCTTGCAGGGCTTCAGCGGCGCCCTGGAGGAACTGCACCGGCGCCGCGCCGAATTGCCCGCCATGCGGCGCGCCGTGCGGGACTCGCTCGACGATCTCCCCAGCTGGAACGAATGCAGCCGGCGGCTGTTGGCGATTTACGAAAGCATCGCCTGAACCGCGCGGCGGCAGCGCCGACCTTCCCGCTTGGCGCTGAATTCGCCTTCCACCGTGGCCCGCGCCCGGCGGCGCACGGCGGCCGAGCCGCTCCGCAGGCAATCCGCCGCCTTATCCAGCGCCTGGGCCAGGCTTTGCGCCGAGCGCGGCTCGAACAGAAACCCGTTGTCGCCGTCGCGCACCACGTCCAAGGCGCCGCCCACCGCCGAACACACGCACAGCTTGCCGCAAGCCATGGCCTCCAGCATGACGTTGGACATGCCTTCGTGGAGGGAGGGAATACAGACGATGTCCGCCTGGCGGTAGTGCTCGCGCAGCATGGCCTCGTCGTCGGTATAGGGATGCAGGTCAACGTGGGGCAGGCACTCCGGGCGCAGGGTCAGAAAGCCGTGCAGCAGCTTGCGGTTTTCCTCGCGCAGCTGGCCGACGATGCGCAGGTCGAAGCGGGAGAAGTCCAAAGCGGCCAACAGCAATTCCAAGCCTTTTTTCTGCTTCACGTCGCCGAACAAGCCGACGACAGGGCGGGCATGGGGCGTGTCGTTTTCCTGGAAGGCGAAACGGTGGGTATCCACGCCGTTGGGCAGGTAGGACGCTTTGGCGCCGGGGCAAAAAGCGCGCACCTTCGCCGCCATTTCCCGGCTGACGCAGAACACCCGCCGGGCCCGGCCCATGGCATGGTGGATGTGGAAGGCGAACTCGCCGAACACGTCCAAATCCACGTCGTTGCCGCGGGCGAACAGCAACGGCGCGGCGCCATGCCGAGCCGCCGCCAAGGTCACGGCATAGGCCATTTCGTTGCAGTAAAAGCCGAGGAATCGCGGATTGGCGGCATGCCGGCTTTCCGCCTCCAACACGTCGGCGAGGAATTGCAGCAACGTCTTCGGATTTCCCGTATGCCCCAGCTGCAGCAACTCGACACCGCGGACTTCGCCGCGCTGGTAGGTCCACGGTTGCAGTTGCGGCGCGAGGGTCACCACCCGCAGGGAAAACGCCCCGGCCAAATGCCGGGCGATGCGCTCCGCGCTGACGCCCAAACCTCCCCCGGCCGAACGGCCGTAGGCGGGCGTCACGAAAAACAACGGATCGGCCGGCATGGAACCCCTGACGCATGAAGAATCGGGGCAGTGTAACGAGCCTGGGCCGGAGTCGGCAAAAACGCCGGCGCCATCGAATCCGCTTGCCATGCCAACAACGGTTTCATATCATCGTTTCAAACAGCTGTTTAAGGCATTCTCCTTGACCGAAGATTCCCTCACCGATCCCACCCGCGACCGCCTGCTGCGAGCGGCCGGCCAGGTATTCGCCGAAAAAGGCTTCCGCGAGGCCACGGTGCGGGAGATATGCCGCCACGCCGAGGTCAACGTGGCGGCGGTCAATTACCACTTTCGCGGCAAGGAAGCCCTGTACGGCGAAGCATTGGCCTACGCCTACCGCGAAGCGGACGCCCGCTATCCCTTGGCCCTGGCCGAAGGCAGCGCCGAAGAGCGCTTGCGCCATTACATCGGCAACTTTCTGCGGCGTTTGCTGGACCAAAGCCAACTGGGCTGGCACGGCCGCCTGATCGCACGGGAAATCACCGAACCGACCGCGGCCATCGACGGCTTCGTCGCCACCACGCTGATTCCCCACGGCATCCTGCTGCACGACATCGTCGCCGAACTCTTGGGGCCGGACACCGATCCAAGCATCAGTAGCCGTTGCGCCCTCAGCATCATGGGACAATGCCTGATGTATCGCCACGGCCGTGCCGTCATCGACCGAGCCTGCCCCGAGCTGATCGCCGGCCCGGACGAAATCGAGCGCACCGCCGAGCATATCGTGGCTTTCAGCTTGGCCGGCTTGCGCGCCTTCTCCTAGGAGTCCGCCATGTACCGCATCGCACTGCAAATGCTCATGGGCGACCGGGGCAAATACCTGGGCATGGTGCTGGGCCTGACCTTCGCCTCCCTCATCATGACCCAGCAACCGGCCATTTTCGTCGGGCTGATGGCGCGCTCCTACAGCTTCATCACCGACCTGGCCCTGCCGGACGTGTGGGTGATGGACCCGAAAGTGCAGTTCGTCGACGACATCAAACCGCTGCAGGACACCGAGCTGTACCGCGTGCGCGGCGTGGCCGGGGTGGACTGGGCCATGCCGCTGTACAAAGGCCTGCTCAAGGCGCGCTTGCCCAACGGCATGTTCCAAACTTGCAACGTGGTGGGACTGGATGACGCCACCCTGGTGGGCGGGCCGGCAGTGATGCTGGAAGGGCGGGTGGAGGATCTGCGCCGCAGCGACAGCGTCATCGTCGACATCGACGGCGCGCGGGAAAAGCTGGCCAAACCGCCGGCCGTGCCCGGCGGCAAGCCGGTGCCGCTGAAAGTCGGCGACACGCTGGAACTGAACGACCACCGCGCCGTGGTGGTGGGCATCGCCAAAGCGACGCGCACGTTCCAATCCCAGCCGGTGGTTTACACCACGTATTCCCGCGCCACCCGCTTCGCCCCGCGCGAAAGAAAACTGCTGTCCTTCGTGCTGGTCAAGGCGCAGCCGGGCGTCGACCCGCACGAGCTGACCCGGCGCATCACCGCCGCCACGGGCTTGGCGGCCTATACCCGCGATCAATTCAAGGACATCACCGTCAATTACTTCCTGAAAAACACCGGCATCCCCATCAACTTCGGCATTTCCGTCACCCTGGGCTTTATCGTCGGCGCCGCCATCGCCGGCCAGACGTTCTATAGCTTCACCCGAGAGAACCTGCGCCACTTCGGCGTGCTCAAGGCCATGGGCGCCGGCAACGGCACCTTGCTGAAGATGATACTGCTGCAGGCGGCGGTGGTCGGCAGCCTGGGCTACGGCTTGGGCGTCGGGCTGACGTCCATTTTCGGCTACGCCATGCGCAACTCCATCCTGGCGTTCAAATTCCCCTGGCAGCTGCTTCTGTTCAGCGGTTCCGGCGTCACCTTGATCTGCATGTTCGCCGCCCTGCTCAGCATCGTCAAAGTGATCCGGCTGGAACCGGCCATCGTATTCAAGAGCTAACCCCCATGGACGCCACCTCCCAACCCGCCGTGCGCTGCCAAGCCGTGGCGAAAACCTACGACACCGGCGACAGCCAGGTGCCGGCCCTGCGCGGCGTGGACCTGGAAGTCCACCCGGGCGAACTGCTGATGCTGGTGGGACCGTCCGGCTGCGGCAAGACCACGCTGATCTCCATCATCGCCGGCATCCTCGACCAGGACACGGGCAGTTGCGAGGTCTTCGGCCGCGACTTCCTGCACATGAAGGACAAGGAAAAGCTGGACTACCGCGCCCGCAACATCGGCTTCGTGTTCCAAGCCTTCAACCTGCTGCCGACCCTGACGGCGGCGGAGAACGTCTCCGTGCCCCTCATCATCAACGGCACGCCGCGCCGCCAGGCCCTGCAAAAAGCCGGCGAAATGCTGAATCGGGTCGGACTGGGCGAGCGGGGCCGATCCCTGCCGGCGCAGCTGTCCGGCGGCCAGCAGCAGCGGGTCGCCATCGCCCGCGCCCTGGTGCACAACCCGCGCCTGGTGGTGTGCGACGAGCCCACCAGCGCCCTGGATCACGAAACCGGCCACAAGGTCATGGCGCTGATGCGGGAAGTGGCCATGACCCACGACCGCTCCCTGGTCATCGTCACCCACGACGCCCGCATTTTCGGCTTCGCCGACCGCATCGCCCGCATGGACGACGGTCACATCGAAAGCGTCACCACTCAAGCCCCCAACGCCCGCCGGGAGGATACCCCCCATGTTGCGTAAATACCTGCTCCCCGCCCTGGCCTTGGCCGGCTTCCTGTTCGGCATCATCACCGTCGTCCAGGGCAACCAGCCGCAACCGCCTTCCCAACCCGTAGTCCAGCCGCCGGCGGCGCCGTTCGCGTCGTTCATCGCCGGGGCCGGGATCGTCGAAGCGCGCAACCGCAACATCCAGATCGGCACGCCCTTGTCCGGCGTGGTAACCGAAGTGGCGGTGAAAGTGGGCGACCGGGTCAAGGCGGGCGATCTGCTGTTCCGGCTGGACGACCGTCAATACCTAGCCCAGGAAGCGCTGGCGCAGGCCGCCGTCAGCCACGCCCGCGCCCAACTGAACGACGCGTCCACCCAGCTGCGGCTGGCCCAGTCCATCACCGACCGGCGCGCCATCAGCACCGAGGAGCTGGAACGGCGCCGCAACGCCGTCGCCATCGCCAAGGCCCAGGTGGACCAAGCGGAAGCGCAACTGGGCGCGGCCCGCACCGACCTGGATCGCATCCTGATCCGCGCCCCCGCCGACGGCGAAGTGCTGCAAGCCAATGTGCGTCCCGGCGAATTCGCCGCCGCAGGCTCCCAAGCCGATCCGCCCATGGTGCTGGGCAACCTGGACCAGCTGCACGTGCGGGTGGACATCGACGAAAACGACGCCTGGCGATTCCGCCGCGACGCCCGCGCCATGGCGAATTTGCGCGGCAATCCTAAATTCAAGGCCGAGCTGACCCTGGCTTACGTGGAACCCTATGTGGTGCCCAAGCGCTCCCTCACCGGCGACTCCGCCGAACGGGTCGACACCCGCGTGCTGCAGGCGCTGTACAGCTTCGACCCGGCCAAGCTGCCGGCCTATGTGGGCCAGCAAATGGACGTGTACATCGAAGCGCCGCCGGCCGATGGGGAGGAAGGGCGGTGATGCCGAGACCATGGCCGATGGCGCGTAGGGTACGCACCGCGTACCTTACGGCCTTGCGCGGCACGCGGTGCGTACCCTACACGTTAACCGCCCTGCTCGCCGGCTGCGCCGTCGGCCCCGATTACCAAGCGCCGCGGACGCCGCTGCCGGAGCGCTGGCACGAAAGCCAAGCGCCGGCCGGCACCGTCGAAGCGGCGTGGTGGAAAACCTTCCGCGACCCCATGCTGGAAAAACTCATGGAACAGGCCGCCGCCGGCAATCTGGACTACCGCCAAGCCCTGGACCGCATCGGCGCTGCCCGCGCGCAACGCACCATGGCCGTGGCCGCGGGCCTGCCCAGCCTGTCGGCGCGCAGCTCCATCAACCGCCGCCGCAACAGTTTCGGCGGCAGCCCCGGCGCCAACACCGCCGGCAGCACCAGCGCATCGACCACCGGTTTCGGCGGCGCCGGCCGCACCATCAGCAATATTTTCCAGGCCGGCTTCGACGCCGCCTGGGAAATCGACGTGTTCGGCGGCATCCGCCGCGGGGTGGAGGCGGCGGAAGCCGACCTGGAAGCGGAGCGGGAAAACAGCCGCAACGTGCTGGTAACCCTGTTCGGGGACGTGGCGCGCAGCTACATCGATTTGCGCGTCAGCCAACAGCTGGCGGCCATCAGCCGCGACAACCTGCAAGCCCAGGAAGAAGTGCTGCGGCTGACCCGCGTCCGCAGCCAAGCGGGCCTGGCCAGCGAGTTGGACGTGGCCCAGGCGGAATCGGTGGTCGCCAACACCCGCGCGCAACTGCCCACCCACGAGCTGGCCGCCAAGCAGGCCATCCACGCCTTGGGCGTATTGCTGGGACGGGAGCCGGACGCCCTGGCGGCGGAATTGTCCCAACCCGGCGCGGTGCCCGCGGCCGCCGGCGACGCGACGGCCGATTTGCCCTCGGACCTGCTGCGCCGCCGCCCCGACCTACGCGCCGCCGAACGCAAGCTGGCCTCGGCCACGGCGCAAATCGGCGTCGCCACCGCCGATCTGTATCCCAAATTCAACCTCACCTCTTGGCTGGGCCTGCAAAATCCCAACTTGATGCAGGTGACGCCGGTGGGCAAAAGCTGGGCCATGGGCGCCGCCGCCACCATGCCCTTATTCAATTGGGGCCGCATCCGCGCCAACATCGAGGCCAAGGAAGCGCAACGGGACGAATTGCTGCACGCTTACCAGTCCGCCGTCTTGAACGCCCTGCAGGACGTGGAGGACGCCCTGGCCGCCCACTACGAAGACCGCCGCCGCGGCCTGGCGCTGGAACAGGCGGACCGAGCCGCCGACACCGCCGTGCAGTTAGCCATGGAGCGCTACCGCAAAGGGCTGACCAGCTTCATGGACGTGCTGGACGCCGAGCGCAGCCTGTTCACGGCGCAAAGCCAACTGGCGCAAAACCAAGCCCAGGTTGCCGCCGACCTGGTGGCGCTGTACAAAGCCCTAGGCGGCGGTTGGCAGGCGCTGGAAAAAACCGCCGAGTGACGCACCGCCGCGAATGAATTTGTGCCGATGGCATCGGCATCCTATTTTTAGCGGGCAAGATGCACAAAAATGGCGGCGACTCGCGCAAAGGGCCGCGTCAGCCGCCCGTTCGCCAACCCACCGGAACCAGCAGGGCCATCGCATGACCACCATCACCGCCACGGAGGCGTCGCCCGGCAACGACGTAACCAACCGCCACGTATTCCTGATCGACGCCGACGGCGCCCATATCGGCCAGCGGCTCGCCTCCCAGGAGCGCGCTTATTCCGTCAGCACCGCCGCCACCGCCGCCCAAGCGCTGGCGACCATCCCCGACCTGCCGAGTCTCGACGTCGTCCTGCTGGGCAGGCAATTGCCGGATATGGACGGGCTGGAATTGGCCCAGCGACTGAAAGAACTGGAGGGGGCGCGGAACGCGGCCATCGTTTTCCTGGCGGAGCGGGACAGCGTGGAAGACCGCTTGGCCGCCTACGAAGCGGGCGCCAGCGATTTTTTGCTCAAGACCCTCGACACGGAAGACCTGCATCGCAAAATCGACCTGTTGCTGCGGCAGCGGCACGCCGTGGCGCAAGCGCAGCTGCACGCCAGCACCGCCACCTACGTCGCCATGGCCGCCATGGGCGAGCTGGCCGCCATGGGCCTCATCATCCAACTGTTCCGCCGCCTGTTCGGGGTGAAAACGCCGGAGGACATTCCCGACCTGGTATTCGAAGCACTGGCCGAGCTGGGTATGGACTGCGTGCTGCAGCTACGGCGGGACGACACGGTGGTCAACCGCTCCAGCCGGGGCGAATGCAACGACATGGAGCAGGGCCTGCTCGACACCATCACGCAACTCGGCGAACGCCTGTACAGTTACCGCAGCCAGAGTGCGCTCTGCTACGACCACGTCACCCTGGTCGCCAAGAACATGCCCAAGGACGATCCTCTGGCCTACGGCCGCCTGAAGGACTACCTGGCGATCGTGGCGGAAGGCATCGACGAGCGGGTAAGAACGCTGTAACCCCGCCGTTTGCAGCGGAAGACGGCCTTTAGCGACCCGCCATGCACTATCGGCTTTGCCCAAAGTGCGGCCACGCGCCGCTGCCGGAGAACCAATCCCTGCCCGCGGCCTGTCCGGGCTGCGGCTTGGTTCTGGCCAAATACGCGGCGCGGACTCCGGCCGGACGGCGGCAGCAAAGGCCGTCGCGCCCCAAAGCGTGGGCCGCCGGGCTGGCGCGGCGACTGCTGGAAACGCCGGAACGCGTGAGTCCCCTGGAATTCCGGGCGCGCGCCGCCGCTTTCGTGTTTTTCGCCGCCTGGGGTTGGCAACTGGCCTGGCTCGACATCGGCAACGGCGCCATCGGCGCTTCCTTCGTCCACAACATCCTCCTGCCGTTCCACGAAGCCGGCCACGTGCTGTTCCGCCCCTTCGGCGAATTCGTCACCTATCTGGGCGGCACCCTGGGCCAGTTGCTCATGCCCGTGGTGCTGGGCGTGGCGCTGATCCGCGAACGCCGGGACAATTTCGGCGCTGCGCTGGCCCTATGGCTGCTGGGAGCGAGTCTGTTGGATGTGGCGCCTTACGTTTACGACGCATTGGATCCGCAGCTGATGCTGCTGTCCGGCCTGACCGGCAAGGACGGCGACCACGACTGGATTTACCTGCTGGGTTCCACGGGGCTGCTGCGCCAAGCGCAAACCCTGGGCAGGGCGACGCGCTGGGCGGGAATCGTCACGCTGCTGTGCGCCGGCGCCTGGGCCGCCTGCCTGCTGCGGCGGCAATACCGCCGCCTGGACGCGGCCGGTTGAGGCCGCCGAGCGGGCGTAACCTCAGTTTTTCGGCTGGTACAGCGTGGTGCGGTGGTGGCTCTTGTCGAAATAATCGTAGAGCGGAATGCTGATGGCGATGGCTGCGCCGATGACGCCGAAAAAGCCGAAGACCCAGGGCACCCAAGGCTTGATGCCGCCCCGGCTTTCCAAAAACGGCAGGCGCTCGGTGGCGCTCAGCGGCTCGGCCTCTTGCAGCACTTTGCGGATATGGCGGTAATAGAAATAATCGCCGGCAAAGCCGTAAAAAATCGCCGTGACAACCCAGGTTAGAAGAAACAGGTCTTCGAAGCCGCTAGCCTCTTCGGCAAAGGAGAAAATGCCGAAGATGACGGCGAAATACCAAAAATTTCTGTACATCTTGCGATACAGCGCCCAAACCCCCATGAACAGGAAAGCCGGCCAACTCCAACTGGGCACGTACCAGCCGCCGCGCTTGTCGTAGCGGGCGAAGCGCCTTAAATACTCTTGTGTATGGAGATCGCCGATGGCGGTTTCGTAGTGGTAATTCATCGCTTTTCTCACCGTCCCGTCTTATTCACGTAGGAGCGATGCGCTCCCCTCTACATCAGCCGCGCGGACGACACGGCTTGGTCGTTAAAAAGGCCACGGGTAAGCCTCCGCCGATGGTTGCAGCGCCGGTCAGGAGACCAGCACCACCGGACATTTCACATCCCTCGTCAGGATTGCTTGCAAAACCGGGTCGTCGCGGCCGGCCACCAACAAGCGGCAGCGGTCCGCCGTCAAATCCCCCAAGGCGCCGGCGCACCTTTCGGGGGCGATGACTATAAATTGGCTGGCGTTTTGGTGCAAATCTTCGCTCGCCAGCGCCTGTTGCCGCCAGCTTTCCGCCAGGGTTTCCCGCTGCGTCGGCAACAACACGATCAACCGGCGCTCTTCCGCGCCGGCAATCTCGCCGGCCACGCGCAAAGCGCGGCCGGCGGCGGCGCTGGCGTCATACACCGCCCATACGGCGGCCCGGCCCATGACCCGCGGTTGGACCGGCGAGCCGCCGGCGCCCAACGCCACCCGTGATTCGCCGGTTCGACAAAGAAACAGCACATCCGTTCCCTCGGCCGCTTCCAAGGCTTCCGACAAGTAGCGGCCGCGCACGGTGCGCTGACTCAAGCGGATGCGTTGCTTCAGCGCCGCCTGTTCCAGTTCCTGGCGCAAGCGGCCGATCTGGCCGCGCAGCAGCCGCTCCACCCGCTCCACGTCCAGCGACCGGCCCGGCTTGCCGCCGCGCCCGGTTTCCATGGCGAAAGGCAGCTGCGCCAGATGGAACAGTCCGAGGTCCTCCACGAATAAAGCCAACAACTCCGCCCGCGTGCGCGCCGCCAGCAGGGTGGCGGCTTCCAGTGCGGCGGGGTTATGCCGGGTGGCGTCCAAAGCCACCAAAATACGCCAGCCGGCCGTATCAGCCATGATTGCCGCCCTCGCTGTCCTTGGCCGGCGGTTGCGCCAGCTCCTTTTGGATGGCGGCGAACGCCAGCAGGCGCGCCTCCACCTTGCCGTTGACGCTGTTTTCCGGATAGGCGCCGCTGTCGTCGCGCTCGCCGGCCGGCATCCCCATCAGCAGGGCCAGCGCCTGATCCACCGTGTCCACGGCATACACGCAGAATCGGCCGTCGCGGCAAGCGTCCACCACGTCCTGGCGCAGCATCAGGTGCTTGACGTTGGCAGCGGGAATGATGACCCCTTGCTCGCCCCCCAGGCCGCGCGCGACGCATACGTCGAAAAAGCCTTCGATCTTCTGGTTGACGCCGCCGATGGGCTGCACCCGGCCGTGTTGGTTGACCGAACCGGTCACGGCGAAATGCTGGAAGATCGGCAACTCGGCCAAGGAGGAAATGATGGCGCACAGCTCCGCCAAGGAAGCGGAATCCCCTTCCACCTGGCCGTACGACTGCTCGAACACCAGGCTGGCGGCCACGGAAAAGGCCCGCTCGCGGGCATACCGCGCCGCCAGGAAGCTGGACAGGATCAGCACGCCTTTGGAATGGATGGCACCGCCCAACTCCGTTTCCCGCTCGATGTCGATCACTTTGCCCGCGCCCAGGCGGGTGGTGGCGGTGATGCGGGAAGGCTGGCCGAAGCTGAAATCTCCCAGGCTCAGCACCGACAAGCCGTTGACCTGGCCCACGGCGGCGCCGGCCGTGTCGATGAACAGGATGCCGCGCTCGATGGCTTCGTAAATGTGCTTGCGGATACGGTCGGCGCGATGAATTTGCTGGTCGATGGCGCGCTGGATATGCTCGCGGCCGATGATCCGGCTTTCGGCTTTGCCGGCCCAATGGTCGGCTTCTTTCAGCAAGTCGGCCAAGCTGCGCTGGTGGGTGGTGAGTTTTTCCGCATCCTCCGCCAGCCGCGCGCCGTGTTCCACCGCCCGCGCCACCGCCTGCTTGTCCAGCGGACGTAGCTGGTCGCGCCGCGCCAAGCTGCCGATGACGCGGGCGTAATAGGCGTGAGCGTCGTCACTCCGATCGATGGTTTCCTCGAAATCCGCCGCCACCTTGAACAGATCGGCGAATTCCGGGTCCAGCATGGTCAACAGGTAATACAGCCGGCGGTCGCCGATCAGGATGACCTTCACGTCCAAGGGAATCGGCTGCGGCTCCAGCGACGTCGTGCTGATGAGGCTGAGCCGCCGCTCCAGGCTTTCCACGGCGATTTCGCCCGCTTGCAGCGCCCGCTTCAGGCAATCCCAGGCAAAAGGCTGGGTCAACAGCGCCAGGGCGTCCAGGATCAGATAGCCGCCGTTGGCCCGGTGCAGGGCGCCGGCCTTGATCATGGTGAAATCGGTGAACAACGCGCCCATATGGGCGTGGTATTCCACCCGGCCGATGAGGTTGGCGTGGGTCGGCAGGGGCTCGTGCACCACCGGCGCGCTCTTTTCGCCGTTGTGATGCACCAGCAGGTTCACCCGGTAACGCTGGAAAGGATTCCCTTGCTGGGTCTGGCCCAGCAGCACGGCGGCCGCGTCCGAACGCGGCAGGAAGTCTTCCACGTGTTCGACGATGTCCTGCTCCATCTGCTCGAGATAGCCGATCACCTCCTCCTGTTCCAGGAAATGCTGCTTCACCGCGTCGATCAAATGGCTGACGGCGTAGCCGACGATTTCCCGGTTGAGGCCGCGGATTTTTTCCTTGGCCTCCTTGCGCCAGCCGGGAAATTGCCGCAACAGCTTCTGCAAAGCCTGTTGCAGTTTTTCCACCACGTCGCGCACTTCGCGTTGCTCCTCCTCCGACAGCTTCTTGAACTCGTCAGGGCTGAGCACGTCGTCGTCTTTGTCCACCGGGGCGAAAGCGAAACCAGTGGGGGTTTCCACCAGCATGATGCGGCTGCGCCGGGCCTCCTGGCGCAACTCGTGCAGCGCGGCGCCTTCGCGCTCCTTCGCCTCGCCCTCGATTTCCTCGGCGCGGGCGCGGTATTCCTCCCCTTCGAAAGCGGCGGGAATGGCCGAACGCAAATCCTCCACCAGCTTCTCCACCTCCTGGCGGAAGCCGAAGCCCATGCCGGCCGGCAGGCGCAGCGCCTTGGGCTTGGACGGCTGGGCAAAATCGTTGAGATAGCACCAGTCGGACGGCACCGGCTGCCCCTCCGCCTGGCGCGCCACCGCCTGGTCCACCGCGGTGCGGCGGCCGGCGCCGGCCGGCCCCAGCACGAAGATGTTGTAGCCTTTCTGGCGGATTTCCACGCCGAAGCGGATCGCCTCCAGGGCGCGCGCCTGGCCGATGGCCAGCTCGACATCGGCCAGTTCTTCCGTGGTGTCGAAACCGAGACGGTCGGCGTCGCAGGGAGTAAATAGTTGCCGGCTCTCCAAGGGGGGGAAGGATTGATCCATGGCTTTGGCTTGCTCGAGTGGTTTGAAAACGGAAAACTTTTGCCAGCCGGCTGGCGCTCATGCATATTAACCCGGTGCAGACGCGCAGCGGCGCCCGCCGCCGGCGCATTCGACTATAAATCCAACACTAGCCTACCAGCAACGGAGACATCCCCATGAGCAATACGTTCGACAAAAAAGGCTTGGCCGCCCTGGCCGGCGCGGCCGTGGTCACCAGCCTGTCCGCTACCGCCGTGAACGCCCAGGAAAACCCGTTCGCCCTGAAGGATTTGTCCGCCGGCTACATGCAAGTGGCCGAACAAAAGGAAATGACCTGCGGCGAAGGCAAGTGCGGCGGCAGCATGATGAAGGAAGGCCAGCCGAAAAAAGACATGGCCGGCATGAAAGGCATGGAAGGCAAGTGCGCCGGTAATATGCAAGGCGGCCAACAGGCCGCACCGGGCGCGGCCCCTGCGCCGGCTACCGGCGGCGCCGCTCCCGCTCCGGCGCCCGCCGCGCCGATGAAGCACTGATCGGCAGCAGACCCCATCCCGCGCTTCCGGCGCGGGATACCCTCATGCCGCACGCGCCATCCCCTCTGCAAAACGCCGGCCTCGGCCTGCGCCGCGCCTTCATCGAAGAGCTGGCGGCGGCTCCGCCCGCCAACGTGGGCTTTTACGAAATCGCGCCGGAAAACTGGATGCACGTCGGCGGCAAGGCGGGCAAACTGTTCCGCAGCCTCACCGAGCGTTGCCCTTTCGTTTGCCACGGCCTATGTCTGTCCGTGGGCGGCCCCGCCCCCCTGGACGAAGTATTCCTGCGGCAGCTCAAGGCCTTCATGGCCGAGCACCGCATTGCCCTCTACAGCGAGCACCTGAGCTACTGCGGCGACGACGCCGGCCATTTATACGACCTGATGCCCTTGCCCTTCACCGAGGAAGCGGTGCATTACACGGCCGGCCGCATCCGCCGGGTGCAGGACATCCTGGAGCGGCGCATCGCCATGGAGAACATCTCCTACTACGCCGCGCCGGGCCAGGAAATGGCGGAAATCGATTTTCTCAACGCCGTGCTGGCTGAAGCCGACTGCGACTTGCTGCTGGACGTGAACAATGTCTACGTCAACAGCGTCAACCACCGTTACGACGCGGCAGCCTTCCTCGACGCCGTGCCGGCCCAGCGCATCGCCTACCTGCACATCGCCGGCCACTACGTGGAAGCGGAAGACTTCCTGGTGGACACCCACGGCGCGCCCATCGTCAACCCGGTGTGGCGACTGCTGGACCGGACCTTCGACCGATTCGGCCCCTGTCCCACCTTGCTGGAACGGGACTTCAACATCCCGCCCCTGGCGGAGCTGCTGGCGGAAGTGGACGGCATCCGCGACTTGCAGCAACGCCGCAAGCAAGCGGCATAGGCGTCCCATCGTCCAACACCGTTCCAGCCGCCGCGCGCCATGCCCTCCCTCATACAAACCCAGCAACGTTTCAGCGCCTACATCCGCGATCCTGAAAGCAACCCCGCGCCCGACGACGTGGCGCCGCGCCGCATGGCCATGTACCGCGAGCTGTTCTACAACAACGTCGAAAGCTTCCTGTCCGGCAACTTTCCCGTACTGCGCTCCCTCTACGGCGACGGGGCCTGGCACGCCCTGGCGCAGGACTTTTTCGCCCGCCATCGCTGCCGGACGCCTTATTTCTACGCCATTCCGGAGGAATTCCTCGCTTTCCTGCGGGACGAACGGGACCGGCAACACGACGATCCGCCGTTCCTGCAGGAACTGGCCCATTACGAATGGGCGGAAATGGCCGTCGCCATCGCCCAGGGCGAGCCGCCGCCCCCCCTGGCCGGCGACGTGATCGGCCAGCCCCTGGCGCTGTCGCCGCTGGCCTGGTTTCTTGCTTACCGCTGGCCGGTGCACCTGATCGGTCCGGACAATCAACCGCAGCAGCAGCCGCCCGACGCCACCCTGCTGGTGATCTGCCGCAACCGGGAAGACCAGGTGCGCTTCCTGGAAATCAATCCGGTCACTTACCGCCTGCTGGAGCTGTTGCAAGCCGAACCGGGCAAGGTCGGCGCGGACTATCTGCGGCGCATCGCCTCGGAATTGAACAATCCCAATCCGGAAGCGGTGCTGCACGGCGGCGCGGAAATATTGCGGGGCTTGGCGGAAAGGGCGGTCATCGGCCGGCCCGCATCAGGCTAAAATGGCGGCCATACGATTTCCATCACACAACACCGACACCATGACCACATCCGCCGAATCCTTTTCCCAAGCGCAAAATTACATCCCCGGCGGCGTCAACTCGCCGGTCCGCGCCTTCAAGGGCGTGGGCGGCACGCCGATCTTTTTCGAACGGGCCGCCGGCCCCCACGTTTACGACGTGGAAGGCAAACGCTACGTCGACTACGTCGGTTCCTGGGGCCCCATGGTGCTGGGCCACGCCCACCCCGAAGTGATCCGCGCGGTGCAGGAAACCGCCGCCAAGGGCCTGAGCTTCGGCGCCCCCACCCAGATCGAAACCGCCATGGCGCGGAAGATTTTCGAGCTGGTGCCCTCCATGGCCCTGGTGCGCATGGTCAGTTCCGGCACCGAAGCCACCATGAGCGCCATCCGCCTGGCGCGGGGCTATACGGGCCAGGACAAGATCGTCAAATTCGAAGGCTGCTACCACGGCCACTCCGACTCCCTGCTGGTGAAAGCCGGCTCCGGCGCCCTGACCCTGGGCGTGCCGTCCTCCCCCGGCGTGCCGGCATCCCTGGCCGAACACACCCTGACCCTGCCCTACAACAACATCGCCGCCGTGCGCGACTGTTTTGACCGGCTGGGCGACCACATCGCCTGCGTCATCGTGGAACCGGTGGCCGGCAATATGAACTGCGTGCCGCCCATTCCCGGCTTCCTGCAAGCCCTACGGGAAGAATGCGACAAGCACGACGCCGTGCTCATCTTCGACGAAGTGATGACCGGCTTCCGCGTCGCCCTGGGCGGCGCCCAAGCCCTGTACGGCGTCACGCCGGATTTGACCACCCTGGGCAAGGTGATCGGCGGCGGCATGCCGGTGGGCGCTTTCGGCGGCAAGCGCGCCGTCATGGAAAAACTCGCCCCGCTGGGCCCCGTCTACCAGGCCGGCACCCTGTCCGGCAATCCGGTGGCCATGGCGGCCGGCCTGAAAACGCTGGAGCTGATTTCCGTCCCCGGTTTCTACGACCAACTGGCCGACACCTGCCGTCGCCTGTGCGAAGGCCTGGAAGCTTGCGCGGCAGCGGCCGGCGTGCCTTTCACCACCACCCGCGTCGGCGGCATGTTCGGCCTGTACTTCACCGACCAGGCGGAAATCACCTCCTTCGACGAAGTGCTGGCCTGCGACGCCGAGCGCTTCAAAGCCTTTTTCCACGCCATGCTGGAAGAGGGCGTCTACCTGGCCCCCTCCGCCTACGAAGCCGGCTTTGTTTCCGCCGCCCACGACGAAGCGGCGCTGGAATACACCTTCCACGCGGCCGAAAAAGCCTTCCGGCGCATTTAAGCCGTGCCGACCACCGTGCCCATGGGCTGGCCGTTGGCCGTAGCGGTCTTGGCGCTGCTGCTGGCGGGCCTGGCGTTCGTCGCCTGGCGGTTATCGCAGCGGGCGGCCGAACTGGCCACCCGCCTGGCCGTGGCCGAGGAACGCAACGCCCGATTGCTGGAGCTGGAGCGCCACGGCCGGGACGTGCAGATGCGGCTGGAGTCGGCCCAGGCCGAACTTAAGCAGGAAGCCGCCGCCCGCGCCCGCGCCGAGCAGCAGTGCCAGGTCATCCCGGCGCTGGAGCAGCGCCTGACGACCAAGGACGCCGACATCCAGGCCCTCACCCAGGCCCTGTCCGACTCCCGCAGCGGCCTGGCGGAGCTACAGGCCCGCATGGAGGAAGAACGCAAGGCCACGGAGGACAAGCTGGCCCTGCTACGCAACGCCGAGGCGCAGTTGGTGAGCCAGTTCGAGAACCTGGCCGGCAAGATCCTGGAAGAGAAGAGCCAAAAATTCACCGAACAGAACCGCGCCCAGCTGGACAGCGTGCTCAACCCGTTCCGCGAGCAGATCGGCGATTTCCGCAAGAAGGTGGACGACATGCACCTACACGACGCCAAGGACCGGGCGTCCCTGCGCCAGGAAATCCAGGGCCTCAAGGACCAAACCCAGCGCATCAACCAGGAAGCGGCCAACCTGGCCCGGGCGCTGAAGGGCGACCGCAAAACCCAGGGCAACTGGGGCGAAATGATCCTGGAGCGGGTGCTGGAGCAGTCCGGCCTGCGCAAGGGCATCGAATACGACACCCAGGGCGCTTTCCGCGACGCCGAGCAGCGTTTGCTGCGGCCGGACGTCATCGTCCACCTGCCGGAAGGCAAGGACGTGGTGGTGGATTCCAAAGTGTCACTGTCCGCCTACGAGCGCTACGCCAACGCAGAGGACGCCACCGAACGCGACATGGCCCTAGCCGAGCACGTGCAGGCGGTTCGCGCCCACATCAAAGGCCTGAGCGGCAAGGACTACGCCGACCTTTCCGGCCTGCGCTCGCTGGACTTCGTGCTGCTGTTCATGCCCATCGAAGCGGCGTTCATGGCGGCTTTCCAGCACGACGAAAAGCTGTTTTCCGACGCCTTCGAGGCCGGCATCGTGGTAGTCACCCCCACTACCCTGCTGGCGACGCTGCGCACCATCGGCAACATCTGGCGCTACGAACGGCAGAACGAAAACGCCCGCCTCATCGCCGACAAGGCCGCCAAGCTGTACGACAAGCTGCGCGGCTTCACCGAGGACATGGAAAAGCTCGGCACCCAGCTGGCCACCGTGCACAAGACCTACGACGACGCCATGAACAAGCTGACCACCGGCAAGGGCAACGTCATCCGCCAGGCCTCCGGCTTCGCCGAACTGGGGGTGAAGATTTCCAAGCCGCTGCCCAAAAGCATCACCGAGCGGGCGGGATTGGAGGAAGGCGTCGCGGAAGACGGCGACGCCTGAAAGCGGGGCTTATTTACCCAACGGCAAACGCGGGCTGCGCCAGCCGCGCCCCATGGCCTGACGGGCCAGGAAGCGCTTGGCGGCGGGTATGTGGTCCAGCAGCACCATGCCGATATTGCGCGCCAGGGCCGCAGCCGGCTGTTCGGTGGAAAACCACTTGACCATGGAGTCGGTGAAGCCGATGACGCGGTCGTGATCGCGGGTCCGCTCCACGGCGAAGCGCTCCAGCAAGTCCGGCGCGCCCACGTCGACGCCGGCTTCCGCCGCCGCGGCGAGCATTTCCGCCAGCCGCGCGGCGTCGCGCAAGCCCAGGTTGAAACCTTGGCCGGCGACAGGGTGCAGTTGGTGGGCGGCATTGCCGATCAGCACGGCGCGGGGCACGGTCAAGCGACGCGCCCGCACCAGCTTGAGGGGAAACTTGCGGCGCGGCGCGCACAACGTCAGGCGACCCAGCCACTGGCCGAAGGCGGCCTGCAGTTCGGCGGTGAAGCGCTCGTCCGACAAGGCCATGAGGGACTCGGCCTGCTCCGGCTTGCGCGTCCACACCACGGCGCAGCAGCGGTTTTCCGTGGGCAGCAGGGCCAGAGGACCTTCCGGCGTGAAGCGCTCGAACGCCAAGCCGGCCGGGTCGCGCTGGGGCTTGACCGTGGCGGTGACGGCCACCTGGCCGTAATCGGTGACCTCCTCGCCGATTTCCAACAAGCGCCGCACGCTGGAGTCGCCGCCGTCGGCGCCCACCAGCAATCGGGCGTTGATATGGCGCTCCGCATCGTCCTGGCGCACGGTGAGGCAGATGCTGTCGGGCCCGGCCTTGGCGCCGATCACCCGGCCCGGCACGATGCGCTCGATGGCGAGATCCGACAGGGCGGCGATGGCTTGCCGCTCCAGTTCGCGGGCGGCGATGACGTAGCCCAGGGCGTCGACCTTTTCCTGCTCGGCGTCGATGCGCGCCTTGCCGAAATGGCCGCGGTCGGAAACATGGATCTTGCGAATGGGCGTGGCCTTGTCGCGCGCGCCGGCCCACAAGCCGAGCCGATCCAGCAGCTCCGCCGAGCCCTGCGCCAGGGCGATGCCCCGGTCGCCGGCGCCGGAGGCCAGGCGCGCCTCGTCGGATACCGCTTCGATCAGCACCACCCTGAGGGGCGTGCCGTGCAGCGCCACCGCCAGGGAAGCGCCGGCCAAACCGCCGCCGACGATGGCGACATCGCAGTCCATCACATTCGTCATGCTTGCATCACCCTTTCGATTTCCGCCACGGTTTTCGGCGCGCCGCCGGTGAGAATTTCGCAGCCGGCCTTGGTGACCAGCACGTCGTCCTCGATGCGGATGCCGATGCCGCGCCAACACTTGTCCACTTTCTTGCAATCCGGCGCGACGTACAGCCCCGGCTCCACCGTCAGCACCATGCCCGGCTCCAACATGCGCCACTCGCCGCCGACCTTGTAGTCGCCCACGTCGTGCACGTCCATGCCCAGCCAGTGGCCGGTGCGATGCATGTAAAACTGCTTGTAGGTTTCGTCCTTGATGAGCTTGTCCACCTTGCCTTTGAGCAGGCCCAGCTTGACCAAGCCGCGGGTCAGCGTGCGCACCGCGGCGTCGTGGGGCTCGTTCCAGTGGGCGCCGGGCTTGATCTGCGCGATGGCCGCTTCCTGGGCCTCCAGCACCAGTTCGTACAAGGCGCGCTGCGGCTCGCTGAAGCGGCCGTTGACCGGGAAGGTGCGGGTGATGTCGGCGGCGTAGTTGGCGTGCTCGGCCCCGGCGTCGATGAGCAGCAGGTCGCCGTCCTGCAGCTTGGCGTCGTTGTCGGTGTAGTGCAGCACGCAGGCGTTGACGCCGCCGGCGACGATGCTGGGATAAGCCGGGGAGCGCATGCCGTTGAGGGTGAACTCGTGCAGCAGTTCGGCCTCGATCTGGTATTCGAACAAGCCGGGCCGGCAAGCCTTCATGGCCCGCACGTGGGCGGCGGCCGACACCTGGGCGGCCTTGCGCATCACCGCCAGTTCGGCCGGGCTTTTGAACAAGCGCATGTCGTGCAGCAAGTGCTCCACCGAAACGAATTCGCTGGGCGCCGTCACGCCGCTGCGGGCCTTGTCGCGCAACTGGTGCACCCAGTCCAGCAACCGCCCGTGCAAATCGCCGCCGCGGTCCATGGGGTAATAGACCCGCTCGCGGTTTTCCAACAGGCCCGGCAGGATTTCGTCCAGGTCCTCCATGGGGAAGGCATCGTCGGCGCCGAAATCGTCCCGCGCCCCGTCCAGGCCGGCGTGGCGGCCGGTCCACAGGGCTTTCTGCGGGTCGAATTCGCGGCAGAACAAGAGGTATTCGCCCTGCTCGCGGCCGGGAATCAACACCGCCAGGGCCTCCGGCTCGTTGAAACCGGTGAGGTAATAGAAGTCGCTGTCCTGGCGGAAGGGATAATCCACGTCGCGGTTGCGCTTCAACTCGGGCGCGCTGGGAATCAGGGCGATGCCGCCCTTGCCGACCATGCGCATCAACTGGCGCCGACGGCGCTGGAATTCTTTTTTGGTAATCACGAAACGAACACCGCTAAATTAGTGCAGATGCTTGGCGTCCACCGGCGCCTGGAACTCGGTGCGCAGCAATTGCACGCCGACGCGCAGGTACTCGGCCAGCTCCATATAGGAATCTTCGTCGTCGTCGCTCAGTCCCTCGGACTGCAACTGGGCGATCTGGTAGATATCGCGCAACACTTCCTTGCCGTCCTCGCCGCAAGCCACGCCTTCCGACAGGGAGCCCAAGCCGTGCAAAAAGCCTTTGCACCAATGGGACAATGCCTCGGCGCGATCCGGCAGGTCCACGTCTTCGTCCGGCAGGAACAAATCGAAATCGAACTCGAACGCTTCCAATGCGTCGCGGGTTTGGTCGAACAGGGCGCTAAATAAGTGCAGCCCCTTATCGTCCAAGGCGTGGCCGGCGGCACCGAAAACCTCGGCCAGCCACTCCTCCAAGCGCAGGCGGCGGTTGACGCACAACATGCCGGATAAAGCGCCGTGGCATTCCGCGGCGTCGGCGAACGCGGCATTGCCGGCCACCAAGTCGTCGAAAGCTTCGTAGTCGGAATGTGTGCTCATTTGCTTTGATACGCCAATAAAAATCTAATATCTTTAAGGACCTATGCTAGCATTCTTCAGCCCACAGCCCAACCGCCACGCGCCGCGCCAGCCATCGTGACCACCGAAAACGAATTGCAAGCCGAACTGCACCGCCTGGACGAAAAAGTCGACGCCCTGCTGCGTCTATGCCGCAGCCTGCAACACGCGAACCAGGAGCTGATCGAGCAGAACGAGCAGCTCACCCAGGAGCGGGCGCAACTGGTGGAAAAAGCCGCCATGGCCCGCAACCGGGTGGAAGCCATGGTGAAACGCTTGCGCACCCTGGGCCAGGAAAATCTATGAGCGAAGCGAAACCCGTCAAGGTAATCATCCTCGGCAAGGAATTCCACATCGCCTGCCGGGAAGAGGAGCGGGACGACCTGATGACGGCCGCCCTGCACCTGGACGAAAAGATGCGCCATATCCGCAGCAACAGCCAGATCGGCAGCTTCGACCGCATTGCCGTCATGGCGGCGCTCAACATCGCCCACGAACTCGTCCAAGCCCAAAGCCAAAACCCGCCCCCGCCGCAGAACAACCGGGCGATCACCGAACGCGTCGTCGCCATGCAGGAACGCATCGACGCCGCCCTGGCCGCCGCCACGCCCGACGACAAATAAGCGTTCGGGGCGGGCGAACGAAAATCCGCTCCCGGCGGATTTGTCACGTCGGGCGGTCCTGCCCACCGCCCTATGGGTAAATGAAAATCCGCTCCCGGCGGATTTTTCATAGTAAAATTACTGCACGTCCCCTGCGGCGTTCGAAGCGGGTTGGGTTACCCCCTGAGCCTTAAATTGCAACCCCGGGAGTCCGGCTGGCGGTGATGGTGTGCATGTCCGCCCCGTGCGGAAAGCCTGATTCACCTCAACGGTTCCCACCTGAGCCATCCGGTTCAGGGGAAAAACTCGCTACGGCGCAAGCGGGGGATCTTTATCCCCCCATTCTCCCCGGCACCCACCCATGCAATATTGGCTGATGAAGTCCGAACCGTCGGAGTTCAGCTACGACGACCTCGTGGCGCGCCCCGACCAAACCGAACACTGGGACGGCGTGCGCAACTACCAAGCGCGGAACATGCTGCGCGACCAGATGAAGCGTGGCGACCAAGTGTTTTTCTACCACTCCAATTGCGCGGAACCGGGCATCGTCGGCATCGCCGAAATTTCGCGGGAAGGTTATCCCGACCATACCGCTTTCGACCCCGACAGCAAGCATCCCGATCCCGCCAGCGATCCGGCCAACCCGCGCTGGTTCATGGTGGACGTAAAGCCAGTGCGCAAGCTGAAACGCACCATCACCCTCGCCGAACTGAAAGACCGCCCGGAATTGGGCGACCTGGCCCTGGTGCGGCGCGGCAACCGCCTGTCCATCATGCCGGTGGCAGCGGACCAGTGGGCGTTTATTTTGTCGCTGGAATGAGCCGGTTCCGCGGCTGAAACGCCGCCGCTAGAACCAAGACAAAGGGTAACGGCGGCTGCGCGGCAAATTGTTGACCAGCAACGCCACCGCCAACATCACGAAAGCCCCCGCCGTTACCGGCACCAAGGCGTACCAATATCCCAAAGCGTGGATGCGCTCGCCGCCCAGCACGGCGATCAACGCCGTGGCGCCGCCGGGCGGGTGGATGGTGCGGGTGAGCTGCATAATCGCCATGGAGCAGGAAACGGCCATGGCCGCCGCCAGCCACAAAGGCTCCGGCAAGGCTTGATAGACCGCTACGCCGACCACGGCCGACAGGATCTGCCCGCCCAGCAAGTTGCGCGGCTGGGAGTAGGGCACGCTGGGCGCGCCATACAGCAGGATAGCCGTGGCGCCGAACGACCCGATCAAATACATCTGCTCGATTCCGCGCAAGGCCAGCCAGTGGCTCAGATAGCCCACCGCCGCCATCCCCAGGAAAACGCCCAGCCAGCTCAACCCCATTTGCAGCCATGAGCGTATCCAGTGAACGGCCACGGACTTGGCGCGGCGAATCAAGCCCCCGCCTCCCGACCAGCCGTTTCGTTCAAGGCCGCAATCCGCCGCTGCGGAACCAAGCGCACGTCGCGCGGCTTGATCGTGTCCGCCAGCGTATATTGATCCAATACCGCCAAAAATTCGTCCGCCGCCCGGTTCAGGGCCCCCTTCAAGCCGCACACCGGCAAGGCGGCGCAGTGGGCGCGCTTGAAATTAAAGCACTCCACCACGTCGAAATGGGGCTCCATGGCCCGCACCACGTCGCCGATCCCGATCAGCGCCGCCGTCCGCGCCAGCTTGACGCCGCCGTTCTTGCCGCGAGTCGTCGCGACAAAGCCCTTGCGCGCCAGCGCGTGCACCACCTTCACCAAGTGGTTGCGGGAAATCTGGTAGTGTTCCGCCATCTGGCCTATGGTGGCCTCCGGCTGCTCCGCAAGGTAGATTAGGACGCGCAAGGCGTAATCGGTGTGCTTGGTCAACTGCATCGCAGCAATCTCTTTCTCCGTCCAAGAAAATTTCGTGTCGCTATTTGACAAGCCCTCCACGGGCTTTGTACACTTCGGAACAAGATGTATCTCATATGCATCTTAACAAAGTCCCCCTAAGAATGGCACATCGAAAAACGCAATCAGGAGTACACCATGTCTGAATCTTTATACGAACAACTGGGCGGCGAAGCGGCTGTAGATGCGGCGGTGGACATTTTTTACCGCAAAATTCTGGGCGACACCACGCTGGCGCCCTTCTTCGAAGGCGTGGACCTCGACAAGCAGGCAGCCAAGCAAAAGGCATTCCTGACCATGGCCTTCGGCGGCCCCAACAACTATTCCGGCAAAGACCTGACCTCCGCCCACGCGGCCCTGGTTGCCCGCGGCCTGAACGACAGCCACGTGACCGCCGTGCTGAACCACCTGATGAAAACCTTGCAGGAACTTAAGGTTCCGGGCTATCTCGTGGTGGAAATCATGAAGATCGCCGAAAGCACCCGTAACGCCGTATTGGGCCGCTGATAAACGGAGACGGGTATGCCGCAAATCACGTACGAAGGCCGTAGCTACGTTACGGAAGGGGACGAAACCGTCCTGGATTGCTTGCTTCGTCACGGCGAATCCGTCTCTTACGGTTGCCGGGCGGGAGCGTGCCAAAGCTGCCTCATGCAGGCGGTGGACGGCGCGCCTCCCTCCGACTCTCAAAAAGGCCTGAAAGATACGCAAAAATTCGATCGCCAGTTTCTCGCCTGCCTGTGCCACCCGACGACGGATTTGGAAGTCGCCATACCGGGCGCAGCGGCAAAAACCTACACCAGCCCGGTTATCGACGTCGAGCGCCTAAACGCCGAAATCGCCCGGGTTCGCCTCGGCCTGCCGGCCGGCTTCAAATACCGCGCGGGCCAGTTTATCAATATTGTCGCCCCCGGCGGTGTTTCCCGCAGCTACTCCCTGGCCAGCGTTCCGGACGAAGACGATTACCTGGAGCTACACGTCCGGCGCATCCCCTCCGGCCTGGTCAGCGGCTGGATCTACGACGAACTCAAGACCAACACCGAACTGACCATCAGCGAAGCCATGGGCCAATGCTTCTACGTGCCGGCCCGCAACGACCAGCCGCTGCTGCTGATCGGCACCGGCTCCGGCCTGGCGCCGCTGTACGGCATCGCCCGCGACGCCCTGCGCCAGGGCCACACCGGCGCCATCCACCTCTACCACGGCAGTTCCAATCAAGACGGCATTTACTATTTCGAGGAAATGAGCGCCTTGGCGGAAAAGCACCCGCACTTCAACTACACGCCCACCCTGTCGCGCCCCCATGAACTGCCGAAAGTGGCGTCGGGCCGCGCCCACGAGATCGCGTTACAATCCTTAGGCGCGCTGCGCGGTTGGCGGATATACTTGTGCGGCCATCCGGAAATGGTGCACGGCACCAAGAAACAGGCGTTTCTCGCCGGCGCGGCCATGCAGGACATATACGCGGACCCGTTCACGTTCGTGCAACACCCGCCCAAGGCGGTCGGATGACTGCCCGGGGGGACATGTAGCGTCCGGGACACATGGGTTCGCTCCTTGAAAGAATAATGAGGAGAACGATTCCATGCGCGAGCCCCCCGAAAAAACCGACTGGCCCATAGGCACTTTGGTCTTGCTGGCCGGCGCCGCCACGGTGATGGCGCTGGCGTGGCTCTATCTCTATTTCGGCGTGTTTCTGCCGCGCGGCGCACTGAGTTGAGGTGAGCCATGCATATCAACCCGCTGGAAAAGAAATGGCTATTCGCCTCGCTAGCCCTGGTCGCCGTATTTCTCGGCTCCATCTTCTACACCGCCTTCGAACGTAACATCCACCCGCCCAGCCACGTGGAAACCGTGGACTCGGCCAAGCTGCACCTGGGCGGCGAATTCGCCGAGGACAAGCTCGGCGTCGTCGGCCAGGCGGACGGCAGCGTTCGGGTAACCCTTGTCGCCGGCCGTTACGGCTTCTACCCGCGGCAAATGAGCGTTCCCGCCGGACGCCCCGTCACTTTCCGCATCGCCAGTATGGACGTGTTGCACGGCGTGCACGTGCCCATGACCAATATGGGCACCATGGTCGTGCCCGGCTACGTCGCCCAGGTCACCACCGTATTCCCCAAACCGGGCGAATACCCCATGTTGTGCAACGAATACTGCGGCATGGGCCACGACCACATGTGGAGCCGCATCACCGTGGTGGCCGCCGACCAGTGGCAACCGACCGCAACGACCAAGGGGAGCAACTAGCCCATGTGCGACAAGGACATTAAAAAATTGGCCCTGGCCCACTTGTGGGTGGCCTTCGGCGCGTTCGGCGTCGCCTCGCTGCTGGGCTTCTACCAGGTGGTGGAGCGCAGCGGCCTGATCCCGGCGCTGAAATCGCCGGCGCTGTATTACGGCTCCGTCAGCACCCACGGCGTGTTGATGGCTTTCGTTCTCACCACCTTCTTCATCATGGGCTTCGGCTACCACACGGCGGCCAACAACGGCGCCGGCTTCAACCGCTGCGCCGCCTGGGCCGGCTTCTGGGTGGCCGCCGTCGGCACCCTGCTGGCGGCCCTGCCGCTGCTCACCGGCAACGCCTCGGTGCTGTTCACTTTTTACCCGCCCATGCAGGCCCATCCGCTGTTTTATATCGGCGCCACCTTGCTGGTGGTGGGCTCCTGGGTATGGTGCGTGCTGATGGTGATGGCCGCCGGAGCGTGGAAACAGGCCAACCCCGGCGCCGCCATGCCCTTGCCGCTGTTCGCCACCACCGGCAACGCCATCCTCTGGCTGTGGAGCAGCGTCGGCGTAGCCTTGGAAGTGGTATTCCAGCTGATCCCCTGGTCTTTGGGACTGGTGGACACCATCGACGTCGGCCTGGCCCGCACGCTGTTCTCCTGGACGCTGCACCCCATCGTCTATTTCTGGTTGATCCCCGCTTACATCGCCCTATACAGCTTCGTGCCCTTGGCCGCCGGCGGCAAGCTGTTCAGCGAGGAGCTGGCGCGGGCGGCTTTCGTGTTGATCGTGGTCTTCGGCCTGCCGATCGGTTTCCACCACCTGTACATGGACCCCATGCAGGCCTCCGGCTGGAAGCTGGCCCATGGCGTCGGCACCTATGTGGTCGCCATTCCCACCCTGATCACCGCCTTTACCGTCATCGCCTCGCTGGAAATGGCCGGCCGGGCGCGAGGAGGGCAGGGCCTGTTCGGCTGGATCGGCGCGCTGCCGTGGAACCAGCCCATGGTGCTGGCGGCCGGCCTGTCCCTGCTCATGCTGCTGCTGGGCGGGTTCGGCGGATTGGTCAACGCCAGCTACGCCATGAACGCCATGGTGCACAACACCGCCTGGGTGCCCGGCCATTTCCACCTGATCTTCGCCGGCACCGTGGTCACCCTCTATTTCGCCGTCGCCTACCGGCTGTGGCCCAGCCTCACCGGCAAAGCCTTCCGCAAGCCCTGCTTGGTGCTGGGGCAGCTGTGGAGCTGGTTCGGCGGCATGGCCATCCTCACCACGCCGTGGCATATCCTCGGCTTGCTGGGACAGCCGCGCCGCATTTCCAGCGTGGAATACGACAGCCCGCTGGTGCAGTCGTGGGGAGCGTACGAGGCGATCATGATCGCCGGCGGCTTGGTGTTGCTGCTGTCGGCCCTGCTATTCGTCTACAACCTTGCCTCAGCCCACTGGCAAGGCGAAGCGTCCGGCGAAGATACGGTGGCTTACGCCGAACCGCTGCACCCGCCCGGTAAAATCCCGGCGCTGCTCAACGGCTACGCCGTGTGGAATTGGGTGATACTGCTGCTGATGGCGGCTAGCTTCGGCTATCCCATCGCTCAGTTCTTCCTCATGAAAACGTTCGACTCCAGCCCCTGGGGGTACTAGCCATGGACAAACGACTACTGATACTCCCGGCCCTGCTGGCAACCTTGGCCGCGCCGGCGCAAGCCGAACCCTCCAGCCGCGTGGCCTGGACCCCGGAGACCCTGGCACTGGTAAAAGCCGGCAACACCGGCCACGGCCAAGAGCTGGCGAAAAATCTAGGCTGCGACGGCTGCCACACCGGCAGCACCATGCCGGACGCCCCCCATCTGGCCGGACAGCTGGCGACCTACCTGTACCGCCAGTTGCACGACTACAAGGACCGCAGCCGCGCCAACGACACCATGGAGGCCATGGCGGCGGGCCTGAGCGAGCAGGACATGGCGGATCTGTCCGCCTGGTACGGCAAGCAGGAGGCATCCGCGGCCACGCCGGCCCAGGGCGCCGTCGAAGCCGCCCAGCGCCTGGCGAGCCAGGGCGACAAGCAGCGCTTGGTTCCCGCCTGCGCCGCCTGTCACGGCGGCGGCGGACAGGGCCAGGCCCAGGATGTCCCGCGCCTGGCCGGGCAAAAACCCGCATACCTGGCGGCAACGCTGCAAGCCTACAAAAAGGGGCAGCGCCACAACGACGTTTACCAGCGCATGAGAGCCATCGCGGCGACGCTCAGCGACGAGGAAATTCACCAGTTGGCCGAGTATTACGCTGCGCAAGGCCACTGATAGCCGAGGGAGGGGGCGTTCGAGCCGGGCTCCCGACAGGCCGGTTTAACGCCCTCCGTCCCCATCCGCGCATGGGGAAACGCGACGCTTTCGAATCGGTGCCGGCTTCCCAAGCCAGCCAGAAGACCACCGTTTTTCACCACCCTAGACGAGCCACGCCATGACGACTTCCGCTGCGCTTATCCCTGATTTCATCCGCGCCGTCGGCGCCGTCATCCGCGACAACGCGGAGGAAGTCACCGCTCTCGACCAGGCCATCGGCGACGGCGATCATGTGACCAACTTGCAAAGGGGGTTGGAGGCTCTCGACGGGTTGGCCGCCAGCCTGGGGGAGGACTGGTCCGCCGCCTTGCAGAAGATCGGCATGAGCCTGATGTCCAGCGTCGGCGGCGCTTCGGGGTCGCTGTACGGCACGCTGTTCCTCGCCATGAGCAAATCGCTGAAAGGCAAGGAGCTGGACCAGGCGAGCCTGGCCGAGGCCTTCGCTCAGGGGGTGGAAGCCATGAAGCAGCGCGGCAAGGCGGGCTTGGGCGAGAAAACCATGCTCGACGTGTTAATTCCCGTGGCGAACGCCTTGCAGGAAGCCTCGGCCGCCTCTTTGCCTTTGCCGCAACTGTTGGAAAACGTCGAGAAAGTCGCGGCGGCGGGCGCGGAATCCACCCGCGACTTGGTGGCCACCAAGGGCCGCGCCTCTTTCCTGGGCGAGCGGGCCAAGGGCTGCTTGGACCCCGGCGCCCGCACCGGCCAGTTGATGATAAGCGCTATCGCCGGGGTGTTGCGGAACAGCGGCTAGCAGCCCCAGCGCAGGGCGGCCGTGTGCACCGGCGCGTCCCACAGCTTGAGCATTTCCTCGTCCAGCAAGGTCAGGGTGAGCGAGCAGCCGGCCATGTCCAGCGATGTGGTGTAGTTTCCCACCAGGGAGCGGGCCACGTTCACGCCGCGCTGGCTCCAGTACTGATAGGCCAGGCCGTAGATCAAGTTCAGTTCCAACAGAGGCGTGCCGCCGAAGCCGTTGACGTGCAGCAGCACGGACTGGCCTCTCGCCGGCCTCAGCTCCTCGTCGATGATGGCCGCCAGGTAGTCCACGATTTCGCTGGCGCTGGCCAGCTGCTTGCGCTCGCGGCCCCGCTCGCCGTGGATGCCCACGCCCATTTCCATTTCGTTGTCGGCGATGTCGAAAGTGGGCTTGCCCAGGGCCGGCACGGTGCAGCTGGTGAGCGCCACGCCCATGGAGGCGGTGGCGTGCACCACCTTCTCGCCCAGCGCTTTGCAGGCGGCCAGGTCGGCGCCGGCTTCCGCCGCCGCGCCGACGATCTTCTCCACGATGGTGGTGCCGGCAATGCCGCGCCGCCCCATGCCCTGGTGTTCCGGAATGGACACGTCGTCGTGCACCAGCAGCGAGTCGTGGGAACAATCCAGCATTTCCCCGGCGATTTCGAAATTCATCACGTCGCCGGCGTAGTTCTTGACGATGAACAGCACGCCGCCGCCGTTCTCCACCGCCTGGGCCGCGGCCAGCATCTGGTCCGGCGTGGGGGAGGTGAATACCTGGCCGGGGCAGGCCGCGTCCAGCATGCCGAAGCCGACGAAGCCGCTATGCAACGGCTCGTGGCCGGAACCGCCGCCGGAAATCAGCGCCACCTTGCCGGGACGGGAAGGCGCTATGCGGGCGATGTAGTGAGGCTCGGCGCAGTAGCGGACGATGTCCGCGTGAGCCAAGGCGAAGCCGCGTAGGCTTTCTTCCAACAGGGTATCGGTGCTGTTGAGAAATTTCTTCATCGTTCCCCCTCGTGATTTCGACCCGGCCCGGGACGGCTCAGGCCTTATGGAAGGCTGGGCTGTATTCGTGCACCGCAGCGATCATGGCGCCGGCGTGGGCCGGATCCACGTCCGGCAGGATGCCGTGGCCCAAATTGAATACGTGGCCGCTGCCCTGGCCGTACTGTTCCAGTATAGCTTTCACCTTGGCGCGGATGGTTTCCGGCGAGGCGTACAGTGCCACCGGGTCCATATTGCCTTGCAGCGCCACCTTGCCGCCGACCCGGGCCCGCGCCTCGTTTAACGGCGTGGTCCAATCCACCCCCAGGGCGTCGTAGCCGGAATCCGCCATCGCTTCCAGCCATTGGCCGCCGCCCTTGGTGAACAGCACGGTTGGGACGCGCCGGCCGTCGGCTTCCTTGGGCAACGCGGCGCGTACCTTGGCCGCATAGGCCAGGGAAAACTCGCGGTAATCCTCGGCGCTGAGCACGCCGCCCCAGGTGTCGAACAGCATGATGGCCTGGGCGCCGGCGGCGATTTGGGCGTTGAGATAGGCCGCGACGGAATCCGCCAATACGTCCAGCAGCTGGTGCATGAGGCGGGGCTGGTCGTACATCAAGCCTTTGACCTTGGCGAAGTCGCGGCTGCCGGCGCCTTCCACCATGTAGCAGGCCAAGGTCCAGGGACTGCCGGCGAAGCCGATGAGCGGCACCCGGCCGGCCAGGGTCTTACGAATCAAGCGCACCGCGTCCATCACGTAACGCAACTCGCCTTCGGGATCGGGCACGGCCAGACGCTGGATATCCGCCGCCGTGCGCACGGGATGGGCGAAACGCGGCCCTTCGCCCTCGGCGAAGGTCAGCCCCAAGCCCATGGCGTGGGGAATGGTGAGGATGTCGGAAAACAGAATGGCTGCGTCCAGCGGATAACGATCCAAGGGCTGGATAGTGACTTCGCAAGCCAGTTCGGGGGTAGTGCACAAGTCGAGAAAGCTGCCGGCCTGCTGGCGCACCCGCCGGTATTCGGGCAGGTAACGGCCGGCTTGGCGCATCATCCATACCGGGGTGCGCTCCACCGGTTCGCGCAGCAGGGCGCGCAGGAAACAGTCGTTTTGTAAGCTGGAAGTCATGGCAAATCGGGATCGACTAAAAACCATGCATGATAGCCGCCGCGCGGCGGCGGAACAAATCGGCCGCGGGCTAGCGGGCGGCGGCCCGGGCCTCCTGCTGCACTTGCTTCATCTGCCTGACGAAGGGCTTACCCAGCGCGGCGGGCAATTTCGCCGCCGCGCGCTTGGCGTCGGCCTCCGTAGCGAATAGGCCGTAGTAAACCGGATAGGACGTAGCGGCGCCATGACGGCTGGCGTAGGTCGCCACCTGCCCCTGCATGGCGGGATAACGCTGCAACAACGCTTTGATGGAGGATGCCTCCCGCACGGCCATGACCTGCAGGGTGTACGCTTGCGGCGATTGGGCCAGCACCCAGCCGGCGTCGCGCAAGCCGGCGATAGCCAGCCCAGCAGCTGCCGGGGCGGGGCTCGCCGTCGGCGCACGGGGCTGGACTGGGCTGGGCTGAGGGGCGGCGGTCGGTGAAGGCTTGGCCTCCCCGCTGGTCGGCGGTTTTTTAGCCGCTCCGGCTTCCGTGGGACGAGGCGGCTTGCCTGCCGTTAAGCCACTCTCGGTGGGCTCCGCCACCGGCACGACTGGTTTGGCGCCCCCCGCCGGCTCTTCGTCCAACTCGCCGACCGGCGGCTCCATCGCGGCGTCGACGCTCGGCGTCGCGGAATCACCCGATGTCGCTTTGGCGGTGCCGGCCAAGGCCGGACCGTACCCTTCGGGCGCCAACATCAACCGCTTGCCCGCGGGATCAACCGGCTTCGCCCCCATCCCGGCATCCGGCCGCACCGGAGCGTCAGCCGCCGAAGACGCGGCGGGCGTTTCCTGTCGGGCTGATGCGGCGACTTGCGACACGACGCTGGGACGCGGCTCTTTGAACGGTTCCGTACCGACATTGGGGGATCGTTCATCGACAATGCCCGGCCGGGCGGCGGGCATTGGCAAAGCGGGGGATTCCGGCAGTTGCGCCGGCGGCAACGACAACGGTCGCACGGCGGGAACCTCGAAAGCCGGCGGCGGCTCGATAGCCGGCGCCTTCGGCAACGGCTTGGGTTGAACCAAGGCCTCCGTTTCCTGCGCGTCTTCGCTCGGGCGGCGGAACTGCAGGTAGGCCACGACGGCGGCCACTGCGACCATGCACGCCGCGGCGATCGCCGCCCATCGGCGGCGCCTGGCCTTGGCCCGCACTGCGGGAGCATCGATCAACAATTGGATGATGCGGCCGGGAACGCCGTGGCTAGCCCGGTACACGGCACGGGTACGGGCGGGGGTGATATCCTCCATCGACAACAGCCGGGGAGGGCGGGTGGCTAAACGCTTGAGGTAGGACTTGCACCTGGGCGCGGTCAGCGCCGGAATGTCGATGTAGTGGCAATCGCCCAAAACCGATTCGTCGGTGGCGATCTTCAAGTGCGCCTCGTCGGGACGCAGCGCCAGCACCAGGCGGAACGCGGGATATTGGGACGCGAACTGCCACAAGGCGCTCAACACCCCCGGCGCGACCTTGCCGGCGTCGTCCAGCAGCAGAACCAACAAGTTCTTATGGCGCCCCAACTGTCCCAGATAGTCCGCCAGGGCGTGTTCCGATACGCTGGCCATGGCCAACTGCTCGGCGATTTGCGTGAGGATGTCGCCGTGGCGCAAGCGCCCGTCGCCGGCGACGCGCACCACGCGCCAACTCTCGAAGGCGCGCTGTTTCAACAAGCCGAGGAAAGTGCTCTTTCCGATGCCGTCCGGGCCGCTAACCACCAGCACCTTGCCCAGGTTGGAGATTAGCAGCATCAGCAATTCGAAACGCTGGGCCCGCTCCGGTGACAACAAATAGGTAGCGACATCCTGCGGGCTGCCACTCAAGGCCGGGGCGACGTCCGAGTGGCGATCCAGTAATACGGAAAAGGCCTCAGGCTTTTCCGTACTCATCCAAAGTGGCTCGCAGTTGCGTCATGCCGATGCCGCGCGGCAAAGTGGCACGGCCGATTTGTTCCAGCAAAATCAGACGCACTTGGCCGTCCACGTTTTTTTTGTCCACCGCCATGAGCTCCAAATAGCGCTCCGTGGCAAGGTTTTCCGGCGGCTTCGTCGGCAACTTGGCGCGCCGCAACAAGGCCTCGATACGCGCCACGTCGGCGGCCGCCAGCCAGCCGAGGCGGCGCGACAGGTCCGCCGCCTGACACATGCCGATAGCCACCGCCTCGCCATGCAAATAAACGCCGTAGCCGCAGCCGGTTTCGATGGCGTGGCCGAAAGTGTGCCCCAGATTGAGGGTGGCCCGCTCGCCCGTTTCTTTTTCGTCGGCCGCCACTACCTCCGCCTTGTTGCGGCAGGAGCGCTCTATGGCGTATGCCAACGCATCCGCGTCGCGCGCCAGCAGCGCGTCCATATTGCTTTCCAGCCAGGCGAAAAATTCGGGATCGCGTATCAGGCCGTATTTGATCACTTCAGCCAGTCCCGCGCTCAGCTCTCGATCGGGCAGGGTCGCCAGCGTATCGGTATCGGCGAGCACGCACCGGGGCTGGTAAAAGGCCCCGATCATGTTTTTGCCGAGGGGGTGATTGACGCCGGTTTTTCCGCCCACCGAAGAGTCCACCTGGGACAACAACGTGGTGGGCACTTGCACGAACGGAATGCCGCGCTGATAACAGGCGGCGGCAAAGCCGCCGAGGTCGCCGATCACGCCGCCGCCGAGGGCGATCAGCACGGCGTTGCGGCTGAAGCGTTTACCCAGCAGCGCGTCGAAAATGCGCCCGGCGGAATCCAGCGTTTTATAGGATTCGCCGTCGGGCAGAATCACCGTTTCCACCACGCGATCGGCAAAAGGGGCCAACACGCGATCCAAATAGAGGGGCGCCACCGTGTCATTGGTCACCACGGCCACCTGGGCGGAAGACACGTGACGCGTCAGCAAATCGGCCCGTTGCAACAGTCCGCTGCCGATATAAATGGGGTAAGCGCGCTCACCCAGCTCGACGTTGAGCGTCTTCATCCTGCTTTTCCGTTTTGCGCTTGGCTTGATTGTAAGCTTTGAGAATTTCCCGCACTGCTTGGCGGCTGGAATAACGCCCGGTATCCACGGTGCAATCGGCCACGGAGCGATACAACGGCTCGCGCGTTGCCATAAGCTGCTCCAAGCGCTGCCGAGGATTCTCGGTTTGCAGCAACGGCCGGTGGCTGTCCTTGAACGTGCGCTCCACTTGGCGGTCCACCGAACATTTCAGGTAGACGACAAAGCCGTTGGCGGCCAAGGCGGCGCGATTTTCCTGCAGCAAAACGGAACCCCCTCCCGTGGCAAGGATAATGGGAACCCGCCGCACCAGATCGGCAATGGTGTCCGCCTCGCGCCGCCGGAAGCCGGCCTCGCCCTCGTATTCGAAGATCATCGGGATATCGACGCCGGTGCGTTGCTCGATTTCCCTATCGCTGTCGACAAACTCCATCTTAAGGCATTTGCCCAGTAGGCGGCCAATGGTGGTCTTGCCGGCCCCCATCGGGCCGATCAAGAAAATATTACAGACTTGCTTCATATCGGCCGCGCGAACTAACCTGAATTCTAGGGCTTAAGAACCGAGGCCCGGGTGCGAAACGCCCCGGGCCCCAAGCTCGTCTAAGGGGTCTGCGCTAGATTTTGCCGCACGATTTTCGGCGTCACGAATACCAGAAGCTCGCGCTTTTTGTTCTTCGTCGCCTCTCGCTGGAAGGCCTTGCCGAGATAAGGGATATCGGAGAGGAACGGAACGCCATCCACATCCTTCGAGTTCTCGTCTTCGTATACACCGCCCAATACCACGGTGTCGCCGTCCCTGACCTGAACGTTGGTCTGGATCTCCCGCTTGTCGATAGCCGGGGATTGGTTGGTGATGCCGGCCTGGGAGGAAGTGGTCACCAGCTCGCCAACGGCGTCTTTGGTGATTTTAAGCTCCAGCATCACGTTTTCGTCGGGAGCGATGTGCGGCGTAACCTCCAGCAACAGCACGGCCTCGACATACTTGATGGTCGGCGCGGTTGTGGCGCTGCCGCCCGACTGCACGGGGATCGCTGTACCCTGTTTAATGAACGACTTCGTGCCGTCCGACGCCAGAAGCCGAGGATTCGACAGCGTTTCTGCCGTGCCTTCCAGCTGGCCTGCCGACAGTTCCAACTCAAGCAAGGAGCCCGCGGCCCGCAGGACGGTGAAACCGATTTTCGCGCGAGGATCCGCCGCGGCTAGATCGAACAACGACCCCATGATGGCCTGGGAAGAACCGGCGGAGGGATTGCCGCCGTACGTAACGCCGGTGGCATTGGCCGCGCTGCTGCCCGAACCGCCGGACACCTGGGTGAATTTCATGCCCAGATTCCGCGTGAAATTGTCGCTGGCGATGACGATGCGCGAATCGATCAGCAATTGCCTGACCGGAACGTCCAATTTGCCCACCAACTGACGAACCCGCTCGATATTTAGCGCCGTATCCTTGACCAGCAAGGTGTTGGTGCGGTCGTCCATGGCCACCGACCCTCTCTCCGAGAGTATGCTTTCGCCCTTCGCCGCCCGGCTGGAATTGGTTTCGGTACCGCCCGTCTTGGTCGATTCCTCGTTTTTCGCCGTATCCTTGCTGGCTACGCCGCCTTGCAAGATCGCCAGCATATCCGCCGCTTTCGCGTATTTGACGTAGATCAGCTCGGTAATCAGCGGCGCCAACTCCTCCACTTTCTGATTCGCCGCCAACTCATCCTGCTCCTGCTTCTGCACTTCCGCAGCCGGCCCGATGCGCACCACGCCGCCGTCCTGGCGCTTGGCCAGACCTTTGGATTTGAGCACGATGTCCAATGCCTGGTCCCACGGCACGTCGTTGAGACGCAAGGTGACGTTGCCCTGCACCGTATCGCTGGCCACCATGTTCAAGCCGGTGAAATCCGCCAGGATCTGCAACACTTGTCGCACGGGAATGTCCTGGAAGTTCAGCGTCAGCTTTTCCCCGCCGTAGGTGACTTCCTTGCGCTGGCGCTCTTCGCGTTCAGCGCGGCTGAGAGCCCTGAACTCGATGGTCAGCGTATTGTCCGTTTGATAAGACGAGTACTCGTAGTCCTCGCTCACCGGCGTCACCACAACTTTGGCTCGCCCGGTTTCGCCCTGGATCGTTACGTTCTTCACCGGCGTGGCGAAGTCGGTCACGTCGAGCTTTTTTTCCAACTCGGTCGGCACCGAAGCGCCGGGGATATACACCACGATCTGATTGCCCTCGCGGCGCATGTCCGCCACCGCATTGGCGTCGGAAAGCGCGATCAATACTCGGCCTTCGCCTTTCTCGCCCCGCTGGAAATCGACGTTTTTGACGCTCTGCCCCTGAAAGCCGCCGCCGGCCCGAGAAGATGCGGATGCCTTGCCGGCCGGGCCTTTCGGCGTCTCCGCTTTGCCGTACAAGGTCAGGTACACATGGCCGCCCTCGGTTGCCACATCGTAGCGGGCCATGGACAAGAGATTGACCACCACGCGAGTGCGGCCCTGGGCCTCCACGGCATTGACGCTGCGGGCGACACCGGTGTCCACCGGGATCGCTTTGTTGCCCAAGCCATTGCTCACCGCCGGGAAGTCCAAGGCGATGCGCGCGGGATTGTCGGTGTGGAAAACGGCGGGCTCCGCCACCGGGCCGCTCAGGGTGAAATCCAGCCTCAACTGGTCGCCGGACAAAGTCGTGAAATTCACCGACTCCAGTCTTGACGCTTCGGCGCTCATGGCCGACAGGGAAAACAACGCCAACCCAAACAGGCAGGCCATATCGATGAACCGTTTACGCACCCACATGTTGGCGACTCCCCCGCGATCCACACTTTGATTATCAGCGTTCATACGCATCTCCGACGACTATTCCGCAAGCGCGATGGACGCTGGTTGTTCACGCCACGCATTGGCGCCGTCGGCAACGATTTCCACCAAATCGATCCGATCCGCCGACACGCTGACCACCTTGCCGTAATTCTTACCTAGATAATTGCCGGACCGTACGCGATGAATGGTCCCATCCGGCGCCTTTATCAACCCCCACAGGACTTTTCCCTTCGCGAGCGTGCCCACCATGCGCAAGCTGTCCAATGCATAAGATTCCAATTCTTCCTTGGGCCGATTGAGATCAGGGCGAATGCCGTTCCCCCCGGCCGTTTCCTGGTGCTCCTCCCGCTCGGCCGAGCCGAAGGGGTCGCGAAAATCCTCGGTATTGAAAACGAACGGCGTTGCCGGTTTAAGTTCCGGCAAAGGCGCCACAGTGCCCTTCTGGCGGCTTTTGATTTCCGCGACGTAAGCCTGCAGATCGGACAAATCCGACGACCCGCAACCGGCCAACGCCGTACAAGCCAACGCCAACACGCCCCACCGCGATATCGGATGCAACGCCATCATTTCCCTCCCGCCGGTTTCGCCGCCGCGGCGGCGGGCGCCGGCTTATTGGCGCCGCCGGGCGCGGGCTTTTTGGCGGCATTGGCGGCCGCTTCTTCGCCTTCATCGAGGTAACGGTAAGTTTTCACCTGCGTTTCCATAATCAACGCATCGCTGGCGCCGGTTTTCCCTGCAGCCGCATTATCGGATTTGCCTGCACCGCCGCCCGCGCCGCTCCGCTTGATGTGCACGTTATGGATGGTCACGATACGCGGCAACGCCGCCAAACCGCTCACGAAAGAAGCGAACTTGGCATACGACCCCACCACCCGAACATCAATGGGGAGCTCCGCGTAGAAGTCTTTTTTTACCTCGTTCAGCGGCTTGAACAGCTCAAACTCAAGACCGGCCGCCAACCCGGTTTGCGACACGTCGACCAAAAGCTCGGGCACCTGCGTCTTATCCGGCAGTTGTCGCAACATATCGCCAAAGATTTTTTCCATCTCCACCAACTGCTTCCTGTATTCCGCCAGGTTCGCGGCCTTTTTGTGGTTGACCTCGAACGTGGTACGCAACTCGGATTCCTTGCGTTGCGCTTGGTCCAGTGTGTCCAACTGCGTTTGCGTGTCGAAATAAAACCAGGCGCCGGCGACCAATAAGCTGACAATGGCGATAACGGTCCCTTTCACCAGCCAAGGCCAGCGGCCGGCATACTCGATATCCCAGTTGATTTCAGCGAGATTCATAACCATTACTCCTTGCCCCCGCTACCGGCGATCGCGGTCTGATGAACCGACATATCGAACCGGTTGGGGCGGTCGCCAGAAGCGCTGCCCTTGGTCTCGATAACGCTCAAAACCGGATTTTCCAGCCAAGGAGACCCATCGAGATTGCGCATATAAGCAGAAACGCGGGCATTGGACTGGGCCACGCCCTTCAGGCTCAAGGTGCGGCCACCCTGGGTGACTTCGTCCAGCTTGACGCCATCCGGAAC
The DNA here is from genome assembly GCF_019669985.1 of Methylogaea oryzae. NCBI lineage: Bacteria > Pseudomonadati > Pseudomonadota > Gammaproteobacteria > Methylococcales > Methylococcaceae > Methylogaea > Methylogaea oryzae. The sequence goes on from NZ_AP019782.1 coordinate 3,752,139, forward strand.
GGTTTTGGCCAATTCGTCGAACAAGTGGACCGCCTCCGGCCGGCTTCCCTGCAACTGCTGAATCACCTCCATCTTGGCCACCAGACGGTTCTTTTTGGCTTCCAACTCCTTGATTTCCGCGATCTGCTTATTCAAGGCGTCAATTTCAGACTGGAGAAACTGGTTGCGCTGCGCTTGGTAATCGATATTCGCCCCGATGTAACCGTGTACAACCCCCATGGCCACGCACACCACCACGACACCCGCACCGATGGCGAGAAAAAATTCCTGTTGCTGCTGCTTGCGCAGTTCTTCACGCCAGGGCAGCAGATTGATGCGAGCCATCAGCTGAAACTCCTCAAGGCGAGTCCGCATGCGGTCATCATAGCCGGCGCTTCTTTCCCCAAGTTTTGCGGCTTGACCCGATTGGACAAGGACATATCGATAAACGGATTGGCAATCAGCGTCATCACCCCTAATTGCTCGGCGACCGTTCGATCCACCCCGGCGATCGAAGCGCAACCGCCCGCCAGCACGATGCAGTCCACGCCTCTCTGCGCGGTGGCGGAAATATAGAATTGCAGGGAACGGGAAACTTGTTGCGCCAAGGCTTGCTTGAAAGGCTCCAACACGTCGCTGGCATAGCTGTCGGGCAATCCGCCCTGCTTTTTCGCCAAGCCGGCCTCCTCATAGGAAAGGCCGTAACGGCGCTGGATTTCCTCGGTCAGTTGCTTGCCGCCGAAACCTTGTTCGCGGGCGTAGACGGTCGCGCCATTTTGCACAACGTTGAAAGTCATGACCGTGGCGCCGATATCGACCAGTGCAACGACCTTGTCGACGCCGTGTTCCGGCAATTGCCCGGCAATCAGCGGAAACGCGCCTTCCAAGGCGTAGGACTCCACGTCCACGATGGCCGCTTTCAGTCCCGCCAATTCGATAGCCGCAACCCGGTCTTCCACGTTTTCCTTGCGCGAAGCGGCCAGCAACACATCGACCAGCTGCGGGTTTTTTTCGCTAGGCCCCAGAACCTGGAAATCCAGGCTAACCTCTTCCAACGAATAAGGAATGTATTGATCGGCTTCCAATTGGATTTGTTGCTCCAGCTCGTCGTCGTGGAGCGACGCAGGCATGGCGATCACCTTGGTGATGACGGACGAACCGGCCACGGCTACCGCGGCATGCTTGAGCTTGGTGCCGGATTGTTTGATGGCGCTTTCCACCGCTGCGCCAACCACTTCCACGTTGGCAATCGCCCTATCCACCACGGCGTCGGGCGGCAGCGGCACCACCGCATAACCTTCCACGCGATAGCGCCCCCCCGCCTTACTGAGCTCAACCAGCTTGACCGCCGCCGAGCTAATGTCTATGCCCAAGAGGGGCGGTTTTTTTCGTGAGAGCATGAACATCCGGCGATTTCCTTCCGCAAACGTCGCGGACTTTAAATTGTGCGCCCCGCTCAGGGAACGCTGAATAAATCCGTCACAGACTTCTCAGCACCGCCGGCAGCCGCTTTGGTTTGCGGCGCAAGGCCCATGCGGCGGGAAATTCCACTTAAGCCGGCGCTGGCCTTGGCGCCAAGACCGCGCGATCAATCGCAGGAGCCGCTCCATTGCCCCACCCCGCCAGCGCAAGTAATGCGGCTGTAGTATAGTATCAGTCGCATGAGCTTGCGTGACACTTTAACAGTGTCGCGCAAGTATTTGATCTCTCTCCTACCTTTGTCAAGCCCCGGCAAAATATCCCGTTAAGCTGAAGCCTTAACCGTGACACCGCCCACACCAGCCCACGGCCGTAAAAACAAACCTCGCCGCCCATCGCGGTTAGTCAGGTGGCTGCTGGGCGGCTTTATTTTGTCCCTCTGCGGCGCAATCGCCGCGCTGCTGGCGGTGCTCGGGCTATACCTGCATATCGAGCCTCAATTGCCCGACATCGCTTCGTTGCGCGAGGCCAAGTACCAGATCCCGCTCAGCGTCTACAGCCGCGACGGCAAACTCATCGCCCAATTCGGCGACAAGAAACGCACCCCCATATCCATTGACGAAACGCCGGAAAAACTCATCCAGGCGGTGTTGTCGGCCGAAGACGACCGCTTTTTCGACCATCCCGGGGTGGATTACCAGGGCTTGCTCCGCGCCGCCTTTAAATTCCTGCGCACCGGCCATAAACGGCAGGGCGGCAGCACGATCACCATGCAGGTGGCGCGCAATTTCTTCCTGAGCAGCGAAAAAACCTTTTTACGCAAGTTCAAGGAAATATTCCTTGCGCTCAAAATCGAACGCGGCCTCGGCAAACGGGAAATCCTCGAGCTTTATCTCAACAAGATCTACTTGGGACACCACGCTTACGGTGTCGCCGCGGCTGCGCAGGTATATTTTGGCAAGCCGCTGCAAGAACTGAATGTGTCCCAGTTCGCCTTACTGGCGGGGCTGCCGAAAGCGCCGTCGTCGTATAACCCGTTCACCGCGCCGAAAAAAGCGTTGGGCAGGCGCAACTTTGTGCTTCAACGCATGCGCAGCCTGAATTTCATCGGCGACGAAGAACTGCAAACAGCCTTGGCGCAACCCGTCAACGTCGAATCGCCGCCAAGCACCGTCGAACTGAACGCCCCCTACGTCGCCGAAATGGTTCGCAACCAAATGGTGGAGCTCTACGGCGAAGACGCTTACGTCAACGGCTACAAGGTATACGCCACCGTCGACAGCCGCCTGCAAAACGCCGCCGAGCGCTCCCTGCAACTGGCGCTGCACGAATACGACGAGCGCCACGGTTATCGCGGCCCGATCGCTCACCTCGACCGCCCGACGACGGAACAAATGCTGGAGAAGCTGAAAACCCTGGAAAAAATCGGCGACACCTATCCGGCCGTCGTCGTGACGCTAGGGGAAAAATCGGCGCAGGTCCGCTTGAACAGCTCCTCCACGGCCGACATCCCCTGGGACGGGCTGAAGTGGGCGCATAAGCAGTTGCCGGACGAGCGGATAGGCGCCGCGCCGCGCAGCGCCAAGGACGTCCTGCAAATCGGCGACGTGGTGAGGGTTCGCAAGGTGGATGAGCGCACCTGGGCGCTCACGCAGGTTCCCACCGTGGAAGGCGCGCTGGTGGCACTGGCGCCCGAGAGCGGCGCCATCACCGCGCTGCAAGGCGGCTTCGATTTCTTCCACAGCAAATACAACCGGGTGACCCAGGCCCATCGCCAACCGGGCTCAGGCTTCAAGCCCATCGTTTACACGGCGGCGCTGGAGCAGGGATACACCCCCGCCAGCCTACTCAGCGACACCCCTTTTGTATACGTGGACCCCTGGCTGCAAACGGAATGGAGGCCGCACAATTACAGCGGCAAATTCCTGGGCCCGATCCGCTTGCGGGAAGCGCTGATCCACTCCACCAACCTGGCCTCCGTGCGGCTGCTGAACGACATGGGCGTGGACAAGGCGATCGAAGCGGCAACCCGTTTCGGCCTACCGAAGGATCAGCTCCCGGCCGGACTGAGCTTGGTGCTGGGCAGCGGCAGCGCGACGCCGCTGCAAATGGCGCGAGTCTACGCAGTATTCGCCAACGGCGGATTCCTGGTGCAACCTTATTTTGTCGAGCGCGTGGAAACCCAGGAAGGCGCGCGCCTATTCGAGGCTTCGCCCCCGCTGGCCTGCGCTTCCTGCGACGCGTCCGGCAACGCCAATAACGGCAAAAACGCTCCGCGCATCATTTCGCCCCAAGTGCATTACCTGATGAACTCCCTGCTGCAGGACGTCGTCCGGCGCGGCACGGCACGCCAAGCCCTGGAACTCAAGCGCAACGACATCGCCGGCAAGACCGGCACCACCAACGAGCAGAAGGACGCTTGGTTCAATGGTTACACGCCCGCCATGGTCGCCGTGAGCTGGCTGGGGTTTGACGCCTCCCTGCCGTTGGGCAAGGGCGAAACAGGAGGCCATGCCGCTCTGCCCATGTGGATCGACTTCATGCGGGAAGCGCTGCAAGGCCAGCCGGAACAGCAATTCCCGCAACCGGCGGACATTGTCAGCGCCAAGATCGATCCAGATACGGGGCTATTGGCCGACCCGAACGATCCCGACGCCATATTCGAACTGTTCCAGCAAGATGCCCTACCCGGCACGGAAGCGCCCGAAGCGACAGGCGCAGGCGGCGAGCCCGCGGCGGAACGCCCCGCCGAATCGGGGATGGAAACACTGTTCTAGCCCCAACCTCGTCCGCCATGAACAATCGCCGGTTAGAACAAGTGCGCCAACTGCTGGCCCAGGAAGCGGCGCGGCTCATGGTGACCGAGAGCATCGATGATTACCAATGGGCCAAGGAGAAAGCGGCCCAGCGGCTAGGGGTGCGTGATAAATCCTATTTCCCTCGTAACGACGCCATTGATCAAGCCGCCCAGGAATACGCGCGGCTATTCGCCGCGGACACGCACGCCGAGCACCTCGAGCGATTGCGCAAAACGGGGCTGGAGGCGATGGAGTTCCTGCAAGCGTTCGACCCCCACCTAACAGGCGGCGCGGCCAGCGGCACGGCAAGCGCCCATACGCCTATCTTGCTGGAGCTCTACGCCGACACGCCCGAGCAGGTCATGAACCGCCTCCTGGACGCGAGCATTCCGTTTTCCGAACAGGATGCTTACGTCGGCGGGCAAGGCGGCAAGTCGGCGAAGACTTATCCGAAACTGACCTTCTTAGTCAACGACGCATCGGTCGAACTGTTGATTTTTCCGCCCGAGCTACGGCACCAGAAAATGAGCGGCAAGGACACCCCGCGCCTATCGCTGAAGCAGCTGCGGGAGGTGTTGGCGAAAGGAGAATAGAAGGGAAGGGAAGCGGCGTATAAAGTAATCAGCGCTGCGGCAAAGCCGCCAATCGCCGCCGCGGGCGTTTTCCGGCCAAGTTGCGCTTTAAGTGCGCGCTCGGCAGGGAGCTCGGTATCCTGGCCGCCTGCCCGCAGCGTTAGCGCACTGAACCCACGCGATCAGGACTGGCCGTACCGGCGACGGAACTTGTCCACGCGACCAGCGGTATCCATGACCTTTTGCTTGCCCGTGTAAAAGGGGTGGCACGAGGAACATACTTCGATGTTCAAGTCACGGCCGATCGTCGAACCGGTTTCGAAGCTGTTGCCACAGCTGCAGGTCACGGTAACCTGCTTGTAGTCGGGATGTATCTCTGCTTTCATTGAGCGACTCCACCTAGGCTAAATTGCGCGAAAAAGAAAACACGCCATAATACGCAACCCCGCGCCCCTTAGCAACCGCCCCGCAAACTTCACGGCTCAACTTTCATGCGAGTGATCACATTCAACGCCAACGGCATACGCTCGGCCGCGCAAAAAGGCTTTTTCCAATGGCTGGCGCAACAGAATGCCGACGTCGTCTGCATACAGGAAACCAAAGCGCAGACCGCGCAACTGGCCGACGGGATATTTTGGCCGGAAGGTTACCACTGCGCCTATTTCGATGCGTTAAAAAAAGGCTACAGCGGCGTCGCCCTATACAGCCGCAAAGCACCGGACCAGGTCGTCAGCGGCTTCGGCTGGGAAGACATGGACGCAGAAGGCCGCTACCTGGAAGCCCGTTTCGACGACCTGTGCGTCGCATCGGTCTATGTGCCATCGGGATCGTCCGGCGAGGAACGGCAAGCGATCAAATACGGCTTCATGGAACGCTTCACCGAATTTCTTCGCCCCCGCCTGACCGACGGCCGCCAGCACATCGTCTGCGGCGACTGGAACATCGCCCACAAAGCCATCGACTTGAAAAATTGGCGCGGCAACCAAAAGAACTCCGGTTTTCTACCGGAGGAAAGAGCGTGGATGGACGAGCGCTTCGCGGAAGGCTGGGTGGATGCGTTCCGCGTCGTCAACCAAGCGCCGGAACAATACACCTGGTGGTCCAATCGCGGGCAAGCCAGGGCCAACAACGTGGGCTGGCGCATCGACTACCAGGTAGTCAGCCCGAACCTACGCGCCGCCATATCCACCGTGGACATTTACACGGCGGAACGCTTTTCCGACCATGCGCCGCTCATTATCGACTATGCGCATCCCTTTTGACGCATGGCGCAACCGCCGCCCTAGGAATTAAACATCGCTTCAAGCAGAATGGCGGGCATGCAAACCGTACCGCCACAACCTCCCTCGCTGCGCCAATCCCTACTCAACCGACGCATGCTGATCTGCGTCTTCACCGGATTCAGCTCCGGGCTGCCGCTATATATACTCGTCAGCCTGCTGCCCGCCTGGATGCGCTCGGAACAAGTCGACCTCAAGGCCATCGGCCTATTCGCGCTGGTACAGTTCCCTTTCAACTGGAAATTCGTCTGGTCTCCGCTGATGGATCGCTATGCGCTGCCGGCGTTGGGGCGACGGCGCGGCTGGATGCTGCTGACGCAGATTTTGCTGCTGGCGTCGATTCCGGCGTTCGGCTTGCTGCAGCCGCGGCTGGACATGTGGACGATCGCCTACCTCGCGACGATCGTGGCATTTTTCAGCGCAAGCCAAGACATCGTGCTCGACGCCTACCGGCGCGAAATATTGCCCGATCTCGAATTAGGACTCGGCACCTCGGTGCACGTCAACGCCTACCGCATCGCCGGATTGATCCCGGGCTCGCTGTCCCTCATCCTCGCCGACCACCTGCCTTGGCAAAGCGTGTTCGCCGTTACCGCGCTGTTCATGCTGCCGGGCGTGGCGATGACGCTGCTGGTGGAAGAGCCGCAATCGTCGCGGATCGGCCCCAAAACCTTGCGTGAAGCGGTCGTCAATCCGTTCAGCGAGTTCGTCACGCGCGCAGGATGGAAACAAGCCGGACTGGTGCTCGCCTTCATCTTCCTTTACAAGCTGGGCGACAGCATGTGCACGGCGCTCGCCACGCCGTTCTACCTGGACATGGGCTTCAGCAAAACCGAGATCGGCCTCATCGCCAAAAACGCCGGACTGTGGCCGTCCATCATCGGCGCCATGATAGGCGGCCTCTGGATGGTAAGAATCGGCATCAACAAGGCGCTGTGGCTATTCGGCGCATTACAAATGGCATCGATACTGGGGTTTGCGCTTCTGACGGAATTTCCGCGCGACCTGGTCGCCCTGACCGCGGTAATCAGCGTCGAAGCGCTCGGCGTAGGGCTGGGCACGGCGGCATTCAGCGCCTACATAGCGCGCGCAACCACTCCGCTTTACACAGCAACGCAGTTCGCCTTGTTTTCCAGCCTTGCCGCCGTGCCGCGCGTCGCCATCAACGCGACAACGGGCTGGATCGTAGAGCAAACCGGATGGCTTGATTTCTTTTTTCTGTGCTTCGTACTGGCGGCGCCGGGAATGCTACTGCTTTTTAAAGTGGCGCCCTGGAACGCAAACGAAGGATAAAAGCCGGCCGAAGCCCCGCCGTCGCGCCGCCGCAACCGCCTAGCGCGACGCCCCGTGACCGGCGGCTTTCCAGGCCCTGCGGAGGGCCGGATAACGCCCTGCGCCGAAGCCCACCACGCCCATGCTTGACATGCATTCCGCACCCTGTATGATACGGAATCTCTGATACGGAGCGGCAAGAGCATCTCTGATCTCGATAACCACTCGACTGCGTTTTCAGATATCCCAGTTACTGGCTAACTCGAAAAAAAGGTAGGATACGAATGGGTGCAATTCTCGACCTGACTGAAAAGTTGAAAACCCCGGGCGGCATCGTCGGCGCGATCGTAGTTATCGCTCTGGCCGTCCTCCTCGTTCGTTGGGTATTCAACGACGACGAACCGAAAACCTAATAGCTGGTTTCGGCTCGCAAGGCGGGCAAGCGTCGGCTTTCAGCCGAAGCTTGCCCGCCTTAGTTTTTTCCGCCCCCAGAAAAACCCTCACCCGCCTTTGGTTACCCAAAGAATCTCTGCTAGGATGGCAGCACCCTAGCGACGGCCCCGCCCGACCACCCACCGCAGCAAGCGCGCCATGACCATGGAAAAACTCTACCGACTCAACCGCGTCATTATCGGCGGCCCGATGGGCGCAGCGGCGTGGGGCATGTCTGGATTGTGCGTTGCGGCGGTGGCCGCCTGGGGGCTGGAGGCCGCGGCCGTCCCCGTCCTGATCATCAAAGGCGCCTCCTGGAGCCTCTGGGGCGTCGGCGTATTGCGCGAATCGACCACCAAAAAACGCCGAATCGACTAAGCACCGGCCCTTGGCCGGTTCGCAGCCTAGCTAGACAGCGAACCGGCCGCAGAACCCTCCCTTCAATTGACCGCGGCACCAACGCCGATAATCGACCAGTTCGCGGGATCCGCTTCGTCTCCGCCCTGATATTTGATCTTGCAGCCGACACTGGTGCGAGCCAGGCTCTTATCCGGCCCGGGCACGTCGAGCACCGCCTTGATCACATAGGTGTGGTCGCCCAACCCCCACGCTTTATATTCGCTCTCGGCGGCGGACGAACGCGTCACATCGCCCAAGCCGTTGTCGGCGCGCAGCTTGTTCTCGCAATGCAACAACCCCGTGTAAGTCCGGTTGTTATGCAACTCGCCAACCGGATCGTCCTCGGTTTGCTTGAAGAACAGGTCCGAATTGACAACGTCCAGCACGAACGGCATCACCACCTTCATCGTGACCAGGTACAAGAACCCGACCAACAAAACAAACAGCGCAAACTTGTATATTTTTTTCATCTCGCTCCTCGACGCCTCAGCATACCTACGGCAAGCTCAACGACGGCTTCGGTAATCGCCACGCGACGGCCAACCCCGCGCCAACCGCAAAACTTCGCCTATTTCAGCACAATTCGGGCCAGGACGATAGCAAGTCACTCCGCCCGACAATGACTGGAGAAATGCCTTGCATTTTCGCCCGTTATTTTTTATAAAAATGCTGTGCTTTAAAGCACTAACAACTGTCGTTAAAAAAATGAGGAGGATTTTATGAAAAAGCTCGTGAGCGTTCTGGTCGTTCTCGCCGTTTCCCTGGGTGTAGTTGGCTGCGGCAACTCGCCGGACGGTGACAAACAGCGGAGCTCCAACACCACTGTTTCGCCGAGCCTGTAATGGCGATGGCGCACTTCATGTGCGCCAAAGCATTATTTTTGCGCGGTCTTTAAGGAACACAGTGGCCTTCGTCCGCGAAGGCCACTCCAATAAGAAGAAAAAAAGGGATACTCTCGAGTTAGGCCTGGACGTTGATCGTCCGGGCCTTTTTCATGCGTCGGCGGTCAGTTGCCGGCAACCGTCATATTGGCGACCAGCACAGAGCCGGTGCGGGTGTTGCCCCTGCCGTCCACGTCATTACCCACGGCCACGATACCGGCCAGCATTTCGCGCAGATTGCCGGCGATAGTGATCTCCTCCACGGGGTACTGGATTTCGCCGTTTTCCACCCAAAATCCCGCCGCGCCGCGCGAATAGTCGCCGGTCACCAAGTTCACCCCCTGCCCCATGAGCTCCGTGACCAACAGCCCCGTCCCCATGGCCGCCAGCAGGCCGGGCAAATCGAGCCGGCCCGGCTCGATCACCAAGTTATGCACCCCGCCGGCGTTGCCGGTGGTTTTCATGCCCAGCTTGCGCGCGGAATAGGTGCTGAGCACATAGCTGCACAACACGCCGTCCTTAACCAGATACTTACTGCGCGTCGCCACCCCTTCGCTATCGTAGGGAGCGCTGCCCACGGCCCTGGGCAAGTGCGGCTGCTCCTGGAGCTGCACGAACGGCGGAAACACCGGTTTACCCAAACAATCCAGCAAGAACGAAGACTTGCGATACAAGTTGCCGCCGCGAATCGCGCCGATGAAGTGCCCCAGCAGGCCTGACGCCACCTCGGCGCTAAACAGTACCGGGCACTGCCGCGTCGTCAACGACCGACCTTCCAACCGCCGCAGCGTCCTCTCCGCCGCTTTGCGGCCCACGGCCGCCGCCGGCTCCAAGTCGCCGGCGGCGCGGGCGGACGTATACCAATAATCCCGCTGCATATCGTCGCCCCGTTGCCCGACCAGGGCGCAACTCAGGCTGTGGCGGCTGGTGGCGTAGCCGTGCAGGAATCCCAGGCTGTTGCCCAACACCCGGAAGCCCTGGTGGGTGGACAGGCTGGCGCCATCGGAGTTGCTGATTTCCGGCGAGAGCTGGCGGCCGGCATCCTCGCATTCGATGGCCAGCGCCACCGCCGCGCCGGCATCCAAATCCCAGGGATGATACAAATCCAGCTCGGGGAACGCCGTTGCCAGCGTTTCCGGCTCCGGCAAACCGGCGTATTCGTCCTCGGCGGCGTAACGGGCGATGCGGCAGGCCGCCGCCACCGTGTCGCGGATGGATTGGGGGCTAAGATCGGTGCTGCTGGCGGACCCTTTGCGCTGCCCGATATAAACGGTCAGCCCCAGCCCCTGGTCGCAATGGTGCTCGATGGTTTCCACCTCGCCCAAGCGAGCCGACACGGACAGCCCACGGTCCACGCTAATGGCCGCCTCCGCACCGCTGGCGCCCTGCGCCTTGGCCTCGCGCAGCAGGTCTTCCACCAGCCCCAGCAGGCGCGCCTGTTCCTCGCCCATATCGGGCTTATCGTTCATTTCCGCCACTGGCAATACGCTCCTTAAGCGACAAGATTCAACACCATCGCACGCAATGGAACGGCGACGGACTGTGTTCAAACGCCGGTGCCGCCCACCGTCAAGCCGTCCACCCGCAAGGTCGGCTGCCCCACGCCCACCGGCACGCTCTGACCGTCCTTGCCGCAGGTGCCGACGCCGGGGTCCAGAGCCAAATCGTTGCCCACCTGGCTGACGCGGGTCAGCACGTCCGGGCCGTTGCCGATCAGCGTGACGCCCTTGAGCGGGCGGGTGAGGCGGCCGTCCTCGATGAGATAGGCCTCGCTGGCGGAAAACACGAACTTGCCGGAGGTGATGTCGACCTGGCCTCCGCCGAAATTCTTCGCGTACAGGCCGCGCTTCACCGAGGCGAGTATTTCCTGGGGATCGTGCGCGCCCGGCAACATATAGGTATTGGTCATGCGCGGCATGGGCAAATGGGCGTAGGACTCGCGCCGGCCGTTGCCGGTAGGCGCCACGCCCATCAGGCGGGCGTTGAGCCGGTCCTGCATGTATCCCTTGAGCACGCCGTTCTCGATCAGGGTCGTGCACTGGGTCGGCGTGCCTTCGTCGTCCACGGTCAACGAACCGCGCCGCCCGGGCAAGGTCCCGTCGTCCACCACGGTGCACAGCGGCGAAGCCACTTGCTCGCCGACCCGGCCGCTGAACGCCGAAGTGCCCTTGCGGTTGAAATCGCCCTCCAGGCCGTGGCCGATCGCCTCGTGCAACAGAATGCCCGGCCAGCCCGGCCCCAAGACCACGGTCATGCCGCCCGCCGGCGCCTCGCCGGCTTCCAGGTTCACCAACGCTTGGCGCACGGCCTCCCGGGCGTACCCCAGGGCGCGATCCTCCTCGCCGAAGAACCCGTAGTCGCAACGGCCGCCGCCGCCAGCGCTGCCCTGCTCGCGCCGGCCGTTGTGCTGCACGATGACGCTGACGTTCAGGCGCACCAGGGGCCGCACGTCGCCGTGCATGACGCCGCTCTGATCCACCACCAGCATGGCCTCGTGCACGCCGGCCAAGCTGACGATCACCTGCTCCACCCGCGGGTCGATGCGCCGCGCTTCCGCGTCCACCCGCCGCAACAGGTCGATTTTGGCTTCCTCGCCTAGGGAGGCCAGCGGATCGGCCATGGGATAAAGCGGCTTCGGCAGGGACCCGTGCGCCACTTTCACGCTACCCTGGCCGCCGCCGGCGGCGATGGCGCGAGCGCAGCGGGCCGCTTCCAGCAATTCCGGCATCAATATCTGGTCGCTATAGGCGAAACCGGTTTTTTCGCCGGTGACGGCACGCAAACCGGCGCCGCGCTCGATGCTGTAGCTGCCTTCCTTGACGATGCCGTCCTCCAGCTGCCACGACTCGTAGCGGCTGGCCTGGAAATAAATGTCCGCCGCATCGAGGGAGCTACGGAACAACTCGCCCATCAAACGGGAGACGTCGTCGTCGCCGATGCCGGTGGGCTCCAGCAGCAAGCGCCGGGCCACGGCCAAGGTATCGTTTTTCATGGTTCCGCCTAGCGACATTGCATACGGCGATGCTCCAGCGCAGGAAACGCCCGCCGCACCCTGGACATCAGCTCCAAATCGATTTCGCCGCACACCACGCCGGCGCCGGTGGGCAAGGAGGCCAAAATCTCGCCCCACGGCCCCACCAGCATGCTGTGGCCGAAAGTTTCCCGACCGTTGACGTGAAAGCCGCCCTGGTTGGGCGCGATGACGTAACAGAGGTTTTCCACCGCCCGCGCGCGGATCAGCAACTCCCAGTGGGCGGCGCCGGTTTTCGCCGTGAATGCGGCCGGGACGACCAGGAAATCCATGCTTTCCGCCGCCATCAGCCGGAACAGCTCGGGAAAGCGCAAGTCGTAGCAAATCGCCACGCCCATGCGGCCGAAAGGGGTGTCCAGCACCAGCGGGTGCCGTCCTGCTTCGATGGTTTCCGACTCGCGGTACTGCTCTTCGGAGCCCGGCACGTTGACGTCGAACATGTGAATCTTGTCGTAGCGAGCCACTTGCTTGCCCTGGTCGTCGAAAACCAGGCAAGCGGCGCGCACTTTGTTGGGCGCTTCGCCGGCAATGGGCATGGTGCCGCCCACCACCCAAACACCGTTCTGGGCCGCCATGCGCGCCAGGGATTCCTGAATGGGACCGCCGCCTTCCCGTTCGGCGTGGGCCAGCTTGTCGGTGTCGTGTTGGCCCATCAATGCGAAGTTTTCCGGCAAGGCCACCAGCTTGGCGCCGGCTTCGGCCGCCTTGGCCACCAACCGTTCCGCCTCCATCAAATTGGCGGACACGTTGGGGCTGGATGCCATCTGGATGGCGGCGCAAATCGTTTTGCCCGCCGCTTTCGCTCCGGGCGAATTCGTGCTCATTCGTTTTTTTCCTCTGGTTCCGCTAATTCGGATATGTCTTTCATGCCCTGCCAGGCCCGTTGCAGCACTTCCAGCGGGGTATTGCGCGACAGCAACACCACGGCCGGATCGTCCCAAGCGCCTTTGACCGAATACTGGCTGGCGGTGATGCCTTCCAGCCGATCGCCCACCAGTTGCTGTGCGAGCAACACGGCGGCGCCCACCGCCGGACCGCCGGCCAAAGTGCCGAGTATCGGCCAAGCCAGGCTGGTGCGCGGCACCACGGTGACCAGCTGGTCCAAGATGCGGCCGGCCAAATCGGTTTTACCGCTGATGAACACTCGCGCCGACGGCCCACCGATGAACAGATTGTGGGTCTCCGCGTTGCCGTCGGTGATTTTGAAACGGCCGCGCACTTCGTCGAAGGCCAAGCCTTCGGCGAACACGTCGCTGAAATCCAGCAGCAAGCGGCGTTTTAAGGTTTCGATGTTGAATAGCCCCAGCGCCCGCCCCACGCCCGGATCCACATGGCGTAAAGCGCCTCCGCCCAGGTTCACCGACAGGTCGCCGTTAAGCTTCGACGCCGCCACGCGCTGGGGGGCGTCCTGCCATTGCAGGGCGAACTTCAACTTAGCCGGCGTTTCCACCACTTGGTCGCCAAACCCCAGTTGCTCCAGCAACCGGCCTAAGTCCTTGATTTTCATTTTACCATCCAAGCGGCTGAAATCCTTGGTATCAGAGCGCCACCATTCGCCCGCCAGGCTGGTCGACTGCAAATCCGACACGACGGCACACTGCTTCAGGCGCAGCCCCTCCGGCCGATGCTCCGCCTCGCAGTCCAACTGCCCCAAATCGTGGCCTTGCCACAACACGTGCCGGCTGCGCACCGTCAGCGCCGGCAACTGCGCCGGATCGATTTGGGCTTGGCGGGCCCGCTCGAGGGTTTCCTTGGGCATTTTCGGAAGAGCCAGCCGTTCCAAATCCAGCGACACCGGACGGCCCGACGGCCAGCTTGCCGGCAGGCTGAGGGCGCCGGTCGCGACAGCGGACTCCAGGGAACCGTCCCAACCGTCCGCTACCCGGCGCAGGTTCAAGGAAAACGCCCCCCAGTCCCGCCCTTCCCAGCTGGGGGAACCGATCGCCAGATCCACTTGGCGGATTTTTCCGCCGTAGGCCAACGCCCCCGCGTTGCCGCCCATGCGCCCCCACCAGGCATCCAAGGGCACAACCCCGAGCCGGCCGGACAGCCGCCAGCCGTCGGCCGGCGGCTCGCCGAGGGGCGCATCGCCCAGGACCAACTCGCCGGCCGGCGCATCCCAACGGCCGTCGGCGGCCTTTAACAAGCGCGCTTTCAGCTTGACCATCCCCTGGTAGTCGCCGAAAAAGCCAATCCCGTTTTTATCGTCCCAAACGGCCTCCAGCCGCACCGACCCGGGCTCGCCGACCGCCTTGCCGAAAGGCGGCGGCAAATCCACGGCGGCTTCGGCCAAGTCGCCGTCGAAGGTAAGACTCAAGCCCCGGCCGCTGCCCTTGAGATCCTGGGGCAAAGCCAGCTCGACCTTGTAGTCCAGTTTGCCGCTTAGCTGGCCCCAAGCCTCCGCCGGCTGCCAGGCGCGGAGTTTCTGCACGGTGGACTGGCCGCCGACACCGATGCGCAATTCGGCGCCGTCGCCGGACAGGGTGAGAGCGGCGGGCGCGCCGAGCAAAGTACCGTGCAAATCTTCGGACTGCACCCGGCTGCCGTTGAAGCGCACCGCGCCCCGCAAAGCGTCCAGCTGCAAATTGGCCGCAGCCACCTTCAAGCGCCCGTCGGCGACGCGCGCCTCGCCCTTCACCTCCACCGCGTCGCTGTCGCCGCTGAAGGCGTACCCCAACAGCAAATCGACGGTGGCCTGCCCGTCCATTTCCGTGTGCTCCTTCAGCCGCTCGATCAGCGCCGCCCTGGGGGTATGGGCGAAATAATCCAGCACTTGGGGCAAACCGCCCTGCATCCTGCCGCTCAGCGACAACAGCCCGTCCGGCGCCATGTGATCGATACGCACGGACACGTTCGAGGCCGCAGTTTCCCCCAGCATCCCTTGGCCGTTGCGCACCTCCAGGCTGTCGCCGTCGATGGACACCTGGGCGCTGAGTCCGGTCAAAGGCAGCCAGCCCTCGGCGAAACGCAGCTGCGCGTCGGCCACGTCCACGTCGACGCGGAACAAGCCTTCGCCGCCCAGGAAAGGAAACGCCGCCAAGGGGCCTTGAAAGCGCGCCTCGCCCCCCAGGATCCGCCCGCCCATAAAGGCGGCGTCCAACCATTCCACCGTGGCGGGCGGCATGATGTGCACCGGCAGGTAATGGAAAATCCCGTTCATGTCGCCGCGCTCCAGGCGCGCTTGCCAATCCAGCACGGGCGTGGCCTCGTCTTTTTTCATGGCCAAGCGGAAACGGCTGGTCAGCGCCCCCGACGGCGTTTCCAGCCGCCAGCCGTCGCCGGACAAGGCCCAACCGCCGTCGTCGCGGCGCCAGAGCAAGCCGCCTTCGGCCCGCGTGTATTCCAGCGGCGCCCGGAACCACTGCGTCAAATCCACCGCGCCGGGGCCGGCGGCCACTTCCGCCCGCGCCTCCCGGTCATTGCCGCACAATCGGCCGCTCAAACCGGTGATGCCCGGCAGCGTCCCATGGGCGTTCATGCCGAAACCTTTGAGGCTGGCGCACAGGCCATAGCGGGCTTGGCCGTCGTCGTCGTCGGCGGCGTCATACGCCAGCGCCACGTCGCGTAGTTCGCCGCGCAACCCCAAGCTGTCGAGGGTCGCCAGCCCGTCCAATCGCAGCATGGGCGCCAACCCATGGGCCAAGGCCGCCACATCGTCGAGCCGGGCGTAATCGGCGGCGGCCCGCCACCGGCCCGATTCGTACGCCACGCTGATGCGACTGTCCGGCCACGGCGCGCCGGCCAAGTTCGGCCTCAGTTGGGTGGCCTCCAGCGTCCAGCCCCCGCCGACGCTGCGCCAGCGGAACCAGCCTTCCAGACCGGCGAGGCCCGTTGCATCGGCACCGTGGCTCAGCACCGGCTGCGCCAACGACAGCCAGCCCGCCATGCCTTGCAGGCCGCCGTCGCGCCAATCAGCCCATAGCCGAAAATCCGCCGCGCCGGCGCGCAGGGCGAAGCCGCCCGGGGACGGCAGATCCCAGGCCTCGGGCTTCACCCCCTGGCCTTGCAGGTATACCCGGCCGGCCAACTGCGCCGCGTGCTCCAGGTCGCCGTCCAGCTCTGCCGCCCAGCGCAAGCGCCCGGCGCCCGGCTGGGAAACGTCGGCGGCAAGCCGATGATGGGATCCGTCGTTGATGATCAACAAATGGGCGCCGGCGAACTCCATGTCGGTGCCAGCGACCTCGTCGCGCCAGCGCAAGCGGCTGGCTTGCAATTCGAAACGGCCGTAGCCGACCAGCCAGGGCGGCAGGCCTTCCGTCGATTGCACGCCGTCCAGCACGACCTCGCCGTCGGCGCGGCGGCGCAGCGCCAAATCGGAACCGTGCAGGGCGATCCAACCGGTACGCAGCTCGCCGCTGGAAAGGGAACCCGGCAAATCCAATCCCACGTGCAACTGGCCCAGCCACACGTCGATGGCGCCGCTGGCCGGGTCCACCACCGCCACGTCGCTCAGCACCAATTCTGGAGAAAAGCCGCGCATATGGGCGCTGAGCCCGCCGATGCGCAGGGCCTGTCCCAGGCTTTGCGACAAGCTGGCCTGCAGTGACTGGCGATAGGCGTCCACCTGGGGCAACAACCAAAAACGGGCCGTCGTCAGCCCCAAGGCGGTCAGCAATAAGCCGGACGTCAGCAGGAAACGGGTAGTGCGGGCGAGGTGTAGGGCGATTTTCACGAAGCGGTGCGGCTAGAGCAGGACGATGTCGTACAGCTCCTGGTTGTACTGGGCTTCGGCGCGGAACTTGATGCTCACCTTGAGGAACGACTCCAGTTCCGACACCATGTCGGCGTCCTCGTCCAGCAAGCGCTCCACCACTTCGTTGGAAGCCAGCACCATCAGTTCCTGCACGTTGTACTGGCGCACCTCGCGGATGATTTCGCGGAAGATTTCCAGGCAGACGGTTTCCGCCGTTTTCAGCACGCCGCGTCCGCTGCAGCAAGGGCAGGGGGCGCAGAGGATGTGCTCCAGGCTCTCGCGGGTGCGTTTCCTGGTCATTTGCACCAGTCCCAGGGACGACACCTCGCTGATGGCGTTCTTGGCGTGATCCTTCTCCAGGCTTTTTTCCAGGGCTTGCAGCACCTGGCGCTTGTGCTCCTCGTCCTTCATGTCGATGAAGTCGATGATGATGATGCCGCCCAGGTTGCGCAGCCGCAGCTGCCGGGCAATGGCTTGGGCCGCCTCCAGGTTGGTCTTGAAAATGGTTTCTTCCAGGTTGCGGCCGCCCACGTAGGCCCCGGTGTTGACGTCCACCGTGGTCATGGCCTCGGTCTGGTCGAACACCAGGTGGCCGCCGGACTTCAGCTGCACCTTGCGCTCCAAGGCTTTCTGGATTTCGTCCTCCACGCCGTACAGGTCGAATATCGGCCGCTCGCCGGCGTAGTGCTCGATCAGCGGCGTGATCTCGGGGATGAACTCGTTGGCGAATTTGACCAGACGGGCGTGGGTTTCGCGGGAGTCCACGCGGATTTTTTCCACCTTGGTACGGTACAGGTCGCGCACCACGCGGATGCCCAGGGGCAGTTCCTCGTACACCAGGGAAGGGGCCGGCGCGTCTTTGATGCGCTGCTCGATGGATCCCCACAGTTTGTAGAGAAACAGCATGTCGGTGCGCAGGGCGAATTCGTCCACCCCCTCGGCGGCGGTGCGGGCGATGTAGCCGCCGCAGCCGTGCTCCAGCTGGAAGCTCTCCGCCCCGGCCTTGAGGCGCTGGCGCTCCTCCTCGTTTTCGATGCGCTGGGACACGCCGGACACGCTGTTGTAGGGCATGTACACCTGGAAGCGGGACGGCAGGGAGATTTCCGTGGACAGGCGCGCGCCCTTGGTGCCGAGGGGGTCCTTCACCACCTGCACCACCACTTCCTGGCTGTCGCGGAACAGGCCGCCGATGCCGGAACCGCCCAGGCGCTCCCGCTCGCGTCCGCTTAAGTCGGACTCGTGCAAAAACGCCGCCCGGTCCAGGCCGATGTCCACGAAAGCCGCCTGCATGCCGGGCAGCACCCGGCAGATGCGGCCCTTGTAGATATTGCCCACCAGGCCGCGCTTGCGGCTGCGTTCGATCATCACCTCCTGCAGCACGCCGTTTTCGACCATGGCCACGCGGGTTTCCGGCGGCGTGACGTTGACCAGGATTTCGTCGCTCATCGCGGCTCCATGATATTGCGCCCGTCCTCGCGGACGGGGAGATGGGATGAACCGGCGATCGCGGCCGCCCCGCCCAATAAGGGAATACCGGCTTTGCGCATCAGTTCGGCGCTTTCGAACAAGGGCAGGCCCACCACGCCGGAGAAGCTGCCTTCGATGCGCTCCACGAACAGCGCCGCGCGGCCCTGGATGGCATAGGCGCCGGCTTTGTCGCAAGGCTCGCCGCTATCCCAATAGGCCAAAATCTCGGCATCGCTCAGCGGGCGAAACCGCACCGAGGTGTCGCTCGACGCCCGCCAATGTTGCTGCGCCCGCAGCGACACGCCGGTCAGCACCCGATGACCGCGGCCGGACAAGCGCCGCAGCATGGCCAGGGCGTGTTCCCGGTCGCGCGGCTTGCCGAGAATTTCGCCGTCCACCACCACGGCGGTATCGGCAGCCAGCACCGGCAACGCGTCGCCGGCGGTTTGCCAGACCTGCCAGGACTTGGCTTCCGCCAGCCGCAGCACGTAATGCTCCGGTTCCTCTCCGGGCAACGGCGTTTCGTCCACGTCCGCCGCCGCCACCCGATGGGCCACGCCGATCTGATCCAGCAATTCGCGGCGGCGCGGCGAAGCGGAAGCGAGCACGATGAGGGGTTTGGCGAACATGAAGTCAGCGATGATAGGGGTGGTTTTGCACGATGCTCCAGGCGCGATAAACCTGCTCGGCCAGCAGGATGCGCACCAGGGGATGGGGCAGGGTAAGGAGCGATAGACTCCAACGCTCGTGGGCCCGTTGCAGGCAGGCCGGCGCCAAGCCGTCCGGCCCGCCCACCAGCAGGCAAACGTCGCGGCCGCCCGCCAGCCATTGCTCCAGCGCCGCCGCCAATTCGGGAGTGCCGCGCTGCTTGCCGGTCACGTCCAGGGCGACGACATGGCTGCCGTCGGGTATCGCCGCCAGCATGCGCTGGCCCTCGTCCGCCACCAGCCTGGCGATATCGCTGTTGCGCTGGCGCTTGGCCATGGGAATTTCCTTCAACGCCAAGCCGCACTCCCGCGGCAAGCGCTTGGCGTATTCGCCATACCCTTCCTCGACCCAAGAAGGCATGCGGGTACCCACGGCAATTAAATGAATACGCACGGTCCGTTTTCTCCCCGCCCAGACCGGTGCAACAATAGGCCTTTCATGATGCCGCGATTATAGCGGAAGCCACCGTCAAGGAGCCTATCGCATCGAATTTGCAAGCCGCTTGGCGCTATCGGCGCAAACGGCTTGTCATTTCCGCCTAAATTAGTCAGAATTTCACTGCGGCCAGATCAGCGAAACCGATGCCGCGCCGGAGGCGACCGATACGGACAGCCCTCCACCGAAACAGCCGGTCATAGGGCCATCATCGCGGAACCCGCCGACATGAACACTCGTCAGCGCATACTCATCATCGACGACGACGACGACCAGTGCACCTTGCTGTCGGAAATCGCCGTGACCGCCGGGCTGGCCCCGATGGTCAGCACCGATCCAGCTCAGCTGCTGCGGCTGGCCGAACAGGATCCCGCCATTATCGTGCTGGACCTCATCATGCCCAACATCGATGGCGTCGAAATCCTCAGGCAGTTGGCCCAGCTGAAATGCAAAGCGCGCATCATCCTGGTCAGCGGATGCGACCGGCAATTGCTGAACGTGGTCGGCAAGCTGGCGTCCGCCCTCAAGCTGAACTTAGCCGGCCAAATCAGCAAACCCATCGACGTGGACGCCATGGAAGCCTTGTTCCAATCGTCGGCCCAGGCGGCAACCTAGTCCTTTACGCCTCGGCGTAGCGCTCCGCCTGCCCCAGCCAACGCGCCATCAACAACGGCGCGTGTTCGGGGCATTCCCGCCGCACGGTTTCCGCCGCCGCTTTCACCGCATCCAGCAGGGCTTGATCGCGGGTCAGATCGGCGATGCGGAACTGAATCTGGCCGGTTTGGCGCGTCCCCAAGACTTCGCCGGGGCCGCGCAGTTGCAAGTCCTTTTCGGCGATGCGGAAGCCGTCGTTGGTTTCGCGCAGGATACCCAGCCGCTCGCGCGCCAGGGCCGACAACGGTGGCTGGTACATGAGCAGGCAATGGGCCTCGCCCGGGCCGCGCCCCACCCGGCCGCGCAACTGGTGCAACTGGGCCAAGCCGAGACGCTCGGCGTTTTCGATCACCATCAGGCTGGCGTTGGGCACGTCCACCCCCACTTCGATGACGGTGGTCGCCACCAGCAAATCCGCCTCCCCGCTCTTGAAGGCCTGCATGACCGCATCCTTCTGCGCCGGCTTCATACGTCCGTGCACCAGCGCCACCCGCACGGCCGGCAAAGCTTCCGCCAAACGCGAAGCGGTGGCTTCCGCCGCCTCGCACTGCAACATTTCCGACTCTTCGATGAGGGTGCAGACCCAGTAGACCTGGCGCCCCTGTTCCGCCCAATGGGTGATGCGGTCGATCACCTCGTCGCGGCGCGCCGAGGAGATGACCGTGGTGGTGACGGGCGTGCGGCCCGGCGGCAACTCGTCGATCACCGACACGTCCAGGTCGGCGTACCCCAACATGGCTAGGGTGCGGGGAATGGGCGTGGCGGTCATGATGAGCTGATGCGGCGTAATGCCGTTGTGGGCGCCTTTCTCCCGCAAAGCCAGCCGCTGGTGCACGCCGAAGCGATGCTGCTCGTCGATCACCGCCAAGCCCAGCTTGGCGAAGCGCACGTGCTCCTGAAACAACGCATGGGTGCCCACGGCCACGCCGACACGGCCGGCCGCCAGATCGTCCAAGGCGGCCTGCCGCGCCGCGCCCTTGAGTCGGGCCGTGAGGCCGACCAGGCGCACCCCCAGCGGCTCCAGCCAAGCGCTGAAACTGCGCAGATGCTGCTCCGCCAGCAATTCCGTCGGCGCCATCAACGCCACCTGCCAGCCGCCGCTCAAAGCCATCAGCGCCGCGCAAGCCGCCACCACCGTCTTGCCCGCCCCCACATCGCCCTGCACCAAACGCAGCATGGGGCTGCCGGCAGCCAGATCCTCCCCCAACTCGCCGATTACCCGCCGCTGGGCGGCGGTCATGGCGAAAGGCAACGCGGCGGCGAATTGGTCCAGCACGCCCGGCTTCGCCTCAAGCACCGGCGCCGGCTGTCGTTTAATGCGTCCGCGCAGCTGGGTCAGACTCAAATGGTGAGCGAGCAACTCCTCGAACGCCAGCCGCTGCCGCGCCCGCTCAATGGCTTCCTGAAAGCCGCCGCGAAGCGGACCAGCTAAGGCTTCTTGAAAGCCGCCTTCCGGCTCCCTCTTCCCCAGGGAGAGGGCTGGGGTGAGCGCTTGCGCAGCATCACTCGTTCCAGAAGGCGGGCAGTGCAGGGTGATCAGCGCCTCGCTCAGGCCGGGCCAGCGGCGCTCCCGCCGGATAGACTCGGGCAGCCAGTCCGACAGTTCGTGCGCCTTGAGCAAATTCACCGCCTGGGCCGTTAGGCGCCGCAAGGTCTGCTGGCGCACGCCTTCGGTCAAGGGATAAACCGCGGTCAAACCGCCCTCGGCCGGCTCCATGGTCAGCGCATCGACGAAATGGTACTCGGGGTGAACCATTTCCAGCCCGTAGAAACCGTTGCGCGCCTCGCCGAAACAAGCCAGCAGCGCGCCGCGCGCCAATTGCTCGCGCTGCCGCTGGGTGAAGTGGAAAAAGCGCAGATAAAGGTGGCCGGTGCCGTCGCCGATGCGGCACACCAGAGAACGACGCCCCTTGGGCACCAGCTCCGTCAGCTCCACCCGCCCCTGAGCCAAGGCGGACGACCCGGGCTGCAACGCGCCGATAGGAGTGACCCGGGTGCGGTCCTCGTAACGCAACGGCAGATGGAACAGCAAATCGCCGACGCTGCGGATGCCCAGCTTCTCCAGCTTGGCCGCCGTGGCCGCCCCGGCGCCTTTCAACGCCGCGACCGGCGTTTGCTCCCAGCTTGGGCGCTCGTTCATGGGCTAAAACATGGATTCCGTTGCGTTCACGGGCTGCTTTGTAACGCAAAACGCCTGGGCGGGAAAGCTCAATGGAGCGAGCGGCGCCGTTCCCGGTCCGCCGCCGTCATCTTATTGCCGCTGCAACAGCGCCTTGACCTGAGCGAAACCGCCGGAAGAGGGCGGCACAGGCAAGACATCGTAGTTGGGGAGTTCGTTATGCAACGCCTGGATGCGCCGCTGGCGCTGGCGTTGCGAGTTGGGGTCGTTGCTCGGCATTTTGGCGATGGCATCCAGCATGGCGCTGGCCGGATAACCGGCAGCGGTCAAAATCGCCAAGGCCATGCCGTCGGCCTCCATTTCCTTGCGCACATCCATGGCTTGCGCCAGGGAACCGACCATGCGGCTGGGCGCATAGCCTTCATCGCTGTCGCCGCAGAAATGCGCCGCCAATTGGTGCCCCATCTCGTGGGCCAATATCGCCGCCACCTGCGCTTCGTTCTCCGCTGCCAGGATAACGCCGTCGGTCACGTAAGTACGGCCATTGCCGATGGAAAACGCATTCGCCGACTTGTCGCGCACGGCGCGAAACAACCAGTGCTCCGGCCAGTCGTAGGTCACGTATCGACCAATGTCCAAAACACTCTGGCTTGGCGCCAAACGCTGCCCCAAGCTTTGCAAGTAAGCGCTAACCGCGTCCCCGGCGGTACGCACCGGCCATTCCTGGTCGATACGCTCCGCGGTTTGCTTGGCGCGAAGCACCTCATCGCCGCACAACGCCCATGCGGACTGGCAGCAAGACGACAGCAACGCCAACGCAAGAAGCGGCAAGCGGATTCGCTCCGCTTGCCGCTTCCGTATCGAGAGCGCCTTACGATAGGCCGCTATCATCAGTTCCCGACAACAAACACAGCTTGGCTGACGTCGTAGCTGGTGCCCGATTGCACTTTGGTTTCCACCACATAAGTGCCTGGTTTGGCCGATTTGGGAATGGCGATGGTGGCGTTTACCGCATAACCGCCGGCGGCTTTTTGCGAATGGGTCGGCTCGCTGCTGGTCAACACCTGCCCGTCCTTCTTCAACGAATAGGACTCCACCACGTCGGAATTGGCCGTCCCTTGCGGCAGGGACAAAGAGTAATCGCTGGAAATCACCACCGATTGGCCCGCCGCCAGTTTCTCCGGCGTCGCCGTGGCTTTGTTCATTTTCACCAGCACCGCATTCGCCGACGGGGTAAAGCCGTATAACTGCTGATCCTGCTCGGCGGTACGTACTTGCTGAGTAGTGGCCGCCTGTACCAGTTTGACGGCGCCCCAACCCAACGCTGCGCCGCCCACCGCGGCGGCGATGCCGTACCCCACATTCCCCGTGAGCAAGCCGGTGGTCAATCCGCCGGCCAGGGCGCCCAGGGCCGCGCCCTGCATTTGCTGGCCTTCCTGGGTGGTGGCGCAACCGGTTGCCACCAAGCTGGTGCACAGCACCATAGTTACCGCGGTTTTTTTCATCGTAGCCATTTCTGATTTTCCTCTTCCTATGGTTTGTCTTGACTACCGGGCCGCCGGTACGCCGGCCGGCACGGGAGCGACGGGGGCGGCTGGCGCCGCTGCGGAATAATACGGATTGCCGTCGGGCAAGGGCCGGAGCACGCTGGACAATTGCGCTTTGGCGGCTTGCAAAGCGGGTACCGGCGGCGCTTCGATCGCTTCGAAGCTGCTGGCGTCATAATTGAATTTGCCGCTGCCGGACGGATATTCCACGCCCAACTTCAGCGCATGGGACTCGCCGTCCACCGGCAAATAGGACAGGAACGTCACCACGTAATCGCTCAGCAGGATATTTTGGATTTGCTCCATGACCTGCGTCATGCGGGTGATGGCGTCGCCGATCAGGAAATAAACGCCGAAGGAATTCTTCGACAAAGACTCCAGGTTTTTGAAGTACTCCTTCGAAGTCTTGGAGTAGGCCACGGAATAAATGGGCACGGGTATTTTCAAATTCGTGATGCGCCCGTTCAGTTCCTCGCGCGACAAGGCGCTGCCTTCATCGCGGCCGTCCGAGAACACGATGACGGAACAAGAGGCGATATCGCTCACCGAAGAGGCCTCCGATCCCTGCGCGGTCATGCCGCACAATTGCATGGCGGCGGCAACGCTGTCGTAAAGGCGGGTTTTCTGGCCGTCCACTCGAATATCGGCCAAACGGCGCACCACGGCGTTGCCGTCTCTTTCGAAGTTGGAGACCACATCGTAGCCTTCCTTGGTGTCGCGGATGGACAACACGGCGATCTCGTCCTGCGGCCGCTTGCCGGCGATGTAACGAACCGCGGCTTCCAGCGCCGCGTTAAAGGGCGCGCCGGCCATCGATTTGCTGGCGTCCAGCACCAGGACGGTGCGCACGGCTTCCTGGCGTTGGCGCAACGGCTGAATCACATACTGCCGCTTGGCAACATCGTAAGATTTACCCTTGACCATCAAGCCGACATTCAATTCGTTCAGGTTGACCAAAGGCTGCTGATTCTGGTCGAAGGTGCGGAAATACACCTGCACGTAGGGGTAAAGCGCATAGTTGGTTCGGTAAACCTTCAGGCCGTAGCCGCCCGGCGCGGCAAAACCGTAGCCGTCCGCTCCGGACACGGGAGCATAGGCCAGCGCCAACGCCGCCAGACCCAAGCAAAAAGAACGCAAAGACCACCTGTTGGACTTTCGCAACATACTCGCTTCTCCTTCCTCGCTATTGTTTTGTTTAGCGCCTTGCTCGACGCCTTTCGTCATTCAACTTATCACACCCGCCGAGACAGAATATAGCCCATCCCCGGGCCATTCGACGCGCAACAGCCAACACCGCAAAGCGCTCCGCCCCCTGATTCAGCGAATTTTTTGCGTCTGGCCGGGCGTGATGGACCAGCCGCCTTCGTCGCTGTCGTGTTTCGGCGGGGCCGGCCGCGGTTCGACGCTGCGGGAAGACGCGGACGAGGCGCGGGTTCCGCCGCCTGAAACGATGGACTCGGTACGCTTGGGAGGCTGATCGATGGTTTTGTCCGGCTCCGACTCGCTGCGCGTCTTGTGCAGCAAATTTAGCAAGTCGGCTTCGGAACCGCCCGCCGGAGCGGCGGGCGCGGGGCTTGGCGCCGGAATGGCCGGCGCGACGGCGGTCGCCGGCGCCGGCACCGCGACGCCCGTCGTGGCTACCGCAGGCGGCTGGGCCGCGGGCGCTGGCCCGGCGGTGGCGGCTGTCGGCGCGGGCTCCGCTCCCTTGTCCCGCATCAGGTAGGCCGCCCCGCCGATGATCAAAGCCAACACCGCCGCCCCGCCGGCCAAC
Organism: Methylogaea oryzae; assembly: GCF_019669985.1. Taxonomy (NCBI): domain Bacteria; kingdom Pseudomonadati; phylum Pseudomonadota; class Gammaproteobacteria; order Methylococcales; family Methylococcaceae; genus Methylogaea; species Methylogaea oryzae. The sequence continues at coordinate 3,777,596 of NZ_AP019782.1, forward strand.
AAGGGCCAGCGGGCCGGCGCGACGGCCACGGGAGCGGAGACCGGCGGCGGCGTGCCGTGCCCCAAAGGGACGCTGTGGAGGGGCTGGGACAGGGGGCCGGTGCGGCCCATGGCGGGCCCGAAGGCGATATCGCCCACGCGAACCGTCCGATCGCCCACCATCGCTTCGACGGCGGCGTGGGGCTTTTCCTCCAATACCGCCAGCAATTCTTCGATGTTGGCTTGGCGCTCGTTGATGTTCAGGCTCAACGCGCGGCTCAGGGCCGCGTCCACGGCCGCCGGAACGCCTTGCACCAATTCGGCGATCGGCACCAGGGGCTTTCCCGCCACCCGCTCGTGGGCCGCCGCCGGCGTTTTGCCGGTCAAGGCGAAATACAGGGTGGCGGCATAGGCGTAGATGTCGGAGCGCTGGTCGGTGCCGGTGCCCAACACCTGCTCCGGCGGACTGAAGCCGTGGGAAGCGGCGCGTCCCAGGGTGCGGGTCATGCCGCTGTCGGACGCCTTGGCGATGCCGAAATCGATCAACATCACCCGATCGCCTTCGTCCAGCAGCACGTTCTCCGGCTTGAGGTCGCGGTGGATGATGGGCGGCGTGCGGCTGTGCAGGTAACTCAACACGTTGCCCAGCTCCAGCGCCCAGGGCTTGAGCGTGGCGTAGGGGATGCCGTTCATGCGGCGGCATTCCGATTGCAGGGTGCGGTTGCCGCCGAACTTGAGCACCAGGTAGACCATGCCGGCCTCGGTGAAGCGATCGGCGATGTCGGGAATGGCGGGATGCTCCAGGCTGCTGAGCAAGGACACCTCGTATTCGTCGAACAGCAGCTCCGGGATTTCCTTGAGCGCCCGGCGCTTGCCGTTGACGCGCTGATCCTCCACCAGGTAGGTGGCGCCGAAACCGCCCTTGCCCAGCACGGTTTTCACCCGGTAGCGGTCGCCGATCAGGTCGTTTTCCTGCTTGAGCCAGCCGAAGATGCCGCGCACCGCGCCGTTAGGCGCCGTGTCGACGTGGGCCAGATCCTGACCGCAACCGATGCAGCGGTAGAGGTTGGCGGCGGCCTCCGCCTCGGTATTGCGGGTTTCGCATTTGGAGCAGACGTGAATGTCCGCTGCCGCGGTTTCGCTCATGGATACTCTCCCAAACAGCGCTTCATGTTTTCGATTGATATGGCGACGCCTGTGGCGTCACTTTTTGTCCTTGAGCTTCAGCCCCGCCACGGCGGCGGCCAGAAACACCGTCCCCAGCGCCGCCACAATGCCCAAATCGCCCGCCACGCTGCCGGCCACCGGCACCAGCGCCTCGCCGGCGAAGTCGCGCACCGAACGCACCTCCTCGCTCAACGTCGCTTTCATGGCGTCGTAGGCCCAGTAGGCGATGATGCTGAGCTTGGCGAACCACAGGCCGCCGCCTTCCAATTTCACCACCGCGCCGGACAGGATCACCTGGGGAATGAGTAGGATCGGCACGGTGGCCACGGCTTTGTCGTTGGAATTGACGAAGGCGCTCACCGCCAAGCCCATGGCGGTGGCCGCCATGGAAGAAACGAACAGCACGCCGAAACGCGCCGCCATGTCGCCGGGAATGGACACCATGGCGGCCACCACGCCCAGCAACATGGCGCATTGCAGCAAGCACAATCCGGCCAGGGGCACGAGCTTGCTGACGATGTAAGGCGCCAGCCCCAGGTTGACCGAGCGCTCGCGCAGATAGATGGGCAGCTCCTTCACCAGTTCCCGCGCCGAATTGAGGCAGCCGAACCAAATGGCGGACAGCACCAGGATAAAACCGATCTGGCTCTCCTTGGCCGCGCGCAGGGCCAAGGCGGCGTCGATCTTGAACACCAGCCCGATCACCAGGGCGATGAGGGGCGCTTGCAGGATCAGAATCAGCAGGTTGCGCCGGTCCGCCAACATCAGGTCCAGGTTGCGGCTCATCAAGGTGGCGGTCTGCAGCCAGTCGAACCAGCGGCGGCGCGGCGCCGTCGGTTGGGTGATGGGGCCGGTTTGCGAGCCGTCCGGGTGCAGGCGGCGGCGCACGTAAGTCTCGTAAAAGCTGGAGGCGTGGAATTTTTCCGCCCACTCGGCGGCCGGCCGGCTCTCCAGCAGCTCGTACACTTCCGACAGCTTGTGGATGCCGAAATAGCCGGTAACGGCCTGGGGCGGGCCGTAAAAGGCCAGCTTGCCCTGGTGCAGCAGCACCACCAAATGGCAGGCCTCGATGTTTTCCAGGGTGTGGGTGACGCACACCACGGTTTTCTGGTCCTCGGCCAGGGCGCGGAACAGCTCCATCATGCGCTTGTCGGTGCCGGCGTCCAGGCCGGAGGTCACTTCGTCGAGGAACAGCACGTTGGGGTTGGCCACCAGCTCCACCGCCAGGCTGACCCGCTTCAGCTGGCCGCCGCTCAAGGGCGCCGGCGTGTCGATGGCCATGGCGGCTTTTTCCGCCAGTCCCACCTTGTCCAACACCTGGCCCACGTAACCGTCCATTTCCAGGTTCGTGGTGTCCGGCGGCAAGCGCAGGCGCGCCGTGTAATGCAGGGCCCGCTCCACGGCGATCTTGCGGTGGACGATGTCCTGCTGCGGCACGTAGCCGATGGCGGAACGGAACAGGTCGAAAGCGGCGTATAAATCGGTGCCGTTGTACAGCACGCTGCCGCCGGTGGCAGGCCGCCGGCCGTTGAGGGCGTCCAGCAGGGTGGACTTGCCGGAGCCGGAAGTGCCGAACAACACCACGAATTCGCCCGGCTCGATCACCAGGCTGATGTCGTCCAGCAGGTTTTTGTTGGCGCCGGTGGCGCTGTCGCGCACGGTCTTCGTCAGGTGGCGCACTTCGATGCGCACCCGGCCGGAGGAATCGATGGGATCGAGCCGGTCGCCGGTGAACACGAACTCGAAAGCGGCGAACGCCAGCTTATCGCCCGGCTTGATGGCGGCGCTGCCTTCCAAGCGGCGGCCGTTGACGAAAGTGCCGTTGGTGCTCTGGCAATCCTCCACCGTCCAACCGCCGGGTTGCTGGGTGAGCTTGGCGTGCTGGCGGGAAATGAGGGGAGAAGGGATCATCAGGTCGCATTGGGGCATGCGGCCGACGACCAGCTGCCCTTCGCGGCCCTGCCCGACGACGGGCGTCTGCATCAGCGGCGCCTGGCCGCCCACCATGACGGTGGCGGCTATCTCCGGCTTGGGCGCCTGGGCGACGATCACCGTGGCGGACGAATCGGGCGCCGCCGCCGGCCGCACGATGCGCACCTGGAAGGCGGTGGCGCCCAACAACAGCCAATCGCCGTCGTTGAGCTTGACCGGCTTGTCCACCGGTGCGCCGCTGAGGGTGATGACGGCATTGTCCACCGGTTCGACGAAGGGATCGTCGCCGTCGAGAAACAAGCGGGCGTGCTGCGGCAACACGCCTTCCCCCGGCAACTGGCACTCTCCTTCCGCGCTCCCCACCACGCCGGGCTGCCCGGCCTGCAGGCCCAGGCTGTGCTGGGCGCGGCTGGTCATGGAAACGAAACGGACGATGACGCTAGGATTCGACATGGCGGCGGCTCTATCGCTTCTTGTTTTATTCCCTGGAATGGCGAAACGCCCCACCCGCGGGTGGGGCGACGCTAGAAGCTTACCGCAGCAGCCCGCCGAAGGCCATGCGGCCAGGGGTTACAGGCTAACCGTCGCGTGACACAGGAAGGATTTCAGGTACTCGGTTTCCGGGATGGCCGGATGCACCGGGTGGTCGGCGCCGTGGCCGCCCTGCTTGAGGATCAGCACGTGACGGTCCACGTGGCGGGCGCAGGAGCGCAGCATGTCGCGCAGGGCGGCCGGCTCCAGGTGGTGGGAACAGGAAGCCGAGGCGAGGATGCCGTCGTAGTTGAGCACCTGCAGGGCGGCCTGATTGAGGCGGTAATAGGCTTCCGTGCCGGCCTTGATGTCCTTCTTGCGCTTGATGAGGGCGGGCGGATCCAGCACCACCACATCGAAGCGCTCCTTGGCTTCGCGCAGTTGTCTCAGGTAGTCGAACACGTCGGACGTCACGGTTTGCACCTTGCCCGCCACGCCGTTGAGCTCGGCGTTTTCCCGCACCAGCTCCAGCGCGGCGGCGGAGGCGTCCACGCACACCACTTCCTTGGCGCCCTGCACGGCCGCCGCCAAGCCCCAGGCGCCGCTGTAGCTGAACAGGTCCAGCACGCGCTTGCCTTTACATAGCGCGGCGAGGTCGCGGCGGTTGTCGCGGTGGTCGTAGAACCAGCCGGTTTTCTGGCCGCCCAGCAGGTCCACACGGAAGCGCGCGCCGTTTTCGACGATTTCCACCGGGCCGTCCAGCTCGCCGGCCGCCAGGCGGGTGTAATCGTCCAAGCCTTCCATGCGGCGCAGGCTGGAAGTGTTTTTCAGCACCACGGCGCGCGGTTGCAGCAGGTCTTGCAGCGCCGCCACCACGTCGTCCTGCAGGCGCTCCATGCCGGCCGTGCTGGCCTGCACCGCCAGCACGTCGCCGTAACGGTCCACCACCAGCCCCGGCAAGCCGTCGCTTTCGCCGTAAACGAGACGGTAATAGGGCTCGCTATAGCAGCGCTGGCGCAGTTGCAGGGCCGCCTTCAAACGCTTGGCCAGGAACGCCTTGTTGACGGCGGCATTGCCGTCGCGGGTCAGCAAGCGGGCCGCGATAAGGCTGGCCGGATTGACGTAGACCACGCCCAGAGGCTGGCGCTTGGAGTCCAGCAGCTGCGCCAAATCGCCGGGCTTGAAGGCGACCAGCGGCGTGGCGGCCGTGTCCACCTCGTTGCTGAATATCCACAAATGGCCGTGGCGCAAGCGGCGGTCTTCGCCTTTTTTCAAACAGAGTTCGGGGAGGGACATGGAGATTCCTAAACGATGGACGGCGCACTAAAGGGATGCGCAGGGAAAATGGGCACCGGACGCTTATCCTGGCACACTCGCCGCAAAAATCGCATTCGGACGGGACGCGCCGGAGGCAAACAAAAAGGGCTTAGGTGGGGAAACCTAAGCCCTTGCTTGATTTGGTAGCTACGGGTGGACTTGAACCACCGACACCAGCATTATGAATGCTGTGCTCTAACCGACTGAGCTACGTAGCCAAGAGCGGGAAATTACAGCTAAAGTCGTCGTTTTTGTCAAGCCTTTCGGCGTCGGCCGACCGGCGGATTTTTTATTCCCACCCCGTGGAGATCGCTCCAGCATGCCAGCCGCCATCACCGAACTATTCAAAACCGCCCGCTGGAAAAGCGCTATCGCCTGCGCCTGGCGCGGACTGCGCAGAGTCAGTGGCGACGACGCCTACGAACGTTATCTGGATCATTGGCGGCGGTGCCACGCCGGCGAGGGGGGCGAGCCGCTGAGCCGCCGGGCGTTTTTCCGCGCCGAACTGGAACGCAAGTGGAACGGCGTGCGCCGTTGTTGCTGACCGCTTAGGCCGGCGCCGAAATATAGCTCAACCAATCGCGCCGGCTGGAGCCGTAAACCAGGAACTCGGGATTGAGCAGGCCTTCCTTCGCGCCGTAGCGCAAGGGCCGGCCTTGCAGGTCCACCACCGAGCCGCCGGCCTGCTCCACCACGCACTGGGCGGCGGCCGTGTCCCATTCGCTGGTCGGGCCGAAGCGGGGATACAAATCCGCCGCGCCTTCGGCCACCAGGCAGAACTTCAAGGAGCTGCCGACGCTGGACAGGCGGTGCTCGCCCAGCCGCTGCAAATAGCCGCCCAGGCGCTCCGCACCGTGGGAACGGCTGCCCACCACCACCGGCACGGCGGGCGGCTCGCCGCGCACCGCGATGGCTTGAGCGGCTTGACCGTTGACCTGCTTGAACGCGCCGCAGCCTCGGGCCGCTTGGTAGCTCAGCCCTTGCGCAGGCACGTAAACCACCCCCAGCACCGGCGCATGATCGCGGATCAGGGCGATATTGACGGTGAACTCGCCGTTGCGCTTGATGAACTCCTTGGTGCCGTCCAACGGGTCCACCAGCCAGTAAGTCGACCAGCCCAGGCGTAGCTCGGCCGGCGTGTCTTTCGACTCCTCCGACAACAGCGGAATGTCCGGCGTCAACGCCGCCAACCCCCGCTCGATGCAAGCGTGCGCCGCCATGTCGGCGGCGGTGAGAGGGGAGCAATCATCTTTGTATTCCACCTGGATATCGCCCCGGTAGATTTCCATGATGGCGGCGCCCGCTAGTCGCGCCAGGGCGGCGACGGGTTCCAGCAGGGCGGCGAGGTCGGTGTCGGGCATGGCGGCAGCGGTGGAGTGCGTGGATGGGGTTGCGCGCCGGGCGGCGCTTGCGGCTTGGGGATATACTCTCACCCATGATGCCCTGGGAACAAATCGACAGCGTGTTTTTGGACATGGACGGCACGCTGCTCGACCTCAATTTCGATAACCATTTCTGGCAGGAATTCGTCCCGCGCCGCTACAGCGAAAGCCGCGGCCTGCCCTTGGAAGAAGCCAAGCGCCTGCTGGAGCCGCGCTTCAAAGCCATGGAAGGGCGCATCGAATGGTATTGCCTGGATTACTGGAGCGCAGCCCTGGAGCTGGACGTCGCCGGCTTGAAGACGGAAATCGCCGGCCTGATCGCCGTATTGCCCCACGTCACCGACTTCCTCGACGCGGCGCGTCGGCGGGGCAAGCGGCTGGTGCTGGTGACCAACGCCCATCCCAAGGCGCTGGGCATCAAACTGGAAAAAACCTGTTTGCACGAATTTTTCGACGCCATCGTCAGCTCCCACGCCTTCGGCGTGCCCAAGGAAGACGACGCCTTCTGGGGCAAACTGCAAGCGGTGGAGCCGTTTGCCCCCGCACGCACGGCCATGATCGACGACAGCCTGCCGGTGCTGCGCTCGGCGCGCCGCTACGGCATCCGCCACCTCTACGCCATCCGCCGTCCCGACTCCCGCCAAGCGCCGCGAGTCGTCGACGAATTCGCCGCGGTGGACGATTTGCGCGGCCTGTTGCCCCGCGCTTGAATGGGCTTGCAATCCGGCCAGGAATAGGCTGAAATGTGACCCAACAAGCAAACTTTGCGGTCCGCGCCCAGCGCGCTCTCGCCCCTCCCGCGCTCCGCGGGGCGGCAAAGAATCCGTCGAACCCATCCCCAATCACTGCAACAACCTTCCGGAGACCCTCGTGAGTGAAACTATCGTTCACGTAAACGACGACAATTTCGAAGACGCCGTGCTCAAAGCCAGCGGTCCGGTACTGGTGGACTATTGGGCTGAATGGTGCGGCCCGTGCAAAATGATCGCGCCGGTCCTGGACGAAATCGCCAAGGACTACGAAGGCCGCTTGACCGTGGCCAAGCTCAACATCGACGAAAACCCCAACACGCCCGGCCGTTACGGCGTACGCGGCATCCCGACGCTGATGCTGTTCAAGAACGGCGAAGTGGACGCCACCAAAGTGGGCGCCATGAGCAAGTCCCAGTTGGCTGCCTTCATCGACAGCAATTTGTAACCCGGAAAAGCCCGTCCCCGCTGGACGGGCTTTTTCCCTTGTGCTAGATTTCGCCCGCACTTCAGCCAGGATTAGCCCCGCGTCCCAGCCGGCGCACTCTCCCCAACGGACAACCCCCGATCCCCAATAGGGCGGTTGAGTCCGACGACGATCACCCTTTATCACCCCACCCGCCACGTCCATGAATCTGACCGATCTCAAGCGTAAACCCGTACCCGAACTCATCCAGATCGCCGAGTCCCTCGAAATCGAAGGCGTCGCCCGCGCCAAGAAACAAGACCTGCTGTTCGCCATCCTCAAAAAGCTGGCCAAGAACGGCGACGACATCTACGGCGACGGCGTGCTGGAAATCCTCCCCGACGGTTTCGGCTTCTTGCGCGGCGGCGACATGTCCTTCCAGGCCGGCCCCGACGACATCTACGTCTCCCCCAGCCAGATTCGCCGCTTCAGCTTGCGCACCGGCGACACCATCTCCGGCAAGATACGGCCGCCGAAGGACAACGAGCGCTATTTCGCCATGCTCAAGGTGGAACAGATCAACTACGAGCCGCCGGAAAACGCCAAGCACAAGATCAACTTCTCCAACCTCACCCCCCTCTTCGCCAACCAGCGCTTCGGCCTGGAACTGGGCAACGGCTCCTCGGAAGACCTCACCGCCCGCGTCATCGACCTCATCGCCCCCATCGGCAAAGGCCAGCGCGGCCTGATCGTCTCGCCGCCCAAGGCCGGCAAAACGATGATCATCCAGAACATCGCCCAGTCCATCGCCGAAAAGAATCCCGAGGTATACCTGATCGTGCTGCTCATCGACGAGCGCCCGGAAGAAGTGACGGAAATGCAGCGCGGCGTGAAAGGCGAAGTGATCTCCAGCACCTTCGACGAACCGCCGGCCCGCCACGTGCAGGTAGCGGAAATGGTCATCGAAAAGGCCAAACGCCTGGTGGAACACAAGCGCGACGTGGTGATCCTGCTGGACTCCATCACCCGCCTGGCGCGCGCCTACAACACCGTGGTGCCGTCCTCCGGCAAGGTGCTCACCGGCGGCGTGGACGCCAACGCCCTGGAACGCCCCAAGCGCTTCTTCGGCGCCGCCCGCAACATCGAAGAAGGCGGCAGCCTCACCATCATCGCCACCGCCCTGGTAGACACCGGCAGCCGCATGGACGAAGTGATCTACGAAGAATTCAAAGGCACGGGCAACATGGAGTTGCACCTGGAGCGCAAGCTGGCGGAAAAGCGCGTCTACCCCGCCATCAACATCAACCGCTCCGGCACCCGCCGCGAAGAATACCTGGTGGAAGAAAGCGAACTGCAAAAAGCCTGGATCCTGCGCAAAATCCTCCAGCCCATGGACGAAATGGCCGCCAGCGAATTCCTGCTGGGCAAGCTGAAAGACACCAAGACCAATGCCGAATTCTTCAACATGATGAAGAAGTAGGCGGGGCTTCCATCCCGAAACGATCAAGGGCGCCTCAGGGCGCCCTTTTTTGTTGCACCCCATCGTTTCCACGCTGCAGCGTGGGAACGATGCCATGCAGAGCGTGTGTATGACTCAATACCACGCGCGCAACACCGGCTTCGACCGTGCTGCCAACGAAATCGCCGATCGCAAGCCCAGTTCGCTTTTCCGTCCCATAATCCCTGGCCTACACGCACGTAAGCCAGGGATTACAGACGCAACAACGGGTACGCCATACAATCGAACCCGCCGTAGCGCCTTTCTTGATAACAGGGCTTCGGATCGTGCTAAACGGAATCCGTATAGTACCGGTATACCAGATTCTGTTTAATCAATTGTTAGGCAAACATATGAGCTGCATACTCCGTGCTGGCGGCAAAGGCGTTGATGTGGATGCGCTGCTTAGCCAAATATCAATGGCGCCTGATTCTATTTGGCGCAGTGGTGAACAGCGTTATCCCAAGAGCGCCACAAACCAAAAGACAAATGAGCATTCTGGCGTGCGCTTTTTGGCAAGCGGTGCGGAGTTTTCGGAGTTCCGAAAGCAGATTGAAGAAGCTACAGCGTTTCTCCGTGAGAACCAGAACGATATAAGGGGCCTCATGGCTTTTCCAGGTGTCGAAGGGGTGGTACTGGACTTTGGCGCCGAGATTCATCCGCCGGGGTGCGCATCGTTCACCTTCCCGCCTGAGCTATCCGCAATCGCTGGAAATCTGGGCCTTTCGTTGTGCTTATCGGTGTACCCGGTGGATGAAGAGGCCGAAGATGCCTAACCATCGGCTCCAGGCGACGCACAAAGCGCGTCACCTTTTGTTCGTTCAGGCCCTGGGCGCGGCGCTTGTGCGCGCGCCTGAGCCGAAGCGTTAGAGCCATGAAGCCACGTCTTCGCAAGCACCCCAACTTGGACCATGGCCTTCGTTTGCTGAAGGTCCAATGGTGGCGATTGCCGGATTACCGTATCTGGTGGCATATGCGAGCAATTACTGGAAGAGAGCATTTGCATGCACGGCGAAAGGATTACCGCGAGCTGCCCTGCGCCCCATTACTTCGTAGACGCAGAATTGAACTGGCAAGCTATTTCGCCGCGCAGGGATTGGCTATTGATCCGGCGCTGCTCCGACATACTCTGCCTCAAGGTCCTTCAGGGTATTGGCTTGAAAACATCTGTCCCAACCAGGTAGGGTACGCATTGCGTACCACGATTCAAGGAACTGCAATATGCATCGCACCGGCCGTGCCACGCGAAACGGTGCACTCATGAAACCTCCGCATGTCCGTGTCGCGGAATGGTACGCGATGCGTACCCTCGGATTGCCCGCCGCAACTCGTTAGCCGCATTCGAAAGTCGCGCCGTAGACTCGCACGCGCTGGAGGCAGGGAGCGAACACGTATAACATTCGCCCGACGGCGCGGGCCGGACCCGTTCCATTAGCTCCACACCAACCCACGCGGTATTCGCTTCGTGCACCCTTGTCCCACATCCCCAATCGGCGTGTACGACTCCGGCGTAGGCGGCGTTTCCGTTTTGCGCGCGCTGCGCGCGGCCTTGCCGGACGAGTCGTATGTCTACGTCGCCGACAGCCGCCATGCGCCGTATGGCGACCGGGATCAGGCCTTTCTGGAAGCCCGGGCGCAAGACATCTTCGGCTTTTTTGCCCATCAGCGGGTTAAGGCGGTGGTGCTGGCCTGCAATACCGTCAGCGTGGCGGCGGCGGCGTCGCTGCGTGCCGCCTATCACTTGCCCGTGGTCGCCATGGAGCCGGCCATCAAGCCGGCCACCCGGATGACGCGCTCCGGCACGGTGTTGGTGCTGGCCACGGCCTACACCATCCAAAGCCCGTCCGTCGCCCGGCTGTGCCGGACCTTCGCCGGCGAGACCCGCGTGATGCTGCAAGCCTGTCCGGGATTGGCCGAGCAAGTGGAGCGCGGGCAGTTTGCCGCCCGGTCGACTTACGAGCTGCTGGAGAGCTATGTCCGGCCCGGCGTCGACACGGGCGCCGATACCATCGTGCTCGGTTGCACCCATTACGCCTTCCTGGCGCAGCAGATTGCCGAGGTGGCGGGGCCCGGCGTTTCCATCATCGAACCTTCCCCGGCCATCGCCCGGCAGCTGGAATTTCGCTTGCAGGGCCTACGCGCCGAAGCCGGCGCAGGCCGGCAGCGGACGGCGTTTTATACGTCGGGCCGTGTGGAGGACCTGCGCGCTTTCCTAAGCATGGTGGGCGAGGAGGAAGCGGAAGTCTCGGCCATGGGCGATTGGACATAGGCCGCGTTGACGATAGGAACCGCATCGTTCGCGATCGATGCGGTTCGCCGACTCACCGCATCCTAAGTCCCGGAATCGGCAACGGCGCGACTTTATTTACAAGGACAACCCCACCCGCCGCCTGGCGTCCAGGCAGTTGGCGCTGCCCAGGGTGAAGTCCCGGCAGGTGCGGGGACGGTCCGGGTAAATCTCGCAGCGGTAGCTTTCCGTGGCCGCCCGGCCGCCGGCCAGGGCGGCGCAGCGCTCGCCTTCGCGGCGCAGCTTGTGGCGCTCCCCGTCCTTGAGCACCCAATCCGGCCGGCGTTTCAGCACCGCTTCGCGCGGCCCCACTTCCACCGCCTGGTAAGCCTCGCGGCAGCAGGCACCGCAGGTGAGGCAGTCCAGTTCGGCGGCCGGCTCCCAGCGGGCGCAGGCCGGCGCGTCTTCCGCCAGGCGGGCCTTGGGGGCGTGGCGGCAGCGGCGGTGCGCCCGTTCCATAAAGCTCCAGGCGCAATCGGCGCAACCGTGGCCGGCGTGATAGGCCGCCACGGCTGCGTGACCGGCCGGATGCGGCGGCGGCGGCGCGGCGACGGTGCTCCACAACGACGGCAACCCCTCGCCGCCGGCTTCCCTGGGCACTGCGGCGGCAATGGCGGCGCTGGCCGCCAGGGCGTCCCGCAGCGGACCGGCCCAGCGCGGCAAGGACGCCCGCCAGGCGGCCAATCGGCCCGCCACGCAACTGCGCTCGCGCCGGCCGCCGGCCTCGACCGGGGCATAGAAAGGATCGGCCGGCAGCGAGTCCCAAAAGCTCACGCGGTAGTCGGTGGTGGGGGCGAAAAAATCCCGCAGGCCGACGGAATCGGCCAAGTAGGCCTGCAAGCGCAGACAGGCATGCTCCCGCCACGGATCGCCGCCGACGCGGGTGTTGTCCAGGCCCCAGTCCGGCTTGCGCTCGTTGTCCTCGCCCTGCACCAGGGCGTGGCACAGCTCGTGGAAGATCATCTGCGCCAGGGAATCGTCCGGATCCAGGGTTTCGTCGCTGCCGATGAAGACGGTGCCGCTGCCGTCGGTGGAGGCGTAGGCCTCCGGCGAGCGGGCGATGCGGAAGCCGATGCGCTCGGCGCAAACGATCCACACCCGCGCCAGGGGATCCTCGTAGCGGTGGGAGGGACGGCGCACGAACTCCATCAGTCGATGCCCAGCTGGCTCCACAGCTCGTCCACCCGCCGTTTCACGCCCGCCGCCATGGCGATGGGCGTGCCCCATTCGCGGTGGGTTTCCCCGGGCCACTTGTTGGTGGCGTCCAGGCCGGCTTTGGAGCCCAGGCCCGACACCGGCGAGGCGAAGTCCAAATAATCGATGGGGGTGTTTTCCAGGATAGTGATGTCCCGCGCCGGGTCCATGCGGGTGGTGATGGCCCAGATGACGTCGTTCCAGTCGCGCACGTTGACGTCGTCGTCGGTGACGATGACGAATTTGGTGTACATGAACTGGCGCAGGAACGACCACACGCCCAGCATGACCCGTTTGGCGTGGCCGGGGTACTGCTTCTTCATGCTCACCACCGCCATGCGGTAGGAGCAGCCTTCCGGCGGCAGGTAGAAATCGACGATTTCCGGGAACTGCTTCTGCAGGATCGGCACGAACACCTCGTTGAGCGCGACGCCGAGGATGGCCGGCTCGTCCGGCGGGCGGCCGGTGTAGGTGCTGTGGTAGATGGGGTTTTCCCGCTGGGTGATGCGCTCCACGGTGAACACCGGGAAGCTTTCCACCTCGTTGTAGTAGCCGGTGTGGTCGCCGAACGGGCCTTCCGGCGCCATCTCATCGGGATAGATGAAACCTTCCAGGATGATTTCCGCGCCGGCCGGGGCCTGCAAGTCGCTGAGCTGGCACTTCACCACCTCGGTCTTGCTGCCGCGCAACAGGCCGGCGAAGGCGTATTCGCTCAAAGGATCGGGAATGGGCGTCACCGCCGCCAGGATGGTGGCGGGATCGGCGCCCAGGGCCACCGCCACCGGGAACGGCTCGCCGGGACGGGCCTGTTGCCACTCGCGGAAATCCAGCGCGCCGCCGCGGTGGGCCAGCCAGCGCATGATGGTTTTATTTTTGCCGATCACCTGCTGGCGGTAGATCCCCAGGTTCTGCCGGTCCTTGTGCGGGCCTTTGGTGATGACCAGCGCCCAGGTGATGAGCGGGCCGGCGTCGCCCGGCCAGCAGGTCTGGATCGGATAGTTGCCCAGGTCGATCTCGTCCCCTTGCAGGATCACTTCCTGGCAGGGCGCGTGGCGCAGTTCCTTCACCGGCATGTTCAGCACCTGCTTGAAGGCCGGCAGCTTGTCGAAGGCGTCGGAAATGCCCTTGGGCGGATCGGGCTCCTTGAGGAAGGCCAGCAGCTTGCCCACCTCGCGCAAGGCGTCCACGGATTCCGCGCCCATGCCCAAAGCCACCCGGTGCGGCGTGCCGAATAGGTTGCCCAGCAGCGGCACGTCCGTGCCCTTGCAGCGCTCGAACAGCAGCGCCGGGCCTTGCTTGCGCAGGGTGCGGTCGCAGATTTCGGTGATTTCCAGCACGGGGTCCACTTCGTGGAACACCCGTTTCAACTCGCCCAGCTTTTCCAGTTGGGCGATGAAGTCGCGCAGGTCGCGGTATTTCATGGATGGCTTTCGAGATGGAGGGATGGAGGCAATCTATGCGGCAAGGCCCTGAGCTTGCCGGCGCAAAGCATAACCCAGCCGGCCAGGAAAAGCCGCGGCGAACGGGCTTTAGAATTCCTTGGCAGGCGCTGCCCGGCGCCTCACAGCCAGCAAAATCCCCAGCGCGATCAACAACACCCACACCACCGGCCCGTCGCCGTAGCGCACATAGGGCGTGGCGCCGGAGCGGGGTTCGATGTCGGCAGTGAGCACGGCCGATTCGAACTGGGGCAGCTGCTTCACCACCTTGCCGTCCGGGCCGATCACCGCCGTCACGCCGGTGTTGGTGGCGCGCAGCATGTAGCGGCCGGTTTCCAGGGCACGCATGCGGGCCATTTGCAGGTGCTGGTGGGGAGCGATGGAGTCGCCGAACCAGGCGTCGTTGCTGACGTTGACCAGATAAGCGGCTTCCGGCAATCCGACGCGGCCCTCGTTGCCGAAGGCGTCTTCGTAGCAAACCGTCGCCATCAACGGCCAGCCGCCGGCCTGCAACAACGGCTGGCGGGCGTCGCCGGCGCTGAAGTCGGACAAGGGGATTTGCAGTATGTCCAGGATGAAGCCCAATACCGGCTTCAAGGGAAGAAACTCGCCGAACGGCACCAGGTGACGCTTGCGGTAGGCGGCCGGCCTGTCGCCGCCGATGCTGACCAAGCCGTTGTAATACTGCGGACCGCCGTCGGCGTCGCCCACCGGCACGCCCACCAGCAAGCTGCTCTCGTGCAATTTGGCGGCTTCGGTCAGCCGCGCGAAGAACGTGTCGGCCAATTGGTGGTAAAAAGCCGGCACGGCGGTTTCCGGCCAAACGATGACCTTGGCGTCCCAATGATCCTCGGTCAGCTCCACGTAGCGCTCCAGGATGCGCCACTGCTGGCCCGGCACGAACTTGAGCTGCTGGGCGATATTGCCCTGCACCAGGGCCACCGGCAAAGCCGGTCCGGCGGGCTCGGTCCACTGGCCGGCGGGCAGCTTGGCGGCCGCTAGGCACAGCAGGCCGGCGGCAATCGGCCACAGGCGGCGGCCGGTGCCCGGCAGGCAGACGAACGCGGCCAGTCCCGCCGCCACCATCGCCGCCAGACAGCCAACGCCGTACACGCCGGCCAAGGGCGCCAGCTTGCCCAGGGGGCTGGACACCTGGCTGTAGGCGATTTGCAGCCAAGGAAAGCCGGTGAGGAACCAGCCGCGGAACCATTCGACCAGCACCCACAGCAGCGGCGACAAGGCCAGCAGGTTCAGCGCCGGGCGGGCCGTGCTCCAGCGCCGGCTCAGATAGCCGGCCAAAGCCGGGTACAGCGCGAAAAACGCCACGAACAGGGCGGTAAGCAAACCGGCGGCGAAGGGGCTGGCGCCGCCGAATTCGTGCATGGACACGTAGACCCACGACACGCCGAAACCGAACTGGCCCAGGCCGAACAAATAGCCGCGCCAGGCGGCGCGCTTGGGGCTGGCCCCATGCCAGACGGCGAACAGCACCGCCAGGGCGGCGACGGCCAGCCAGCTTTGTTCGTAGGGGGCGAAGGCGAAAGGAAAAGCCAGACCGGCCGACAAGGCCAGGAGGTCGATGAGGCGGCGCTGGGCCGTGGTAGGGAAGGGCATTTTGTTGTGCACGCGGGGTTACGATAATTCGGCGGGAAGGCAGGGGGCGCACCCTTGCCTGTATCGGCGGAACCGCTGTCGCGTTCCGCCCTACGATTTCAGCCGCTTCCCTCTTCGTTTTCCGGCTCGTCCAGCACCCGCAGCTTGAGCAAATGGCAGCGGCGGTTGTCGGCGCGCAGCACTTCGAAGCGATAGCGGCCCAGGGTGATTTTGTCGCCGCGCTTGGGGACGCGGGCGGCTTGGTGGACGATGAGGCCGCCGATGGTGTCGAACTCTTCGTCGGACAGGTCGGCGCTGAAATACTCGTTGAAGTCCTCCACCGGCGTCAGGGCTTTCACCGTGTACTCGTTCTCGCCGCGGCGCAGGATGTAGTCCTCGTTGTCGAAATCGTATTCGTCGACGATGTCGCCGACGATCTGCTCCAGCACGTCCTCGATGGTGACCAGCCCCGCGGCGTTGCCGTATTCATCCACCACGATGGCCATGTGGTTGCGGGTGGAGCGGAACTCCCGCAGCAGCACGTTGAGCCGCTTGCTTTCCGGCACGAACTGGGCCTGGCGCATCAGCTCGCTGGCGAGGATGCCGGGGTTCTTCATGCCGTGGGCCAACAGGTCTTTCACCAGCAGCACGCCCACCACTTCGGCGCGGTCTTCGCCGATGACGGGATAGCGGGAATGGGCGGTTTCGATGATGAGGGGGTAAAGGGTTTCCAATTCCGCGTCTTGCGGCACCACCACCATTTGCGCGCGGGGAATCATGATGTCGCGCACCCGCAGCTCCGACATTTGGAACACGCCCTCGATCATGGAGAGGGCTTCGGGCTCGATAAGGTGGCGCTTCTGGGCGTCGCGCAGTACGTCGATGAGGTCTTGCCGGTCCTTGGGCTCGCCGGTCAGGTATTGGGCGAAGCGTTCCACCCAGGTTTTGGTTTCGCCGCTACTGTGTGATTGGTCGTCGCTCATGATGATGGATCCCTACGCGTAAGGGTCTGAATATCCCAAAGACTGCAAGATGCGGATTTCCTCGGCCTCCATGACCTCGGCCTCCGCATCGTCCATATGATCGTAGCCTAGCAGGTGCAGCACGCCGTGCACGGTCATGTGCGCCCAGTGGGCCTCGGCCGGCTTGTCTTGCTCGGCCGCCTCCCTTTCCACCACCGGCGCGCAGATCACCAGATCGCCGATATGGCTGCAGGGCACGCCGGGTGGGGCTTCGAAAGGAAAGCTCAGCACATTGGTGGGGTAATCCTTGCCCCGGTATTCGCCGTTCAACTCGGCCGATTCCGTCTCGTCCACCACGCGGATCACCAGCTCGGCCTCGTCGCGCTTGTCTTGCAGGGCGGCCTCCGCCCACTGGCGGAAACGGGCTTCGCCGGGCACCTGCGCGCCGTCGCAAGCCAGCTGTATTTCCAAATCGATCATGGCCGCGGCGGCTCCGATTCGTCCTTATCCCGCCCCCGGTCGCCGTATGGGGAAGGCGGATTGGCTTGCTCGTAGGCCTCGTAGGCGGTGACGATGCGCTGCACCAGGGGGTGGCGCACCACGTCCTCGGCGCCGAAAAAGGTGAAGCTGATGCCTTCCACCTTGCGCAGCACTTCCACCACCTGGCGCAGGCCCGATTGCTTGTGGCGCGGCAGGTCGATCTGGGTGATGTCGCCGGTGATGACCGCGGTGGAGCCGAAGCCCACCCGCGTCAGGAACATCTTGATCTGCTCGACGGTGGTGTTCTGCGCTTCGTCCAGGATGATGAAGGCGTCGTTCAAGGTGCGGCCGCGCATGAAGGCCAGGGGCGCCACTTCGATGACGTTGCGCTCCTGCAATTTCGCCACCCGCTCGAAGCCGAGCATCTCGTACAGGGCGTCGTAGAGCGGGCGCAAATAGGGATCGACCTTCTGCGCCATATCGCCCGGCAAAAAGCCCAGCTTCTCGCCCGCTTCCACCGCCGGGCGGGCCAGGATCAAGCGCCGCACCCGGTCCCGCTCCAGGGCTTCCACGGCGCAGGCCACGGCCAGGTAGGTCTTGCCGGTGCCGGCCGGGCCGATGCCGAAATTGATGTCGTTGTGGCGGATATTGCGCAAATAGGTCTGCTGGTTGGCGCCGCGGGCGCGGATGATGCCGCGCTTGGTGTGGATGGACAGCAGCTCGCCGCCTTCCAGTTGCGCCTCGTCCTTTTCCATGAGGCGCTGCACGGAGGATTCCTGCAGGGACAAATGCACCCGTTCCGGCGTGATGGCCTCGTCGCGGCTGGCGGCGTAAAGGTCTTCCAGCACCTTGCCGGCGGCGCTGGCCGACTCCCTGGAACCGATCACCTGGAACTGGTTGCCCCGGCTGGCGATTTCCACGCCCAGGCGCCGCTCGATCTGGCGCAAATGCTCGTCCAGCGGGCCGCACAAATTGGCGAGCCGCTCGTTGTCGGCGGGCTCCAGGGTTAAATTGACTGCGTTGGGATGGCTGGTCATAAATGCGAGGGAAGCGCCGGGAAGGGCTTTGCCTTATCCCGGCCTGCGGACAACAAGGGTAGTGGGCGGTTCACGGTATGCGTTTTAGAGTGCCGCCGCATGCCGATCCACCAATTCCGCCACGGACGACTCCACCAACCGGCCGCGCAGGGAGTTGGGCAGGGCGTCGGTGATGAGCACGTCGACGAAATGGCCGACCAGGCGCGGATGGCCTTCGAAATTCACCACCCGGTTGTTTTCGGTGCGGCCACTGAGCTCATGCTCGTTCTTGCGCGAAGCGCCTTCCACCAACACCCGCTGCACCGTGCCGACCATGTTGCGGGAAATGGCCGCCGCCATGTCGTTGATGCGCGCCTGCAAGCGGGCCAAGCGGGCCTTTTTCACCTCCGCCGGGGTGTCGTCGGGCATATCCGCCGCCGGCGTGCCGGGGCGAGGGCTGTAGACGAAGCTGTAGGAATGATCGTAGCCCAGCTCCTCGATGAGGCTCATGGTGTCTTCGAAGTCTTCTTCGGTTTCGCCGGGGAAACCGATGATGAAATCCGACGACAGGCTGATATTGGGACGCACCGCCCGCAGCTTGCGGATGGTCTCGATGTAGTCGGCGCGCTGGTGGCCGCGCTTCATCGCCGCCAGGATGCGGTCGCTGCCGCTTTGCACCGGCAGGTGCAAATGGTCCACCAACTGCTGGATTTCGCCGAAGGCCTCGATGAGGGCGTCGGTGAATTCGATGGGGTGGGAAGTGGTGAAGCGGATGCGGTCGATACCCGGCACCGCCGCCACGTAGTGCAGCAGCAGGGCGAAGTCGGCGATGTCGCCGTCCGCCATGGCGCCGCGGTAGGCGTTGACGTTTTGCCCCAGCAGATTCACCTCGCGCACGCCCTGCTTGGCCAGGGCGGTGATCTCGGCGATCACGTCTTCCAGCGGCCGGCTCACTTCCTCACCGCGCGTATAGGGCACCACGCAGAAAGTGCAGTATTTGCTGCAACCCTCCATCACCGACACAAGGGCTTTCGGCCCTTCCGAGCGCGGCTGCGGCAGGCAATCGAATTTCTCGATTTCCGGGAAAGTCACGTCCACCACGGCGCGGCGCTGCTCCTTCACCTCGTCCAGCATGGCCGGCAGGCGGTGCAGGGTTTGCGGGCCGAACACCATGTCCACGTAAGGCGCCCGCTCGCGCAGGGCAGCCCCTTCCTGGCTGGCGACGCAGCCGCCGACGCCGATGACCACGCCGGGGCGTTTTTCCTTCAAGGCGCGCCAGCGGCCCAGCTCGGAGAAGACTTTCTCCTGGGCTCGCTCGCGCACGGAACAGGTGTTGAGCAGCAGCACGTCGGCCTGGGCCGGATCGTCGGTCAGCTCCAGATCATGGGTTTCGCCGAGCAAATCCCGCAGCTTGGCGGAATCGTACTCGTTCATCTGGCAGCCGTAGGTTTGGATGAATAGCTTGCGGGTCATGGATGGCACGCGGTCAAGCGTGCGGAGTTCGGGAAGATGGGGCATTTTAACAGATTTCCCGCAGTGTCTCCTAAGAGCCCGGCCGAGGGTGCGGGTTCAGCGCTGATTCCAGGCCGAGTCCAGCAGCTCGATCCAATGCCGCACCGGCCGTGCCGCGCCGGACTGCAGATGGGTCAAGCAGCCGATGTTGGCGGTGGCGATGCACTCCGGCTGTCCGGCCTCCAGGGCCGCCAGCTTCTGTTCCAGCAATTGTTGCGACAGCCGCGGCTGCAATAGCGAATAGGTGCCGGCCGAGCCGCAGCACAGATGGGCGTCGGCCACGGGCGCCAGGTCGAAACCCAACCGGCGCAGCACGCTTTCCGTCACGCCGTTGAGCTTTTGCCCGTGCTGCAGGGTGCACGGGGAGTGGAAAGCGACGGTACGCGGCTCGACGGCCAGGCCGTCGAGATTTTCCGCCGCCAGCACCTCAACGATGTCCTTGGCCAGCGCACCGACGCGGGCGGCCTTGTCGGCGTAGGCCGGATCACGGCGCAGCAGATGGCCGTATTCCTTCACCATCGCGCCGCAGCCGGAAGCGTTGACCACCACGGCTTCGGCGCCGCTTTCCAACAGGGGCCACCAGGCGTCGACATTGCGCCGCGCAAAATCCAGCGCTTCGTCCTGGGCCGACAAATGCTGGCTCAAGGCGCCGCAGCAACCCGCCTCGGGCGCCACCACGGCGGAAATGCCCAGCCGGTCCAGCACCCTGGCCGTGGCGGGATTGATGTCGGGCGCCAGCGCCGGCTGCACGCAGCCTTGCAGCAAAATGACGCGGCGGGCATGGCGCAGCGGCGGCCAGGCGCCAGCCGGACTCGCGGCCGGCAACTTGGCCTGCAGCCGGGACGGTAACACCGGCTTCAGCCCGCGCGCCAGGGCCAACACGGCACCGAAACGGCGGCGGTAAGGCAGCACGGTTCTCAGCAAAAGGCGGAATGATTTGTCCAGCCAGGGCCGCCCTACTTTTTCCTCCACCACCTGCCTGCCGATGTCCAGCAAGCGGCCGTACGCCACTCCGGAAGGACAGGCGGTTTCGCAGGAACGACAGGTGAGGCAGCGGTCCAAACGGATTTGGGTGGAAGCCGTCGGCGCCTCGCCTTCCAGCACCTGCTTGATGAGATAAATGCGCCCGCGCGGCCCGTCCCGCTCGTCACCCAGCAAGCGGTAGGTGGGACAAGCGGCCGTGCAGAAACCGCAGTGCACGCAACGGCGCAGGATGGCCTCGGCCTCCTCCCCCTGCGGGGTGTTTTTGATGAAATCGGCGAGATGGGTTTGCATGGCAAGGGCTAGCGGATCAAGCGGATGTCCAGGCCGGCATCCAGGCCGATCCAGCTGCGGTCCGCCGTTAACACTGGAGCGGCAAGCTCCAGGCCCAGCGCCAGGCAGGCGCGGTCGCCAAGCGACAGTCCCCTGGCTTGGGTTTGCTGCCAGAGCATGGCCGCTCGGTCGGCCTGGCTGGCGGTGAAGGGCGCGACGGTGAGCCCCATTTCGACCATATCGCCCAGCATCCCTTCCACGTTGGCGCCTTTGTGCAGGGATTTTTGAACGACCTCGGACCAATTGACGGCGGACATGACGGCACCGTTCAACACCGTCCCGACACTGTCGCCGCCCACTTCGCCATGCAACCAAGCCAGCAGGGCAGAGGCGTCCAGCACCACGGTCATGCGGAGGTTTCCCGGCGAGCTTCGGTGCGGCGTTCGGCGATAAGTTCTTCGGCCAGGTTGACGTCTGGCGGAATATGGGCGAAACGCGCCCGTACGCGCTTCTCGACGGCTTCGCGGCGTTCCAGCACCAGGCTTTCGCCCACCAGCCGGGCCACTAGCCGGTCGCCGGTTTCCAGGTGCAGCGCTTTGCGCAGTTCGGCCGGGATGACCAATCGCCCTTGGGCACCCACTTGAATCTCGTTGCTAAGCAGAGAGGCTGTCATGGCTGTAGTCTCGTGGCACTTTGATGGCAATTGTGGCACGCCATGCAGTTGCGTGCCACATGCCGGTAAGCATTACGGGTAGATGCGGCCTGGGTTGAGGACGCCCACCGGGTCGAAGGCTAGTTGCAGGCGCCGGTGCAGGGCCATGAGAGATTCCGGCAGGGGCTGGAAGACTTGGTCGGCCGGGGCTTGCGGGCGGAACAGGGTGGCGTGGCCGCCGGCGGCGGCTGCGGCGGCAAACACGGTTGCGTGGGGAGCATCGGTTTTCAGCCAGCGTTGCGCGCCGCCCCAGTCGTACAGCCATAGACCGGGCAAGTCCAGGGGCGGGGTGGCGGGGGCCAGGGACAAGCGCCACAGGTCGCCGGGTGATTGGAAAAAATTCAGGCGCTGTTCGCGCAAGTTCTCCCAAAAGCCGTTGTCCATGGTTTCTCCCTCCAGTTGCCGGCAAGCGGCGGCCACCGCCTCGGCCGCGCCGGACAGGCGCAAGTGCAGCACGCCGTGATCGCAAGCCATGGCGGAAAACGGCAAGGGGCCGGCGGCGTGGCGGTTCATGGCGGCGATGGCCTCGGTGGCGGACATGGACAGGCGCAGGGTGGTTTCCGCTTCCGGTTGGGGCAGCACTTTGAGGGAAATTTCCAGCAGCACGCCCAGGGTTCCGTGGGCGCCGGCCATGAGGCGGGAGACGTCGTAGCCGGCCACGTTTTTCATCACTTCGCCGCCGAAGCGCAGGATTTCGCCCTTGCCGTTGAGGATTTTCACCCCCAGCACGAAGTCGCGCACCGAGCCGCTATAGGGCCGGCGCGGCCCCGAAAGGCCGCAGGCGACGGTGCCGCCCAGGGTGGCGCCGGGGCCGTGGTGGGGCGGTTCGAAGGCCAGCATCTGGCCGTGTTGGGCCAACGCCGCTTCGATTTCCGCCAGGGGCGTGCCGGCGCGGGCGGTGAGCACCAGTTCGGAGGGCTCGTAGTGCAGGATGCCGCGGTGTCCGGCGACGGGCAAAGCCTCGCCCGCCAGCGGGCGGCCGAGGAAGGCTTTGCTGCCGGAGCCTAGAATCGCCAAGGGCCGGTGGTGGCGATAGGCCTGTTCCACCGCCGCCTGCAATTCGGCGCTGATGTCTTGCTGTTTGCTCATGGGCTGGTTTTTTTCCATAGTTCCCACGGTCTCCGTGGGAATGCATCGGGTGACGCTTTGCGTCACAGGCCGCGCAGCGGCCCTGGCGGCGTTCCCACGCGGGAGCGTGGGAACGATGCATTGTTCAACATCAAAATCGTTCCAGATCGCTATGGGGCAGTTCGCCGCCGTGTATATGCATGCGGCCGAATTCGGCGCAGCGGGCCAGGGTGGGGATGGCTTTGCCGGGGTTGAGCAGGCCCTGGGGGTCGAAGGCGGCTTTCACTGCGTGAAATTGCTCCAATTCCGCGCTGCCGAACTGCACGCACATCTGGTTGATCTTTTCGATGCCGACGCCGTGCTCGCCGGTGATGGTGCCGCCGGCGGCGACGCAGGCTTCCAAAATCTGGCCGCCCAGGTCTTCCGCCTTGTCCAGGTCGCCCGGCCGATTGGCGTCGTAGAAGATCAGCGGGTGCAGATTGCCGTCGCCGGCGTGGAAGACGTTGGCTACCCGCAGGCCGAATTGCTTGGAAAGCTCGGCGATGCGGCCAAGCACCTCCGCTAGGCGCTTGCGGGGAATGGTGCCGTCCATGCAGTAATAGTCGGGCGACAGCCGGCCCACCGCCGGGAAGGCCGACTTACGGCCGGCCCAGAAGCGCTGGCGCTGTTCGGCACCGGCGGCCAGCCGCACTTCCGTCGCGCCGGCTTGCTGCAAAATCCGCCGCGCCCGCTCGGTTTCCGCCGCAACCTGTTCCTCCGTGCCGTCCAGCTCGCACAGCAAGATGGCGCCGGCTTCCACCGGATAGCCGGCGTGGACGAAGGCCTCGGTGGCGCGGATGGACAGGTTGTCCATCATTTCCAGCCCGGCGGGGATGAGGCCGGCGGAAATCACCGCCGCCACGGCGTGGCCGGCCTGTTCCTCGCTGGCGAAAGCCGCCAACAGCGTCTGCACCGCGGGCGGTTTGGGCAGTAGCCGCACGGTGGCTTCCACCACCACGCCCAGCATGCCTTCCGAGCCCATGGCCAGGGCCGGCAGGTCGTAGCCTGGGCCGTCCAGGCCGCTGCCGCCCAGGGTCAGCAATTCGCCGTCCATAGTCAGCATTTTCACTTGCTGGACGTTGTGCACGGTGAGGCCGTATTTCAGGCAGTGCACGCCGCCGGAGTTCTCGGCGATGTTGCCGCCGATGGTGCAGGCGATTTGCGAGGACGGGTCCGGCGCGTAGTAAAGCCCGAAGGGCGCGGCCGCTTCGGAAATCGCCAGATTGCGCACGCCGGGCTGGACGCGGGCGGTGCGGTTGGCGGGGTCGATTGCCAAAATGCGGTTGAGCTTGGACAGCACCAGCAGCACGCCGTTGTCCAACGGCAGGGCGCCGCCGGCCAGGCCGGTGCCGGCGCCGCGCGCCACCACCGGCACGCCGTTGGCGTGGCACAGCCGCAACAGCGTTTGCGCCTGCTCCACGGTTTCCGGCAACACCGCCAGCCAGGGCAGCCGGGTGTAGGCGGACAGGCCGTCGCATTCGTACACGCGCAGGTCTTCCTGCCGATGCAGGACGCAGTTCTCCGGCAGGAAGGCGTGCAGTTCGGCGAGGAACAGGTCGCGGTCGCAGCCGTGCGGCACGCGCTCGGACGGATGGGGTCGATGCGCCATGCTCAGCGGTTTCGTTCCGCCGACAAGAACAATCGGTGCAGCAGCATGCCCGCCACGAAGCCGCCTATGTGCCCCCACCAGGCCACGTCGGCATAGGGCTGGGCCATGGGGTCGAAGGTGGTGGCTTTGTAGAGCTGGATGATCACCCACAGGCCGACGAAAGCGATGGCGGGGATTTCGGCGAACAGCGGCAGCAGGAAAATGGGGAACCACAGCACGATGCGGGCGTTGGGATAGAGGAAATAGAACGCCCCCATGATGCCGGCGATGGCGCCCGAGGCGCCCACCGTGGGGATGGCGGAGCTGGCGTTGAAAACGATGTGCATGGCGCTGGCCAGCAGGCCGCAGGCAATGTAGAACGCCACAAAGCGGGCGCCGCCCATGCGGTCTTCCACGTTGTCGCCGAAAATCCACAGCAGCCACATGTTCAGCACCAGATGCAGCCAGCTGCTGTGCACGAACAGGCTGACGAGGAACGGGCTGAAGTCGTTGGGCGGAAATCCCGCCAGGGCGGCCCAGTCCGGGTGGGTGTAGCGGCCGGGCACCAGGCCGTACAGCTGGAAAAACACGTTGCGCTGGGGCTCGTCCAGCAAAAACTGGGTGCCCAGGAACACCGCCGTGTTGAGCCCGATCAAGGTCCAGGTCATCCACGGCGTATACCGGCAGGATATATTGTCTCGGTAAGGGATCATGGCGGGCCGGCTTTATCGCTGAAAGGGGAGAGGGCCTGTTCGGGCAAGGCCCGGCCGATTGTACGACAGCGGCGGCGCTTTGGGCCACGCTTGGCGCGGCGACGGTTTTGCACTACTGTGGCGTCGCGAAATTCCTTCGCCACACCGGCCATCAACCCAATCCATCGCCATGACCCAGCCAGCCAAACCGACCGACCCCCTGCAGTTGTTCCGTTTTTGCCCCCAGTGCGGCCAAGAGGGCCTGCAAGTCCGCCAAGTGCGCTCCCTCAACTGCCCCGCCTGCGGCTTCCGCTACTTCATCAACAGCGCCACCGCCGTGGGCGGCTTCATTTTCCACGGCGACAAAATCATCGTGGCGGTGCGGGGAGAGGAGCCGCAAAAGGGCAAGCTGGATTTGCCCGGCGGTTTCGTGGAGTTCGACGAGGCGGCGGACGAAGGCCTGCGGCGGGAAATTTTCGAGGAGCTGCAAATCGAAGTCACGGACGTGGCCTACCTGGGCTCGTCCCCCAACGAATATCTGTTCTCCGGCGTGACCTACAAAGTCACCGATATCTTCTACACCTGCCGGGCCGACGACATCAGCAAAATCCGCCCCCACGACGATGTGGCCGAATTCCGCCTGATGGATCCCCGCGACGTGGATCCCGCCGACTTATCGTTCCCTTCGGTACGCGCCGCCTTCGCCATGCTGCTGGCGCGGCTCTAGCCGCTTAATGCCCGCCGCCGGCGTCGGCGGCAGCAGCGGTTTTGCTTACCCAGGGCGTCAGCAGCAGCGCCAGGAAAAAAATCAGGCCGAGGATGTGGAACAGGGTATTGAGCGTGAGCACCTCGGCTTCCCGCAGCACCAAGCCATAAAGCTGCTTCAGCGCGGCCGACTCGCCGTTCGGCAGGCCGGCCGCGGCCAAGCGTTCCTGCAAGGCGGCCAGCAGGGATTGCGCCTGGGGCGAACCGGGCGTCACCGATTCGCGCAACATCGCGTAGTGTTCCTTGTTCAACTGGATCATCAGGGTATTGGCCACCGCCAAACCGATGGCCCCGCCCAGGTTGCGCATCAGGTTGTACAGCCCGCTGGCATTTTTCACCTCCTCCGGCGGCAAGCTGCCCAAGGCCAGGGAATTGATCGGCAGGAAACAGAACATGAGGGAAAAGCCCCGCAGCGCTTGCGGCCAGAAGAACTCCCAGTAGCCGGACTCGTGGGACAGGCTTCCGTTCATCCAGCTTCCCGTGGCGAACCCCGTCAGCCCCAGGGCCAAGATTAGGCGCGAATCCAGGCGCTGGGCCAGCGGGCCGGCGACGAAGGCCGAAATGAACTGGAACGCGCCGGTGACCATGACGTACTGGCCAATCTGCAGGCTGTTCAGCCCCTTGACGCTGGCCAGGTACACCGGCATCAGGTACATCAGCGTGAACGAACCGATGCCGAGTATGAAGCTGAACAGGCAGCCCACGGCGAAGTTGCGGTTGCGGAAAGCCCACAGATCCACGATGGGATGGCCGATGGTGAGTTCCCGATGGAACATGGCGATGCCGGAGACCAGGGCGGCCAGGCTGAAAAACACTATCTCCCGGCTCTCGAACCATTGTTCGCGCACGCCCTCCTCCAACACGAACTGCATGCTGCCGAGAAAGGCGACGATGTAGAGGATGCCGAGAAAATCGATCTTCTCCAGCAACGCCCAGTCGGGCTCGTCCACCCGCACGAAGCGCCAAATCGCCAAACAGGCCAGCAACCCCGGCAACAGGTTGATGAGAAACAGCGCTTTCCAGGACACCACCTCGGTGAGATAGCCGCCCAATACCGGCCCCACGGTGGGCGCGACCATGACCACCACGCCGACCACGACGGTCATGGTCGGCTGCAAGCGCGCCGGGAACAGCGTGTAAATCACCGCCATGACGGTCGGTATCATCGCGCCGCCGAACACGCCCTGGAAGGCGCGGAACGCCACCATGGACGGCAGGTTCCAGGCCAGCACGCACAACAAGCTCATCAAGGTAAAGCCGCCGCAGGCCAGCACGAACAGGATGCGCGTGGAAAAGGCCCGCGCCAGCCAGCCGGACAGGGGAATGACGACCACTTCCGCCACCAGATAGGCGGTCTGCACCCAAGTGATTTCGTCCCGCGTCGCCGACAACCCCGCCTGGATCTGCTCCAGGGAGCTGGCGACGATTTGGATGTCCAAGATCGCCATGAAGACCCCCAGCACCATGGCGAAAAATCCCAGCCATTGCTGCGGGGTGAGC
Source organism: Methylogaea oryzae (assembly GCF_019669985.1). Taxonomy (NCBI): domain Bacteria; kingdom Pseudomonadati; phylum Pseudomonadota; class Gammaproteobacteria; order Methylococcales; family Methylococcaceae; genus Methylogaea; species Methylogaea oryzae. The sequence goes on from NZ_AP019782.1 coordinate 3,804,597, forward strand.
CGCCTTTCGGCCGCCGCGCCGTCGCCGGGGCCTGTGGTTGGAGAAGCCACCGCCATGCCGCGCTACTGCACGCGAACTTTGACCAGCGCCGACAGCCCGGGCCGCAAGCGGCTCAGGTCGGCGCCGGACCGGAAGAGGATCTTCGCCGGCACCCGCCGCACGATTTTGGTGAAATTGCCGCTGGCGTTTTCCGGCGGCAACAGGCTGAATTCGGCGCCGGAAGCCGGCGCGAAACTGTCCACCACGCCTTCGAAGCGGCTGTCGGGATAAGCGTCGACGCGAATATCCACCGGCTGCCCCGGCTGCATGCGCGCGATCTGGGTTTCCTTGAAATTAGCCTCAACGAACACCCCCTCGGCGGGAATCAAATAGGCCAGGACGCTGCCGGGCTGCACCAGCTGCCCGACCTGCACGCTGCGGTTGCCCAACACCCCGGCCATGGGCGCGACGATGCGGGTGTTGGCCAGGTCGATGCGGGCCAGCTCCAACGCGGCCTCGGCCATCTTCAGGCGGGCTTGGGACTCGCCGATTTGCGCGTCCAGGGAAGCCAAGCGGCTTTCCTCCTCCTGGCGCGCCGAGCGGGTTTTCTCCCGCTGGGCGCTGGCCTGCTTATGGGCGGAATCGGCCGCGTCGCGGGTTTGCGCCGATACCGCCCCGTCCGCCGCCAGATTGCCGAAGCGCTTCAAGTCCCTGGCCGCTTTTTCCAGATCGGCGTCCGCGGCGCGGATATTGGCCTCTTCCTGGCGAATTTTGGCGTCCTGGGAATGCTTGTCGGTTTCCAAAGTGCGGATACGCGCCGTTTCCGCCAGCACCTGCGCCTCGGCCTGGGCCACCCTGGCCTGGAAATCGTGGTCGTCGATCACCACCAGGAGATCGCCCGGCCGCACCCGCTGGTTGTCCTCGAACAGCACCTCCTTCACATAACCGCTCTCCTTCGGGCTGATCAGGCTCATATGCGCCTTCAGGTAGGCGTTGTCGGTGCTCTCGAAGGGACGCACGGCCGTCAGCCAATAGGCCACGCCCGCGCCTATAGCGGCGGTCACGGAGAGAAGTCCAAGAATGGCCTTGGGAGGCACGGAAAGACGCATGGGGTTCGGTTGCCTTACTAAACGGTGTAGTTTAGTCTAATCACCAATGCCCCCTCGGCGCAACCCGATACGATCCAGCGATCCCATGAGCACAGTCCCCACCCCCAAGCGCGCGGCCATACTGGACGCGGCCAAGCGCGTATTCATCGCCCACGGCTACAGCGGCGCCAGCATGGAAGCCATCGCCGAGGCCGCGCCGGTGTCCAAGCCCACGCTCTACAGCCACTTCAAGGGCAAGCAGGAACTGTTCGCCGCCGTGGTCGCCGGCCAATGCGAGGCCCTGCTCGGCACCCTCTCTCGCGCCCAGGCCGAGCAGCCGGATGCGCTGTCCGGCCTGAAAGCCGTCGCCCGCTCCTTCGTCGATCTCGTCTACGCGGAAGAAGCCTTGAGCCTCTACCGCATGATCGTCGCCGAACAACCGAAGTTTCCCGACCTGGGAACGCTGGTCTACCGCGCCAGCGCCGACCCCATACTGCACCGGCTGTCGTCCTACCTTACCGAGCTGCATGAAAGCGGCGCCCTGCGCATCCCCGACGTGGCCACCTCGAGCCGGCTGCTGACGAGCATGCTGAAAGGCGACGAACACTTCCGCTGCCTGATGGGGTTGCAGCCGGCCTTGAGCGAGGCGGAAAAAGAACGGCTGGTCGACGCCGCCGTCGATCTGTTCCTCAAAGGACACGGTTATGCGGCCTGAAGCCGGCTACTTGCTGCTGCTGTGCGGCCTGGCCGGCTGCACCGTCGGCCCCGATTACCGGGAACCCGCGGCCAGCGTTCCAGACCGCTGGCAAGCCGACCTGCAAGCAGCCGACGCATTGCGGCCGGTCGAGCGGGAATCCTTGAAGGACTGGTGGAAGCGTTTCGGCGACACCCGGCTGAACCGGCTGATGGACCTAGCCTTGACCGGCAACCTCGACCTGAAGATGGCCCTGGCCCGCGTCGGCCAGGCGCGCGCCGAACGCCGCGGCACCCGCGCGGAACTCTTCCCCAAGGTCGACGTGGCGGCGGACGCCCAGCGCAACGTAAACCCATTCCCCGGCTTCGCGCCCGGCCTCAAATTCAACCTGTTCGAACTGGGCTTCGACGCCCTGTGGGAAATCGACCTGTTCGGCCGCCAGCAACGCCGCCTGGAGGCGGCCTCCGCCGAGCTGGACGCGGCCACGGAGGACTACGCCCAAGCGCTGGTGACGCTGAGCGCGGACTTGGCGCGCGGCTACATCGACTACCGTAGCCTGCAGAACCAGCTGCGCATCACCCGCGCCAACCTGGAAGCGCAGCGGCACACGCTGAAACTGACGGAAAAACTCTTCAATGAAGGCGTCGGCACTCGCCACGACGTGGTGCGGGCGCGGGCGCAGACGGAAGGCACCGAAGCGCGGCTGCCCGCCCTGGAAGCCCAGCTGATCGCCGCCCAGCGGCAGCTGGAACTGCTGCTGGGCAAGCCACCCGGCGCCCTGGCGGCCGAGCTGGAAGCGCCGGCCGCCGTGCCGGTGGCCCAGGGCAGGGACATACTCGCCTCGCCGGCGGAAACCATCGGCCGCCGCCCGGACATCCGCATCGCCGAGCGCCGCCTCGCCGCCGCCACCGCCATGCAAGGCGCCGCCACCGCCGAACTGTTCCCGAAAGTGTCCCTGTCCGCCTTCCTCGGCCTGCGCAACACCGACATCGAATCCCTGTTCAAATCGGCCGCCTTCTCCTACGGCACCGCCGCCAATTTCATGCAGCCGCTGCTCAACTTCGGCCGCATCCGCGCCGGCATCGACCTGGCCGAAGCCAAGCAGCAGGAAGCCTACTTGGCCTACGAAAAAGCCGTGCTGGACGCCCTGCGGGAAACCGAAACCGCCATGACCCGCTACCTCAAGGAAGAAGTCCGTCGCCAAACCCTGGCCCTCTCGACGGCGGATTTGCGCGAATCGCTGCGGCTGGCGCAACGGCGCTACACCGAAGGGGTGGCCTCGTTCCTGGACGTGCTGGACGCCCAGCGCGACCTTTACGCCGCCGACATCGAACTGGCGCGTTCGGAAGCGGAAGCGTCGACGAATTTGATCGCCGTGTACAAGGCGCTGGGCGGCGGCGCGAACGCCGCGCCGCCGCATAATCCAGAAGGGACTTAGGCGCGCCTTCCGCGCCGATCGGCGGCAGGGGATGCGTACCCTGGCTGGCTGCGGCCCTTTTTGCGGGGACGGTGTTGGTTCAGAAACCGGCGCCGGGGAGATCCGTGCCGCAATCGACGGGGCGCCGAACGGAAACGCGATCCCGTCCGCCATGCGGCGCAAGGCCGTCGTCTACCGATAACGTTTCGCCATGCCGCTCAACGGAATCGCCTTGATCTTGCCGGCGTGCCCGGCGGAACCGAAAGCTTCGTAGCGCGTGCGGCAAAGCGCCTGCATGGCGTCTCGGGCCGCTTGATAGGTCTTGCGGGCGTCCAATTCCGAGGCATTTTCCGGCTGCGCCAAAAAGCGCCGCATGGCACCGGTGGAGGCCATGCGCAGGTCGGTGTCGATGTTGACCTTGCGCACGCCGTATTTGATTCCTTCGACGATTTCCTCGACCGGCACGCCGTAGGTCTCGGGAATTTCGCCGCCGTATTGGTTGATGACTTGCAGCCACTCCTGCGGCACCGAGCTGGAGCCGTGCATGACGAAGTGGGTGTTGGGCAAGCGTTGCTGCAAAGCCTTCAAACGGTCGATGACCAGCACTTCGCCGGTGGGCGGCTTGCTGAACTTATAGGCGCCGTGGCTGGTGCCGATGGCCACCGCCAAGGCGTCGACTTGGGTTTGCTTGACGAATTCCACCGCTTCGTCGGGATCGGTCAGCAAGCGGCTGTGGTCGGCATCCTGGCGGTTTTCCAGCGAACCCAGGCAGCCGATTTCGCCTTCGACGGATACGCCGCAAGCGTGAGCCATGTTCACCACGGTGCGGGTCACCGCCACGTTGTATTCGAAGGAAGCGGGCGTTTTCATGTCCTCCAGCAACGAACCGTCCATCATCACCGAGCTGAATCCCGATTGGATGGCTTGCGCGCACACGGCCGGCGAGGGCGCGTGGTCGCGGTGCATGACCAGGGGAATATGCGGGTATTGCTCGACGGCGGCGAGGATCAGGTGGCGGAGGAATACCTCGCCGGCATAGCGATTCGCGCCGGCCGAGCCTTGCATAATCACCGGGCTGTCGCAGGCGTCGGCCGCTTGCATGATGGCCTGGACCTGCTCCATGTTGCTCACGTTGAACGCGGGAACCGCAAAGCCCTGCTCGGCGGCGTAATCTAAAAGTTGTCGCAACGACACTAAAGCCATGATCGGCCCTCCTTAATTTCGGCGTTATTTTAAATCCTACCCTATCCCCTGGGCAGGTTGCGGCACGGCCGGCGCCGAAATTCGGCGGCACGCCGCCGGAAACGCCGTTATCGGCCCAGTGGTTTATAGTGTGCAGCCCCCGCGCGACGATGCGGCGCGGGGTTGAGCGATGCGGGCGCGCGCCGCGTCCCGTGGATGAACCAGTCCGACTGTCCTGAACCAGGGTTTTCCGTTATGAAATGGCCTTTTTTCTTCAAACGTTCCGCCGCCGACGACGGCCGGCTGGATAGCTACAAACGCATGCGGCGGGCGGGACGCGATCTCAACATGGCGCTCGCCAAACGGCTGCCCAAGGACGCGGTGCCCGAATTCGGCAAAAAACTCGGCCTTTTCAAGGCGGGTACGTTGATCCTGAACAACGACGACGAAATCGCAGTGCTGTACGACTATTGCCTGTACCACTACCGGCGCGGCAACAAGAACGTCATCGAACGCTTTCTCGAGCAATCCCCGCCCGCGGCGGACTCCTTGGACATGACGCTGTTGCAAGCCATGCTCCAGTCCCGTTTTTCGGCGTTCCGCATCGTAAGCATCACGCCGCGGCAAGGCGCCGTGCTGCTGGACCTGGTGCGCGGCGACACCCTGGAGCTGGTTGATCTCGGCATCGCGGAAACCGGCACGGTCGGCACGATCCTGGTCGGCAGGCTCTTGCCGCTGCCGGACTTCCACATGTCGACGGGAACCCTGATTCCCCTGTCGGAAGGGGAGTTCGCCGGCAGCATCGTGCCCATCATCGAAAAATTCCTGCCTGCGGGCGAAGACGGCCGCCGGCCCGCCATGTCGGCCACCCAGGAAGCCTCTTACGTCGGACGGGTGGTCAAGGAGACGCTCCGCGCCGGCGGCATGGAAAACGTGTTTTACAGCGACATGGAGCGCGTGGGCTGACACCGGCCGGCGCCGGCTCAAAGCCCCAGTTCGCTCAAGCCGGGGTGATCGTCGGGACGGCGCCCCAAAGGCCAACGGAACAGCCTTTCCCCTTCCTCGATCGGCAAGTCGTTGATGCTGGCGTAGCGCCGCTGCATCAGGCCGAACTCGTTGAACTCCCAGTTTTCGTTGCCGTAGCTGCGGAACCAGTGGCCGGAATCGTCGTGCCACTCGTAGGCGAAGCGCACGGCGATGCGATTGCCGGATGTCGCCCACAGCTCCTTGATGAGCCGGTAGTCCAGCTCCTTGGCCCATTTGCGTTGCAGGAAAGCGCGCACGGCCTCCCGTCCCACGGGAAACTCGCCGCGATTGCGCCAGCGGGTGTCTTCCGTATAGACCATCGCCACCCGGTCGGGGTCGCGGGAATTCCAGGCGTCTTCCGCCATGCGCACTTTTTGCGCGGCGGTCTCGGGCGTGAAAGGAGGCAGCGGCGGTTTGGTTTCCATGGTCGTTCTCCGGCTAAGGTTTGACGGCGGCTCGCGCCGTAGACAAGTCTGTCTACGTCATGGACTATAGCGGACGTAGACAGAGCTGTCTACAATGACCCCATGAACGCTTCCGACCCCGCCGACTCCGCGACTCGCTCCGCGCGCGAACGCATCCTGCTCACCGCCCACGACCTGTTCTACCGCGACGGCATTCGCGCCACCGGCATCGACCGGGTCATCGCCGAATCGGGCGTGACCAAGACGACTTTCTACCGGCATTTCCCCAGCAAAAACGATTTGATCCGGGCTTTCCTGGAATACCGGCACCGGCGCTGGATGGACTGGTTCGGCGCGGCGTTGCTGCGCCACGGGGCGACGCCCGGCGGCGGCCTGGCGCCCCTGGCGCCGGCGCTGGCGGAATGGTTCCAAAACCCGATCTTCCGTGGCTGCGCCTTCATCAACAGCGTGGCGGAGCTGGGCGGGGTCTTGCCCGACGTGGCCGACATTTCCCGCCGCCACAAGGACGACATGATGCGCGCCATCCTGGAACTGCTGCCGGAATCCCCCGACCGCCAAGCCGTCGCGGACGCCGTGGCGGTGGCGGTGGACGGCGCCATCGTCAAGGCGCAGCTGGAATCGTCCCATGGCCGGACGCCGCAAGCGGCCTTGGCGAGCCTGGAACGCATCGCACGGGCGTTGACGGCGGCCGCGCCCTCCGCCTAGGCCGCATCCCGCGCCGTTACAAGCCGAACTCGCGCAGGCGGCGCAAATCGTGGATGGTGATTTGTTTTCCGGAGACGGTGATCAAGCCGGCTTCGGCCAGATCGTGAAAAATGCGCGACAGAGTTTCCGGCTTCAGGTTGAGGTGCGAAGCGACCACCTGCTTGGAAGTGGGCAGGGACAATTCCGCCTGGCCGTCGCCCTCCTCGGCGCATTGCTCCAGCAAGTAACCGATGACCCGCTGGGCGCTGGAATGCAGGGAATAGGCCTCCACGTCCTGGATCAGGCCGTGCAGGCGAATGGACAATCCGGCCAGCATTTTGCGGGCGAAGGAATGGTCCCGCTCCAGCATGGCGAAAATGGGGCCGCTGGGAATATGCGCCAATTGGCTGTCGATCAAGGCTTCGGCGTAAACCGGGTAGGGCCGGTCGAGGAACATCACCGCTTCGCCGAAGCTTTGGTTGGGGCTGATGATTTCCACCACTTTCTCGTCGCCCTGGGGCGAGCGGAACGCCAGCTTCATCTGGCCGGACAGCACCACGTAAAAGCCGCGGCAGGGATCGCCCTTGTGGAACAAGGTGCCGCCCTTGGGCAGCGGCTTGGCGTGGACGCCGGCGGTGATGCCGGCCAGTTGTTCCGCGTCCAGGGCGGCGAACAGGGGCAAGCGGGCGAGCTGTTGTTGAATCTGGTCTTTAGCGGGTTTGTCTTGCTGCATGGCGGCCTCCTTTCGCCGGCTAAGCTAACACACTCGAATCGCGCCTCTTCTTGATTAGGATCAAGGAAAGCCGTCCGCTCCCCTCGCTAACATGCGCGCACTCCCCACCAACGCACTAGGAGATTGCCGCGATGTTTTGCTACCAATGTGAACAAACCCAACGCTCCGCCAACGGCGACGGCTGCTCGTCCGCCAAGGGCAACTGCGGCAAGGACGCCGTCACTTCCGACTTGCAGGATCTGCTGGTCCACGCCGCCAAAGGCATTGCCCAGTACGCCGCCCGCGCCCGCGCCCTAGGCGCGCCGGACAACGAAGCGGGCGGTTTCGTGCTGTACGCCCTGTTCACCACCCTGACCAACGTCAACTTCAACGCCACCCGCTTCGTCACCCTGCTGCAGCAGGCGGCCCAGGTGCGCGACCGGGTCAAGGCGCGTTACGAGGAAGCCGCCCGCGCCCAGGGGCTGACGCCGGAAACGCTGACCGGCGCGGCCGACTGGCAACCGGCGGCGGACATGGACGGCTTGCTGATGCAAGCCACCGAAGTGGGCATCAAGGCCGGTCTGGAACAGGTGGGCGAGGACATCGTCGGCCTGCGCTCGCTGATACTTTACGGCCTCAAGGGCGTGTGCGCCTACGCCCACCACGCCCACGTGCTGGGCGGCGAGAGCGACGCCGTCTACGCCGGCGTGGAAAGCGCCCTGGACTTCCTCGCCACCAACCCGGCCGACATGAATGCTTTGCTGGAGCGGGCCATGGCCTTGGGCCAGCTCAACTTGCAAGTGATGGAGATGCTGGACGGCGCCAACACCGGCACTTTCGGCGCGCCCGAACCGTCCGCCGTGCGGGTGACGCCGGTCAAGGGCAAGGCCATCCTGGTCAGCGGCCACGACCTGAAAGACCTGGTCAACCTGCTGGAGCAAACCAAAGACACCGGCATCAACATCTACACCCACGGCGAAATGCTGCCGGCCCACGGCTATCCCAAGCTCAAGGCCTATCCGCACCTGGCCGGCAACTACGGCGGCGCTTGGCAGGACCAGCAGACCGAATTCGCCGACTTCCCCGGCGCCATCCTGATGACCTCCAACTGCATCATCGAGCCGCGCCCGCAGTACCGCCAGCGCATCTTCACCGCGGGACCGGTGGGCTGGCCCGGCGTGCGCCACATCGCCGACGGCAATTTCGCCCCGGTCATCGAAGCGGCCAAGGCGCTGCCCGGCTTCAAGGAAGACGTCGCTGAAAAGACCATCACCGTCGGCTTCGGCCACGATGCGGTGCTGGGCGTGGCCGACAAAGTCATCGACGCGGTGAAGGCCGGCGCCATCCGCCACTTCTTCCTCATCGGCGGCTGCGACGGCGCCGCACCGGGCCGCAACTACTACACGGAGTTCGCCGAAAAAGCGCCCCAGGACAGCGTCATCCTCACCCTGGGCTGCAACAAGTACCGCTTCAACCAGCACGATTTCGGCGACATCGGCGGCATTCCGCGCCTCTTGGACATCGGCCAGTGCAACGACAGCTATTCCGCCATCAAGATCGCCACCGCCCTGGCCGGCGCTTTCGAATGCGGCGTCAACGACCTGCCCTTGTCCCTGATCGTCTCCTGGTTCGAGCAGAAAGCCGCCGCCGTGCTGCTGACCCTGCTGTCCTTAGGGATACGCAACATCCGCCTCGGGCCGACCCTGCCGGCCTTCCTCACCCCGGCCCTGGTGCAAGCCCTGGTGGACCAGTTCGGCCTGCAGCCCATCACCGACGCCCAGTCCGACATCGACGCGGCGCTGATGCGCCAGGCGGCTTGAGCGCTCAATAACCGAAGCCGATTCAAGCCCCTCCGGGTTCCCTCTCCCCCAGGGAGAGGGCTAGGGTGAGGGGATTTAAAGGCCGCGGCTTTTTATTTCCCCCTCACCCCAACCCTCTCCCGCTGGAGAGGGGGCAGGAAACGCCGTCTTAACTTAATGGCATTCCCAGGAGACCCCAGGCATGACCGCCTACCCCATCGAACTCACCACCCGCGACGGCGAGCAGATCCGCTTCGACTGCGCGGAAGACCAGAACCTCATCGACGCCGCCGCCGCGGTGGACATCATCCTGCCGTCCCAGTGCAAGCAGGGCGGCTGCGGCGCTTGCCACGCCCACGCCACCGCCGGCGACTACCTGCTGGGCGAGCACAGCCCCGACGCCCTGCCGAAAGACGGCGGCCACGGCAGCCTGCTCATGTGCCGCACCTATCCGCGCAGCGCCCTGAGCATCGCCGCGCCGTTCGACCACAACCGCGTGCTGTTCCAGGCCATTCCCCGCCGGGAAGCGGAAATCGCCGAACTGGCCGCCATCGGCGAGAACACCGTGCGGCTGGTGTTGCAGTTGTTGCCCGACGCCGACGACAGCCGCGCCGCCCAGTTCGAGCCGGGCCAGTTCATGGAGCTGGAACTGCCCGGCGGCGATCTGAAGCGGGCCTATTCCCTGGCCAACAACGGCAATTGGGAAGGCCGGCTGGAATTCCTCATCCGCCTGCAACCCAACGGCCGTTTTTCCACTTTCCTCAAGGAGCAGGCCAAGACGGGGGACAAACTCATGGTGCGCGGCCCGCAGGGCGCGTTCGGCCTGGAGGAAACCGGCCTCAGGCCGCGCTGGTTCGTCGCCGGCGGCACGGGCCTCGCCCCCATGCTGTCCATGCTGCGGCGCATGGCCGAATGGCAGGAACCCCACGAAGCGCGGCTGTTTTTCGGCGTCAATCGGGAGGAGGAGCTGTTCGCCCTGGACGAACTGGAAGAGCTCAAAGCGGCGCTGCCGCAGCTGCGCGTGGAGATTTGCGTCTGGAAGCCCGGCGACGCCTGGCAGGGATACGCCGGCACGCCGGTGGACGCCCTGCGCCGCGACCTGGCCGAGGCGAAAACCACGCCGGACATCTACCTGTGCGGCCCGCCGGCGCTGATCGATTTCGCCGAAACGGCGGCGCGGGAGCTGGGCGTGGGGGAGGAGCAGATTTTCAGCGAGCGCTTTTTGCCTAGCTGAGGCTTATCGCCGCCGCCCTCTCCCCAGGGGAGGGCGGCGGGATGGTCCGCGCGGCCGAAACGGCCGATTTTTAGGGATGCAGTTCCTTGTGCAGGGCGCGGAACTCGTCCGTCACCTTATGGCCGGGCTCACTGTAGATCAGCGGCTTCGCCATGCTGTGGGACTCGCGCACTTTCACCGACGGCGAGATGCGCGAGTTGAGCATGGGATGGCCTTCGGCGGCCAGCTCGTCCACCAGCTGTTGGGGCAGGCGGGCGCGGCTTTGGAACTGGTTGACCACCACGCCTTCGATGTCCAGCTGCGGGTTGTGGTCGGCCTTCACTTCGGCCAAGGCTTCCATCAGGGTATACAGCGCTTCCCGGGAGAAAGCGTCGCAATCGAAGGGGATCAGGCAGCGCTCGGCGGCGATCAAAGCGGAACGGCTGTAGAAATTCAGCACCGGCGGCGTGTCGATATAGATGCGGTCGTAGCCGGACAGGGCGTCCAGGGCTTCGCGCAGCTTGTAGATTTTGTGGCGGCCTTCCAAACGGCTTTGCAGGGGTTCCAGCTCGGCGTGGGAGGGCAGCACGTAGAGGTTTTCGAACGGCGTTTCCAGGATCAGCGCGTCCAGCCCGCTGCCTTGCGCCTTGGCGAAGGGGTTGATGCTGAGGGTGTCCTTGAAGAAATTGGCGATGGTGGCGTCCGGGTCGGCCACTTTGCCGCCCAGCAAATACTGGGTGGAATTGCCCTGCACGTCCAAGTCGATAACCAGCGTCTTGGCGCCTTCGGCGGCGCCGATGGCGGCCAGGTTACACGTGATGGTGGATTTTCCGACGCCACCTTTTTGATTGAAAACGACCCGGCGCATAGACGTGCCTCTTTGCTGAAATGTGGAACGGAGCTTGCGCGAGTTTACCACAACTCCCCTGGGGACATGGGGCGCGGGCGGCGGCGGCGCCTAGCCGAAAGCCAGCCACACGCCGCTGCCGAGGGAGCCGAGCGCCAGGCCGGCGGCCAGCAGGCGGCGGCCGTGCATCCGCGTCCACAGCAGGGTGCCGGTGAGGGACAGCACGATGAGGCTGCCGGCGATGCTGTCCGCCAGCAGCACCCAGCCCACCCCGGCGCCCATGCCGGTGTGCAGCGAGGTCAGCAGGGCGAAGGCGTTGCCGTCGCGGCGGGTGACGCCCACCGTGGCGTTGCCGAGGAAGTACTCGGCTTCGACGCCGTAGCCGGGGCCGGCGAAATTCACCGTCCAGCGGGCCGGCTGCGTCAGCTTGCCGCCGCCCCAAGGCAAAGGCTTGGCCGGCTCGACGCGAACGCGCTGGGGCGGATGCTTGAGCTCCAGCGCCTGCTGCAGCCAGCGGCCGAGGGCGTCCGCATCGGCCGGCGCCGGTTGCGGCAGGCTCAGCTCGATGCTGTTGCGGTTCCACTGCGCGGCGTGGATGGGCAACACCGTGCGGTGGTTGAGCAGGATGCCGGTCAAGCCGAACAGCAACCCCAGCACCGCGCCCCACAGCCCGCACCAGGCGTGGATGCGGCGCAGCCACTTGAGGAAAGCGCCGCGGGACAGCCGTTGCGGCAGGAACAAATAGCCGCCGGCCGATTTGCGCTGCGGCGGAACGCTAGGATTTTTTATTTGCATGATGCATCAACGGTTGGATTTTTCTCCGCAACGGCCGCCCCTTAGAACGTCACGTTGACGCCCGCCGTCACGGCGATGGGCGAGCCCGGCGTGATGTTGGTGTTGCTGTTGGCGGAGGCGAAATACTTCTTGTCCAGCAGGTTTTCGATATTCACCTGCAGCTGGACGTTTTTGGTGACCTTGTAATAGGTCGCCGCGTCGAAGCGGACAAAGCCCGGCAGGGTGACGGTATTGTCGGTGGCCGCGTACATCTTACTGCGGTAGATCGCGCCCAGGCCAACGCCCCATTGCGAGGTGATGTCGTAACGATTCCACAGGGAGAAGCTGTGCTCCGGCACCTGGGCCAGCTTGGCGCCGGCCAGGGCGCTGGAGGACATGCTCTTGGTGATTTCGCCGTTTTGGTAGGCGTAACCGCCGATCACCCGCCAGTCGTCGGTGATGTTGCCGCTCAGCCCCAGTTCGATGCCGCGGGTGCGCTGGCCGTCCACCAGGAACGACACGGCCGAATTGTTGGGATCGGTGGCCAGGGCGTTGAGGCGGTCCAGCTGGAAAAACGCCAGGGTGGCCGACAGGTCGGGGCGGATGTCCCATTTCGCGCCCAGCTCGTAGTTCCTGAACTCTTCCGGCTTCAGCGCGGCGTTGGTCAGCGACAGGGAGCCCAGCTGTTCGCCCGCCCGCGGCACGTAGGCGATGCTGTAGTTGGCGTACAGGGACAACGCGTCGTCGAACGGCTTGAACACCAGGCCGCCGCGCGGCGACACCAGGTTGTCGTTGGGGGCGAGCGTCTGGCCGTCGCGGCGATTGCGGAAATCCATTTCGAAGCGGTCGTAGCGCACGCCGAAAATGGCCTGCCAGTGCTTGTTCAATTCGACCTGGTCCTGCATGTAGCCGGCCATGACTGTGGCGACGCCGTGATTGTCGGCGTCCGTGGCGCTTTGCCGGAACGCGACGGGCCCCTCGTAGCGCGGATACGCCAAAGGCACGTTGACCGAGGTGGCGTTGCGCCCCACGGCGGTGAAGTAGCCGGTTTCCCGGTAGTTGCTGGTTTCCTGGCGGCCGAATTCCGCGCCGGTGAGGAATTTGTGCTTGAAAGGCCCGGTGTCCAACGAAAACGTCAGGTCGGTCTGGTTGAAGAAATTGTCGCGCTGGGTGGCGTTGTTGTAGGCCGAAATGGCGACTTGGTTGCCGGCGGCGTTGACCGCGCCCGGATAGACGTTCTGATAGAACTTGTCGTACATGGCGTAGCGGGTGCGGTTGCGCACCGCGGTGCCGCCGCCGAAGTCGTGCTCCAGCAAGGCGTTGAAGGAATCCACCATCACTTGGGCCTTGCTGCGGTCCGGGCTGCCGAAGAAGGTGGAAACGTCGGAGCGGGCCGGCCGGCCGTTGAACGACGAAACGCCCCGGTCCGCGGTTCGGTCGTCCTGGTAGTGCTCGTAGCCCAGGGTGACCTTGGTTTGATCGCTGAGCTTCCAGGCCAAGGTCGGGTTAACGCCCCAGCGTCCGGAGTCGAACCCCTCGCGGTAGCTGCGGGAGTCCTCCCACATGCTGGTCAGGCGCACGGCGACGCTGTCGTTGATCGCCTGGTCGAAGTCCCCGGTCAAGCGCCATTTGTCGAACGAGCCCACCTGGAAGTTCATTTCGCGCACGTTGTTCCAGTCCGCCTGCTTGGTGGCGCGGTTGATCAAGCCGCCGGAGCCGCCGCGGCCGAACACCATGGCGTTGGGGCCTTTCAGCACGTCGACCCGTTCGATGTTGTACAGGTCGCGGAAATATTGCACGTCGTCGCGGATGCCGTCGACGTACATGTCCGACGTGGAGCTGTTGCCGCGGAAAATCGGCGTATCCCGGTTGCCTTCGCCCTGGGCGATGCCGACGCCGGGCACGTAGCGTATCGTGTCGGCGATGCTTTTCATGGCCTGATCCTTCATCAGGTCCTGGGTGATGACGGTGATGGACTGGGGCAGGTCGATCAAGGCGGTATCGGTCTTCACCGCCGTGCTGTTGGTTTTCGCCTGGTAGCCTTTGACGACATTGGCTTTCTTGTCTCGCTTGGCGGCGACTTTGACGTCTTTCAACACCACTTCCTGGCTTTCGGCGGGCGCCGGGTCGGCCAACGACGCGACGCTGAACGCCGCGGCCAACGGCAAAAACGCACCCAGCGTCCATTTGGCTTTGGTCGGTTCCGAATCGATTGAATGGTATTTGGACATGGTGTTCCCCTTAAGAGTGGACTCGGTTGGTCGTCATCGGCTGCCTGGCGGAGAACGCTGGGTGGCGTCATGGTTTACGTTGCCCCGGCCGGCGGCTTCCAGCGGCTGGGCGCCATCGGCCGGGACGGCGCCGCCTGCGCCGATTTCCTCGGCGTCTTGCTTAGGGTTGCGGATTCGGCGGCGATTCTGGCGCGGAAACGAAGCCGATGCGGCCCACCCCGGCGTTGGCGGCGTCGGCCAGCGCTTCGGCCACGGCCTGGTAGGGCGTGGCTTTGTCGGCCCGCAGGTGCAGCTCCGGCTGCGGCAGCCGTTGCGCCGCCGCGGCCAGCCGCTCGCGCAGCGCGGCGCGCTCCACCGCTTCGCCGTTCCAGTACAGGCCGCCGTCGGCGGCGATGGACAGGGCGATGCGCTCCGGCGGGGCCGGGTTGGGCTGGCTGGACGCCTTGGGCAGGTCGATCTTCACGCCGTGCTCCATGAGCGGCGCGGTAATCATGAAAATCACCAGCAGCACCAGCATCACGTCGATGAGGGGGATCATGTTGATTTCCCCCAGGGGCCGGTTGCCGCCGCCGTTCCGGTCGAAGCCGCCGAACGCCATCACACGGCTCCCGCGACGCCGTCGGCCGTCGGCGCATCCCGCCCGTCGGCGGCGAAATGGCTGCCGGTGGCGAGAAAGGCGAACAGGTCGTGGGCGTAGCCGTCCAGCCGCGCCAGCAGCAGGCGGTTGGAACGGTTGAAGGCGTTGTAGGCCAGCACGGCGGGAATCGCCACCGCCAATCCGGCGCCGGTCATGATCAAGGCTTCGCCCACCGGACCGGCGATCTTGTCCAGGCTGGCCTGGCCGCTCAAGCCGATGTTGACCAAGGCGTGGTAGACGCCCCAAACGGTGCCGAACAAGCCGACGAAGGGCGCGGTGCTGCCGACCGAGGCCAGCACGGTGAGGCCCCATTCCTGCCGGGCGGTTTCCTCCTCGATGGCCCGGCGGATGGCGCGGGTGAGGAACTCCGCCGCCGAGCCGGCTTCGTTGAGGCGGCCGCTGCCGTGGCGCGCGTGGTGGCGGGCGGCGGCGATGGCGTGTTGCGCCAGGCGGGAAAACGGCTCGGCCGGCGGCTGGCTCTGCAAATGCCGCTCCACCGCAACGAGGGAGGGCGAGTCCCAGAAAGCGGCCAGGAAGGCTTGGCTGCGGTGGCCCGCCAGCCAGGCTTGCACGCCCTTGGCGGCGATCAAGTACCAGGCGGCGGCCGACATGGCCGCCAGGATGGCGAACAGGCTTAGGCCCAAGCCGTCGCTCTGGGCGAGGAAGTGGGCGAGTCCGCCGCTTGCTGTAGATTCCATGGTGTTATCCCTCCAAAGAAAATGCGATAGGCACCAGCACCGAGGCCGGCACCGCCTCCTCGCCGCGCCGCGCCGGCACGAAACGCCAGCGCCGCACGGCGTCCAGCGCCGCCTCGTCCAGCTCGCCATGGCCGCTGGAGGTGCGCACGTCGGCTTTTTCCGCCGAACCGTCGGCACGCACCAGCACCCGCACCACGACGCGGCCTTGCACACCCTGGCGACGGGCGAATTCCGGATAGTCGGGCGCCGGATTGTTGAGGTAGTCGGCGTCGAAACGGGGCGGCGACAAGGGCGCTGCGTTGGCGGTGGACGCGGCTGCCGACGCTGCGGCAACGGACGGCGCGGCTTGGGATTCCGCCGACGGGGCCGGCGCGGTTTGGTCGCCGCCCGCGATGGCGACGGGGGGAGGGGTCGCGGGCTTGCGCGCCGGGCTGGCTTTGGCCGCCGGCGGCAGCGGCTTGGCGATGGGTTTGGGCGGCTGGGCCGGTTGCGGCTCGGCTTTCGGCGCGGCTGCGGCCGGCCGCGGCGCCGCGACGATGGCGGCCATGATGGCCGCCGGGGCGGCGTCCGGCGCCTTGGCTTCCGGCGCTTGCCGCTGCCACAGCAGCAGCGCGCCCAAATGCAGCGCGATGGCGATGAACAAGCCGGCGCCCCGCTCGACGGCTCGGCTAGGGTCGGCCGGCTTTTGCACGGACAAAATCCTGCCCCCGGCCGACAGGGAAAACGACGGGCGCAACGGCGGGCTGGCGACAAAACCCAAAACGGGATTGCATAGGAATCGCATGGCGCATCCTCACGGTCGGTTAGCGGTTAAACCAAGTTGTGTTGGCTTGCTACCTGGGCCGTAAGGCGGGGTGGCTGGCTATGGGGTGTGCCGTTGGCCCGGCACGGGCGCGGCTTATTTGGTCAGTATCAACTTGCCGTTGCTGGTGACCCGCAGGCGGTACTCGTCGCCGCCGTGTTCGATGACGACTTCCCGCGCGCCGCCGAACAATTCGGCGCTGCTCAGCCGCCGCCGCAAGCCGCTGCGCGGTTCGGCGGCCGATTCGCCGCTCTTCATTGTTATCGTAGGCTTATCGTTGCTCATGGTGCAAATGCTAAGCGTTCTCATTTGCTAGGTCAAGCCCGCGATGCGGCCGCCGCCCGATCGGCGCCGACGATGGCTACTGCGGACGGGTTGCCGTTTCGCTATAATCCGGCGCAATCGGGCCGATCCGGCCCTGTCGGGCGCCCAGCGCGCGACGTTCTCCGCCCGGCGGCGCCAAGCCGGGGCGCAATTCCACGAACCCTGCCCGGTATCCGCGCGGTTCATCCACTATCACCAAACGTCCGCCCCGGCGGCACGGCCAGCGACAGCTTTCGAACATGGAACAACACTACCACCCGCGACAAGTCGAACAAGAAGCCCAACAAGCCTGGGACAGCAGCGGCGTATTCCGCGCCGTGGAAGATCCGGCCAAGGAAAAGTTCTACTGCCTGTCCATGTTCCCGTATCCGTCCGGCCGGCTGCACATGGGCCACGTGCGCAACTACACCATCGGCGACGTCATCAGCCGCTTCCAGCGCATGCGCGGCAAGAACGTCATGCAGCCCATGGGCTGGGACGCTTTCGGCCTGCCGGCGGAAAACGCCGCCATGCAGAACAAGGTGGCGCCGGCCGCCTGGACCTATTCCAACATCGACACCATGCGCGGCCAGTTGCAGAGCCTGGGGCTGGCCATCGACTGGAGCCGCGAGCTGGCCACCTGCAAGCCCGATTACTACCGCTGGGAACAGTGGCTGTTCACCCAGCTGTTCGAGAAAGGCCTCATCTATAAGAAAGTTGCCCCGGTCAACTGGGACCCGGTGGACTGCACCGTGCTGGCCAACGAACAGGTGATCGACGGCCGCGGCTGGCGCTCCGGCGCCCTGGTGGAAAAGCGCGACATCCCCATGTATTTCATGCGCATCACCGCCTACGCCGAGGAACTGCTGAGCGAATTGGACAACCTGCCCGGCTGGCCGGAACAGGTGCGCACCATGCAGCGCAACTGGATCGGCAAAAGCTACGGCTGCGAAGTGCACTTCCCCTATAGCGATGACAGCGACGAGGTGTTGAAGGTCTACACCACCCGCCCCGACACCCTGATGGGCGCGACTTATGTGGCCGTGGCCGCCGAACACCCGCTGGCCCTGGCCGCCGCCGAAGGCAACGAGGAACTTTCCGCCTTCATCGAAGAATGCAAGCGCGGCGGCACGGCGGAAGCGGACCTGGCCACCATGGAAAAGAAAGGCATGGACACCGGCCGCTACGTGATCCATCCCTTGAACGGCGAGAAGCTGCCGGTGTGGGTGGCCAACTACGTGCTGTGGGGCTACGGCGAAGGCGCGGTGATGGCGGTGCCGGCCCACGACGAGCGGGATTTCGAATTTGCCCAGAAATACAAGCTTCCCATCAAGCAAGTCATCGACGCGCACCGGAGTGACGCGCATGTTCAGCAGGCGACTGCGATTACGCGGGCACATCTCGCACGCTCTCCGGCAGATCTTGAATTTGGAGCCATGTCCGCCGAACTAGAGTCGGAGTTCACCACCGATTACTGGCAAGCTTGGTACGCCAGCAAAGAGGGGGTCTGCGTGAACTCCGGCCCCTACGACGGCCTGGACTTCCAGCAAGCCTTCGACGCCATCGCGTCCGACCTTGCGGCCAAGAACCTGGGCGCCAAGCGCACCCAGTTCCGCTTGCGCGACTGGGGCATCTCCCGCCAGCGCTATTGGGGTTGCCCGATTCCCATCATCCACTGCCCCGATTGCGGCGACGTGCCGGTGCCGGAAGACCAGCTGCCGGTGGTGCTGCCGGAGGACGTCACCATCGACGTCGGCTCCCCCATCAAGAAGATGCCGTCGTTCTACGAAACGACTTGCCCGAAATGCGGCGGCGCGGCGGAGCGGGAAACCGACACCATGGACACTTTCGTGGAATCGTCCTGGTACTACGCCCGCTACGCCTGCCCGGACCAGTCCGGCGCCATGCTGGACGAGCGCGCCAAGTATTGGCTGCCGGTGGACCAGTACATCGGCGGCATCGAGCACGCCATCCTGCACCTGTTGTACTCGCGCTTCTTCCACAAGCTGATGCGCGACGTCGGCCTGGTGGACTGCAACGAGCCGTTCACCAATTTGCTCACCCAGGGCATGGTGGTGGCGCCGACTTTCTACCGCGAACCGGACGGCGGCAAGAAGCAGTACTTCAACCCGGCCGAAGTGGACGTGAAAACCGACGAGCGCGGCCGGCCGCTGGGCGCCACGCTCAAAGCCGACGGCCAGGAGGTCTTGATCGGCGGCACGGAGAAGATGTCCAAGTCCAAGAACAACGGCGTCGACCCGCAAATCCTCATCGACCAGTACGGCGCCGACACCGCACGGCTGTTCACCATGTTCGCCTCGCCGCCGGACCAGTCCCTGGAATGGTCCGACAGCGGCGTTGAAGGCGCGTTCCGCTTCCTCAAGCGCTTGTGGAAACAGGTGCACGGCCACGTCAGCGCGGGCGCGGGCGCGGCTCCGGCCCTGGACACGTCCACCCTGGACGAAGGCCAAAAAGCCCTGCGCCGCCAGGTGCACGAAACCCTGCGCAAAGTGACCGACGACTACGCCCGCCGCCTCACCTACAACACCGCCATCGCCGCCAACATGGAGCTGCTCAACGCCCTGGGACGTTTCGAGGACGCCGGCGAGCAAGGCCGGGCGCTGCGCCAGGAAGCGCTGGAGCTGGTGGTGCTGATGCTCGCGCCCATCATCCCGCACATCTGCCGCAAGCTGTGGCAGGCGCTGGGCCACGCCGAAGACGTGGCGGTGGCGACCTGGCCGGCGGTGGACGAATCCGCCCTGGTGCAGGACAGCATCGAGTTGGTGGTGCAGGTGAACGGCAAGCTGCGCGGCAAGATCAGCGTGGCCCCGGACGCCAGTCGCGAGACGGCGGAAGCGGCGGCGCTAGCCGACGCCAACGTGCAAAAGCACCTGGAAGGCAAGCCGCCGAAAAAAGTCATCGTCGTGCCGGGCAAATTGGTCAACATCGTGGCGTAACCCCCAATGACTCGCTACTTACTCCCGCTCCTGATCGCCGCCTGCCTCGCCGGCTGCGGCTTCCATCTGCGCGGCGACGAAAACTCGCCGTTGCGGTCGACCAAAGTGGCCATCCTCGGCGTGTCGACCAGCGACCCGTTATGGAACGCGCTGACCACCGCGTTCGGCCGCGCCGGCGCCACGGTGCAGACCAGCGCCACGAGCGACTCCGTGGTGATACAACTCGCCATCGCGCAAACCATTCGCCCCATCAGCCTCAACCGCAGCGGTATCGCCAGGGAATTCGACCTGGGTTACAACGTGACCTACGAGATAAAGAACGCCAAAGGCGAGATCCTCGACCCGTCTCAAAAACTCAAGATCAGCCGCGAGCAATACAACGACCAGTTCCTCATCATGGGCAGGACCGAAGAAGAAACCCAGATGCGCCTGGAAATGCAGGAAGAAGCGGCCGATACCCTGGTGCGCCGTCTGGCGTTCTTGTTGCGCAGGCACCCGCCCGCCGAAGCGGAACCGGCGGCGGCGACCCCGGCCGCCGCGCCCGCCGCTCCGGCGGAATCCCGCATCAAGGCCGATGCCGACGCCAAAGCCAAAAACGCCGACTAGCGCCCCATGCGCTTGAAGCCGGAACAACTGGACGGCGCCCTGCGCAAAGGCCTGCTGCCGGCCTACGTCATCAGCGGCGACGAACCGCTGCAAGTCCAGGAAGCCGCCGACGCCGTGCGCGCCGCCGCCCGCCAGGCCGGCTACACCGGCCGGGAGGTGTTCTTCGCCGACAGCGGCTTCGACTGGAACCGCTTGCTGGAAGCCACGGACTCCTCCCCCCTGTTCGGCGACCGCAACGTGCTCGACCTGCGCCTGAACGGCGCGCCCGACAAACAAGGCGCGGCGGCGCTGGCCCGTTACGCAGCGCGGGCCGGCGCCGACAACCTGCTGCTGATCAGCCTGCCCCGCCTCAAACCGGCCGAACAAAAAGCCGCCTGGTTCGCCGATTTGGACAAAATCGGCGCGGTGGTGCAGGTTTGGCCGCTGGAAGGCCCGCAACTGCTGGACTGGCTCGAACGGCGCCTGCAAAAACGCGGCCTGGCCGCCGACCGCGCCGGCGTGCAACTGCTGGCGTCCCTGGTGGAAGGCAACCTGCTGGCCGCCGCGCAAGAGGTGGAAAAGCTCCACGCCCTGCACGGCTCAAGCCGCTTGAGCAGCGACGACATCCTGGAAGCGGTGGCCGACCGCGCCCGCTACGACATCTTCGGCTTCACCGACGCCGTGCTGGCCGGCCAGCCGGCGCGCATCGTCCGCATGCTGGCCGGCCTGCAAGCCGAAGGCGAAGCCGCCCCGGTGATCCTGTGGGCCCTGGCCCGCGACATCCGCCTGCTGCTGGCCCTGCACGGCGCCGGCCCGGAAGGCTTCGAAGCCCAGTTGCGCCGCCACAAATCCCCCGACAAACGCAAACCCCTGCTGCAGCGCGCCCTGCGCCGGCTGCCCGCCGACCACCTGCACGACCTGCTGCGACTGGCCGCCCGCACCGACCGCGCCATCAAAGGCATGGAACCGGACGATCCCTGGGACGGCCTGCTCCACCTGGCCCTAGGCCTGGCCGGCAACGCCGTCGTACCGACCGGGCTTTAACAACCTGCCGCGGTAGGGAGGTGTTAGCTTCCTCGCATACCCCGCCGTTTCGCGGCTTTCGTCGAGTTACGGCATTCGCCTAAACCCGCCCTTCCGAGCCCCCACCACTGCAAGAAGGCCCGACATACCGACCTTGCGAGCAACAGGCATCAGGCCAATGTCGGCAAATGGCGTTTGTAAGCCTGGGCTTACAGACAAGATTTTGCCCGATAGGTACACTCCGCTTTGCACGAGCATACTAAACGGAATCCGTATAGCACCGATATGCCAGATTCCGTTTAGCATAAGAAATCCTATTATGTTTAATCAACTGTTTGGCATCGCAATTGCGTTACTGACAACCCTTTACCATGCGACCAATCTAATCTGAACCCAGCTGGAAACTAGAATATGGACTCAACAATATCTGACTTGCTTACTCGTCTGGCCGACATTCAGAAGTATGCCTACGACCACCACATTACCAACTATTGGATATGGGCCGGATTGGTTATTCTAAGCCTTATATTTGTTGCACTGGGTGCAGGTGCAGCTCTGTGGATGTCGGACTCCAAATTGTCAGGCACGTTTGCCATCGTCAATGGATTAATCATCGGGTTAAATAGTGGCCTTGGCTTCGGTAACTCAGCTCAGTTCTACCGGCAGCTTGCTGCGGACGCAAAGGTCGCAATCTATGATCTTGAG
Organism: Methylogaea oryzae; assembly: GCF_019669985.1. NCBI lineage: Bacteria > Pseudomonadati > Pseudomonadota > Gammaproteobacteria > Methylococcales > Methylococcaceae > Methylogaea > Methylogaea oryzae. Next base: position 3,826,378 of record NZ_AP019782.1, read on the forward strand.
AGCAACAAGACGTCAAATCAGCTCAAGAATAGCCAAGAGGTTTACCGACAGTTGCAACAGAAACTAGCGAAAGACCTCCCTGTTGGAACCGGCCCGAAGTAGACGCCGTGATGCCCAACATGGCGCTCAAGCGGAGCGCGGGGACAAGGCTTTTGAATGGAAACGTCATCGCGCCGCGCCCGCTTAGCTTTACGTTAGGACGTCCCGGCAATGTCTAGTCCACGATTCATAGCAACTCGCAGTGATGGCAGTGATGCCACTTCAGAGTTGCTATCTTTCTCTGAAGCAATTGGCCTCGAATCAGTTGTCTCGGGCAGATATAGTTTTTTGCTCTTGCTCGAACTATTTGCCGCCGCCAAATCTGGAATGCCCCATCCTGCAAAAGTCGTGAGCCAAATTCGGGTTTTGGAGGGCGTTGAGGCAGCTAGAGGATTAAAAGCAGCCACCCAATTTAAGCACCCACCACTTCAAGGGCTCTGGCATCAACACTACCTTGAAGATGGGTTAGCGAGCATGGCTCAAAATATCCGCAAAGGCATTGACAAATTCGGTCTTCCGTGGGTTAATCAAAAGATTGCAGACGCAAAACTCTCCGGCGAGGAGAGGTATTTCACGGAAGCTGATGTAACGCAAATTTCACATGATGCCACTGCGTCCAATTGGGAGCGTCTTATAAACAACGAGGCTCTCACTGGTGAATGGCTTATTTTCGCTAAGCATGAAGGAAAAAACTACTATCTCAGCCTCGGAAAGCACGACAGTGGTGATGAGCTACTTCGAGCCAGGATTGATACAATTTGCCTACACCAGTTTGCTTTTTTGAAAGACATCTTAATTGGATAATTGCAGCCATGTAGGGTACGCACCGCGTACCTTAATCGCCGTTGAAGGTACGCCATGCGTACCCTACGGCAGCGAGTGTTTCCGCCCAATGCTAAAAATTCGGGCTAAGGGCTCGGCGCAACAAAGCCGCGCCGGATATTAGGCTGCAATCCTCCGATCCTATTCCACATGAAACCATTTCCTCTTGTCGTTGGCGGCCTCGTCGCGGGACTACTGGTTGTCGCCGGGGAAGCGGTCTTGAACCTATGGATACTCGCCGACGATTGGGCCGAGCTATTCGCTCGATTAGCGCTTCCGCAACCTAGCCCCGCCGTTGCCGCGCAAGGCGTGCTCAAGCTATTCCTCCTCGGCATTTTTTCCGTATGGCTGGCGGGGATTTTCCGGCCTAAGTTTTCATACCCCACCCGCTCCGGCATCGCGTCCGGTCTTTGCGTATGGCTACTTGTGTGGGCTTGGGTGCAGTGGGGAATGCTGCTGGCCGGTTACGTCACCGCGGCCATCGCGGCGACCACGGTTGCCTGGGGATTCGTTGAATTGCCTCTGGCGGTATGGGCGGGCGCTTGGGTGCAGTGGCGACTCTCAACACCGTGGGCGGAAAGTCGCTAGCCCGCGCCCTTTGCCATCCCCCGTCCGCTCTAGTAATCTGCCTCGCTTGCTACATTCGCTCGCCGCTTGCCGCGGCGCAGCCTTACTTCCATCGGACGAACATCCCATGAGCCAAGCACCTACCGACATCGCCGCCTATATGCGCCAATTGGGCGAACGCGCCGTGGCCGCCGGCCGCGCCATGAGCCGCGCGGAAACCGCCAAGAAAAACGCCGCCCTCAACGCCATCGCCGCCGGATTGCTCGGCCAAAGCGAGGCCATCCGCGCCGCCAACGCCAAGGATCTGGAAGCCGGCCGCGCCGCCGGCTTGGACGCCGCCATGCTGGACCGCCTGGAGCTGACGCCGGCGCGCATCCAGGCCATGGCCGACGGCGTGAAGGAAATCGTCGCCCTGCCGGACCCGGTGGGCGCCATCACCGATATGGCTTATCGCCCGTCCGGCATCCAGGTGGGCAAGATGCGCGTGCCGCTGGGCGTCATCGGCATCATTTACGAATCACGGCCCAATGTGACGGTGGACGCGGCGGCCCTGTGCCTGAAGTCGGGCAACGCCTGCATCCTGCGCGGTGGCTCGGAATCCATCCACAGCAACCAGGCCATCGCCGCCGTGGTGCGCGCCGGCCTGGAACAAGCCGGGTTGCCGGCCGACGCCGTGCTGGTGGTGGAAACCACCGACCGCGCCGCCGTGGGCGAGCTGATCACCCTGGAAGGCTATGTGGACGTCATCATCCCGCGCGGCGGCAAGGGCCTGATCGAGCGCATCGCCAAGGACGCGCGCATCCCGGTCATCAAGCACCTGGACGGCAACTGCCACGTCTACGTCGACGACCACGCCGACATGGACAAGGCCATCGCCGTGGCGGTCAACGCCAAGTGCCACCGCTACGGCGTGTGCAACGCCATGGAGACCCTGCTGGTGCACCGCCGCATCGCGCCCATGCTGCTGCCGCAACTGGCGGAGAAGTACCGGGAAAAAGGCGTGGAGCTGCGCGGTTGCCCGCAGACTTGCGCCATCGTCGAGGGCTGCCTCGCCGCCGGCGAGGAAGACTGGGACACGGAATACCTGGCGCCCATCCTGGCCGTGAAAGTGGTGCAGGATCTGGACGAGGCCATGGACCACATCCACCGCCACAGCTCGCGCCATACCGAGAGCATCGTCACCGAGGACTACAGCCGCGCCCGCCGCTTCCTGCGGGAAGTGGACTCCAGCTCGGTGATGGTCAACGCCTCCACCCGCTTCGCCGACGGCTTCGAATACGGCCTGGGCGCCGAAATCGGCATCTCCACCGACAAGCTGCACGCGCGCGGCCCGGTGGGCCTGGAAGGGCTGACCACGCAGAAGTTCGTGGTGCTGGGGGATGGGCATATCCGCTCCTGAGGCCATGCCTGTATACATTCATGTACGGCATGCAGCGCCCTTACCAATTGAAGCTGAAAACTTCGATTGGTAAGGCCGTATTGCAATGCGGCTTCGGTGAGGCCCCGCAATGATCGGCCTGCTCGGCGGCACGTTCGACCCCATCCACTACGGCCATTTGCGCATCGCCCTGGAGGCGAAGGAAGCGCTGGGGTTGGACGAAGTGCGCTTCATTCCCTGCCGCCAGCCGCCGCACCGGGACACGCCGGGGGCCAGCCCGCAGCAGCGCCTGGAATTGCTGCGCCTGGCCGTGGCGGACATGCCGGGCTTCGCCGTGGACACCCGCGAGTTGGAGCGGGACGGGCCGTCCTACATGGTGGACACCCTGGCGTCCCTGCGCGGCGAGCTGGGCGATGCGCCGCTGTGCTTGATCCTGGGGCAGGACGCTTTCCTCGGCTTGCCGCGCTGGCACCGCTGGCGGGAGCTGACGGATTTCGCCCATCTGGCGGTGGTGCGGCGTCCCGGGCCGTCCGCCCCGTTGGCCGGCGACCTGGCGTTGTTGGCGGAAGCCCACCGCCGCGAAGCCGGCCGACTGCGCGCCGCCCCGGCCGGCGGCATCTGCTTCCTGGAAACGCCCCTGCTGGACATTTCCGCCACCCGCATCCGCGAACTGCTGCGATCCGGCCGCGATCCGCGCTATTTGCTGCCGGACGCGGTGTTAAAATCCCTGCGCCGCAGCGGCCTGTATTCAACCTGAAGCCCCATCCCTGGAGAAATCCTTGCAAGACCTGATCGAAAACCTGCAACACCATCGCGC